>JBAYUP010000008.1:0-33125 GCA_041675045.1 Minisyncoccota bacterium | reverse complement strand
GAGTGGTTGCATACCAGCGGTATTGAAAAGAACCGAAGGGTCATTCTCGGGTACAAGTGAGGCAGAAGGTATTATTTTGTGCCCTCGTTTCTCAAAGAAAGCAAGGAATCGTCGGCGGATTTCGTTGGATTGCATTTCTCCATAGTATCGTAAAATCAGCAATAAAAAAAGCCCCGCAATTTTGCGGGGCTTTTTTTATTAATTCTCCTCTTCTGGTATTTCTTTAAAAAATGAAGTCTTTTTGAGTTGGTGCTCGATGAACCATAATGCGATGAAGATAAAAAGTGTGAGTGCTGTCGCAATAACGGCAAGACCAAAAAGTTTGAACCCTACCGCCATACCAATGCCGGCTGAAACCCAAAGCCCTGTCGCAGAAGTAAGTCCCATCAATTTCGAATCACGAGTAACGATGAGCCCCGTGCCAATGAATCCAACGCCGACGAGAATGTTCGACACCAAGTGAAGCGGGTTAATCCCCGGCATGTGCGTATACATTTTCACAACTTGTTCAGAGATAACAACAAAGAGTGCTGAACCCATCGCCACGAGTGCATAGGTACGCATACCAGCGGTCTTGTGCGCCCAGACACGCTCCATGCCAATCATCATGCCGAGAGAAAGTGCAATAAGAAGTCGCAATCCTAAATCAATAGTGAGTGGATCAAAAAGTTGTTGAAGTGTATTCATGTGATAAGTATATCAAAATACTATATCACTACGCCACCACCCATACACACATCACCATCATATACGACGATTGATTGACCTGATGACACAAGAATTGATGAATCAAATATAATTGTTGCTTGATTGCTTTCTCTGACTTCAATCCCACACGGCAACTGTGCCCCATGATAGCGAATCTGTGCAGTGTATTTCTTTCCTTGTTCTGGAGTCCCTGAAATCCAGTTTGTATTAATAAGAGCAAAAATACTTTTAGTATTTCCCACACCTGATGTAGAAAGTGAATTATTTGAAACAGTAATCGTATTTTTCTCTATATCTTTCGCTACAACATAATACGGTGTATCAGTTGGACTTTTCTTTGTGATAGTGAATCCGTGTCGTTCACCAAGAGTAAAAAACACCGCACCCTCATGCTCGCCAATTACTTCACCATCAACATTTAACACATCACCTTTTTTCTGCTCTATATAGTGTGAGAGAAAATCTTTCATATCAAGAGGACCTAGGAAGCACACACCCTGACTATCTTTCTTTGTTGCTGTTGGTAGTTTGTATTTCTCTGCGAGTTTCCGCACCTCACTTTTCTCTAAATGGCCGACAGGAAAAAGAATGTGTACCAAATCCTCCTGTGTCAGTGTCCACAAAAAATAACTCTGGTCTTTCCCAGCATCCTTACCCTTTTTTAACCTGCCTGCCGGCGAGGCAGGTTCGTAATTAGTAATTAGTAATTCGTAATTATTCCTCGCGTAGTGCCCCGTCGCAATAAAATCCGCACCGTGTGCTTTCGCAAATTGCCAGAAAACACCGAACTTCACTTCACGATTACACATGACATCAGGATTTGGAGTTCGTCCCTTTTTATATTCTTCAATCATATACTCCGCCACGCCTTTCTTGTAGGCTTCTTCTGCATCACATTCGAGAAATGGAATACCGAGATGCGCGCAGACGCGCATAGCATCGCGACGCTCATCACGCCATGTACACTCGATAAAATCAGGAGTCCATGTACGAATAAAAACCCCAACGACATCATATCCTTGGTCTTTTAAAATTGCAGCTGAAACAGACGAATCCACCCCGCCCGACACACCGACAAATACTGTTTTCCCATTCTTTTTCATTTGTAATTTCACAATATCCTTTTCACTCTCTCTTTGCAAGAAAAAACAGATGAATCTTTTTTGATTCATCTGTTTTTTTAGCCATTGCAACTTACCTGATGCGGTTGCTCATAGGGAGCGTTTAAAAGGATCTCGAGTTCAATAATTCTCTTTTTGGCTTTTATTAACGGCTCGTGAGTTTCGGGGTCGACTTTAATTCGTCTATAGAAAAGCTCACAATCTTGATATCGCCAAAAATCACTCACAAAACTCTTTTCCAGAGATAACTCTTTCTTTAATTTTTTTCGCTCCTTACCATGGATTAGAAATTGGGGTTGATTTTCTTTTAACTTATTTATTTCCACAATAACCTCCTTTAAAAAAAGTATATAGATACTATGCAATAAAATCAAATATCATTTTCACTTTTTTGCAAGAAAAAAAACCGCCCTCGATAGAGAACGGTTTTTTATTGTTTAAAAATCTTTTAGTGCGCTTTACTTAAATTAATTTTCATTAATTCATCTTTTTTCCCCTCTAAAGTAAATTCTTTTCCTGCTTCAACCACTCTTACCCTTACTGTACAAGGAGGAGCAGAACCTTCGCCAACTACTTCAATAGTAATTTCTGAAGATTTATTAGGAACAGACACCTGAAGAACAAATTTATTACTAATAAGCTTTAGATTACTTTTTTGCAGAATTCCATCAATGTAAACATTAACAATATCCCCATCTATATTTTGGTAATCCCACAATTCAAGAGTAGCTCTATTCCCTGAAATGATAACATCTGTTTTACTTGTCACCTTTGTATAATCTAAAGATGTAGTATTTGAGGAACTGGTTGCTAATATATTCGCATATGAAGTAAGCTTAAAGCTATTTTCAGAATATACTGCTGGAACTACTATTAGATATTGAGTTTTTTTTCCATCTGTGAGATCAATATAATCGTAAAAAGAAATAGGACAAAGGGTAGACCCTTTTTCTTTTATTTCAAAATTTTTTAAAGCCATAGAATCATAAACAAAGATAGTTATGTTAGTCTCTGCTTTTAAATTCCCACGTATAAATAAAAAATCTCTCTCTTTTAATTCATTATCTATACTCGATACAACAAGAAGAGACATCACAGTCGAAGCTATTGACCCTTTTTCTTTTATAGATTCAAATGACTTGGGAACAAAGTTATACTGCACAGCCCAAATATCGGTATGAGTTATCTCCTCTAGTTTTTCAATTCTTTTTGGTGGATCAATTTTGGAGTGAATTGAATCAGTTGAATGAATGTTATGGAGAATGCTCGGAAGATTTGTCTTTTTCACTGAAACCCTGCGAAAATATTCTGATCTTGATTCAAGTTGTTTAATGAACAATTTTGAAACAACTTCACATACAGCCGGAGCGAAATTACCAGGATGTTCATACGAAGAGGCTTCTCGCACGAAGCGTTGAATAGTTTGTGCTTCACTTTGCGCAATAACAATACACGGAAAAGCCAAAAGGAGTAAAATTAAGATTTTTTTCATAATATTAAGTTTTTAATGTATTTTTCTAAATCATACATTAAAATTACTATTTGTCAATATCATCTCTTTACAAGAAAAAAACCGATGATCCTGTTTAGGATACATCGGTTTTTATTTCATTTTGTTTGAATAAAGTTATTTTAGTACTTTGGCGAGAAATTCTTCATAGCCAAACTTTACGGCATCAGAATGCTTCCATGTACCATCAATCTCAAAAATAAACGGTGCTACTTTTTCTGAAGTTATTCTGTACCCAAAATAATGCTCCTGATCTTTAATTCCTTTGTAGTAAGCCCATGTGCTTATCTGATTAACAGTTCCTTTTGTCGAAGGATTACCATCTTTATCTCGCTTGATAGCAATCAAAGCATGGCGGTTTCCGTGACTATCAAAGAAAGTGTACTGGTAATCACATGGTACTCCTTTCTGAGGAACAACAAAGCCATTTTTTTCAATAAAAGAAACCAGTTTTTTGAAATTTTTTTCACCCACTGGTATTTCTTTTGATTTTGAAATCGCTTTATTTTGTTCAATAGCTGCCATTTCTGTATTTAGTCGCTTTTCAAGCGAATCATCATAATACGGGGCAGCAAGATCAATAGCATTTTCACCTCGTAATGGTAATGTTTGAGATTTCTTTTCTGTAGGCACAGGAGTGTTTTCTGTACAGGAATTAAAGATAGTAGCCATAAAAGCCACAATTAAGATTAAAATTAACTTTTTCATTTTTCGAAGATTTAATTGTTATACATTTATTGAGTTACTTTTATCTCCTGAAAAAGAAACAAAAGAAACCCAATAAATACAATTAAAAAATCAAAATTTCAAAGAACTACTTACTCATTATATTATATCACACAAATACCCATTTTGTCAATACATACAAAAACTCCACATATTATCTCTGAATGCACGGAAAAACAAAAAAAGGGACGGAAACCAACTTGCAATTGGTCCCGTCCCATATGAGCTATCCTCTACAAAGGTACCATAGCTCGGATATAGTATAGCAGATACGCAATCCGTTGTCAATACCCCGTCATTATTTAACCCTCTCCCATCTCGCAAAGATTCCGCACGGGAGGAGTTTATCAGCACTTGATTGTGCGATTGTGAGTTCACCTATTTCAATCTTCCCTTCTTTTTCGTTCATCATATCTTTCAGAGTGTTCTCATAGGCAATCGGCGAATACCCCGCAGTATAACCATTGATAAGCACAAAGAGTGGGTCATCAGATAAAACCTGTTTACATAAATCCATCAATTCAAGAAAATGCTCTTCAATCTTCCAGAGTTCATCATTTGGTCCGTGTCCGAATGATGGTGGGTCCATCACTAAGCACTCGTACTTTCGTCCACGCTTAATCTCACGCTTGAGAAATGCGATCACATCATCAGTAATCCATCGAATTGGTGCGTCCTTTAAACCAGAGAGGTCGGCATTCTCTCGCGCCCACGCGACTGCGGTCTTTGACCCATCAACATGACACACCTCTGCCCCCGCACGAGCACAGGCAAGCGTTGCCCCGCCAGTGTACGCAAAAAGGTTCAACACTGACGGTGATGTCTCTTCCCCTTCATTAGTAATTTTTAACCTGCCTGCCGGCGAGGCAGGTTTGTAATTAGTAATTACCCTCTCCATCCATTGCCAATTTGAAAGTTGCTCAGGGAAAAGTCCAGTGTGTTTGAATGATGTCGGACGAATAGAAAACGTAAAATCTCCAAATGAAATGTTCCATTCTTTCGCAACCTCATCGCGTGTCTCCCATTTTGTATGTGGGCCATTACGCACGAAACGAAATTGTGCTTTGTCCCATTCTTCTTTTGAAAGTGTTTTCTGCCAGAGTGCCTCGGGGTCAGGACGACGAAGAACATACTCGCCATAGCGTTCAAGTTTCTCACCCGATCCTGCATCGAGCAATTCATAATCCTTTTGTTGTTTTAATATTTCTATCATCCCATTAGAAGCAGGAAATCATTAGATTTCCAACATTAGTTATTTTAAAAATTAAAAATTGATTTTAATGCCCATCGTGCCTAAAACATAAATATAACATATACGGCTTCTAACGGGACAAGTCTTTACCGTAAATACAGTGAAATGTTTTTTCGGTGTTCATCATACGTCTTTGCATAGTGAATCTGCCCTTTCTTGTCATGCAAATAGTAGAGATACGCTGAACCTGTAGGATACACTGAGGCACGAATAGATACAAGCCCCTGATTACCAATCGGTTCTTTTGGTAAACCTTTTTCTCTGTAGGTTATTGGTGCTGCATCCGCTTGGAGTGGCATTCCTATCTTGATACGTTTCCACAAAATTCCAGAAATCATAGATGCATCATCTTCTCCTTTTGCTTCTTTCTCGATGATTGATGCCATCACAATAATATCCTCAAGACTTTTCCCTGATTTTTCAATGTCGGAAGTAAGAGACTTTGTTCGCTTTTTGAAATTTCCTGACAACTCATCGAGTATCTCATCGGTTGTCGAGAGCGGGTAAAAGAAATACGTATCAGGGAAAAGATACCCTTGTTTATATCTCACATCAGTGATGAATAAATCTTTTCGAAATGCAGAAATATTGTCAGAAAAAATCCGTGTGATATCGGCATTCGTAATACCTTCTTTGAGGGTTACTCGAATCGGTACAACATTGTGATCCGCACGTGCAATCTGCCATGCAATCTCCCACACAGGACGACCCTTCATGAATTTATAATCTCCAATACGGAGGGTGTTCCCGCCCAATACGCGAGTCCAATATTTGAGCACTACTCCGTAACGCACCACATTACGAACTTCTAACGTATTTGAAACACTAGATAGTGTGTCATCTTTAGAAATATGAATCACCACTGTATGCTGTGAATTATTTTCAATCGGAGGTGCTGAAAATGTATAGTACCCACCCAATGCACACGCACAGATTAAAAAGAATATATTAAGAGTGCGGTACATTCGAGAATGTGATTTTGGTGTCGGTGTCGGCTGATGATTCTCTCGAATACCCTCATCAACTATGATTGGTGACGTAGGTTGTGTATCCATAGATTAGAGAGGTAAATTTGATGGTGGCTTGGCAATCTTTGATTCGAGACGCTTGAAGCTTGGTGTTTCTGAGACCATACCTGGGAAGTGAAAAATTGTCGCGATTTCTTGTGCAGACATGACAAAAACTTTTGGTGGATATGAAGGAAAGAAAATATTTATAATCGGATAATTGTGCTGGTATTGAATTGGTGGATGAAAAAAAGTACGGAGACGATAGTAATCAAGCATACGCTTTTTCATCTTTGTAAGCGCAAGTCCAGTCGGGTCAGTCCATGGAGCGTCGAATTGAGTTGAATTCACACGATGTAATTCATTGATATTCGGCTGAGCGTATTGTCTCCACAATAGACGCACCTCACGACGCAAATTATTGAACTGTTCATCAGTACAAAGTTTTTTATCTGAGAGAGCAACGAGCCGAATACCGCAATCAAAGTGAACCTGGCTTAGCTGGTTGTTTATTGCTTGAATAATAGGCTTGACTGGCTCTGGTGTACGCAAGTCCATACCGAATTGACCGAGCTTTTCTTCGTCTTTTTGAGCACGACTGTATGGCTTTAGGAAATTTTCCATAAACTCACGAGCACCTTCGTAGAAATCCACATGCTTACCTGTTTTATGACTATGATATTTAACAATATTTTGCCGAATAATAATCTGAATCCACACTTGCTGACCATGAGGAAGAGAACCGAGGTATTCAATCATCGGAGTAATAGGATCAACCTTAAATTCTTCTTTCACCCCAGTCTTCATATCATCACCGAAATCTTTGTATGTCTTAATCGGCAGAAAATCCTCTTTGAGTTTTGCAAACTCACATCCCCACATATTCCAATCGCCATTTTTTGTATATTGCGGAATATCAAAAACATAATCATCAACTTCTAAAACTTTCGCCTGAGGATACTGAGCATAAATTTGTGTCTCCACGAGATTACGTACACGACTTGGTGTGCGCACAAAGAAACGAACTCGCCCTTCAATAGAAGCAATCTCGAGTGAAAACCAAAACCACACCGCCCCTTGTACATATTGCTCCCAAAACCCTTTCATACTTTTATGATAAAAAGCATTCGACAAAACAAGCTCCATCGCAAGCGGAGTCTTCACAATATCTCGTGGAACTTGAATTTCAAGGAGTGTCCATTTCATTCCAACAATAAAACGCTCTTGACGATAATGGTGCCAGAGATGGAACGCAAGAAGAGCAAGAGGAATCGGCATCAGATAGCCAATAATAACTAACAGCAGTTGGAAGAAATTTATATTGTGAGTTGCAAGAAAAGTCTCAATCATACTTATTTAATTCGAAGAAGTAGTAAATACACCTATTACGAGCGCGGCCAAAATAAGTCCGGCAAGTATAAAAATAATATTGATGATTCCTCGATTATACATGTACGGAAATTATACCATAGTAAAAGATAAATTCGGCAACTCATAAATAAAAATCAGCCTCGAGTATCCTCGAGGCTGATTTTTATTTTAGACTGCAGTATAGAGTCCGCTTTTATTTTTCTTGAAATACTTTGAGTTCTGAAGATTCACGAGAATAGTGTTCTTCTTTAGATATCGTTCTTTCATTACTTGTTCAACAATATCTTCTTTTGACATTGGGCCATTCTTCTTCAAAAGTTCTTTGATGACATCACGGACAACGCCTGATTTGTATCCCCATTCTGAGAGCGCGTAGATACCGCGACCAACGAGAACGAAACGATTGTCTTTGATGAGTTCATTGTGACATGTTGCTGTGTGACATTTCTTGTCGAATGTATCAGCGACAGCTTTCGCAACTTCACGGAAATGCATTGGGCTCCCATGCTTTCGCATCATAAGGAATGCATAATCCTTGATACCGCGAGTTTTGATGCTTGATGATGTTGACTTACCCCATTCACCGAGAGGATTCTTGCTGATTGTTTTTGACATTGAGAGCCATCGCTTCGCGATTTCTTCATTCTTGTATTGTTCAGAGAGATTTTTTACATGCTCGAGGAATCGAGACACGAGCTCACCTTCTGGTACGAGTTCATCACTAGAGAGTCCTTCGTATAGTTTTTTAAGTGATGAGTGAACTTCATCTGAAACTTCATCACTCACACTCCAACGAGTTTTGAAATGATCATCTTCTTTGTGTTTTGTAAATTCATCACCGAGCGTGAGATACAAATGAATATGATTCTGAGTGAGAGGATCTTTTGAGAGATGACCAAGGAGGTCTTGTTCACCAATAATTGCACCGAGTGAATGCATGAATTTCTTCAATTCTTCGAAGACTGCTTTCTCGTTCTTAAATAAATCTGATTTACGGATGAGAGTAAGAGCAGCATTTTCAATCTGACGAACACGTTCACGAGTGATGCCATATTTCTGGCCAATTGCTTCGAGAGTTTTTCGCTCTGCGTCATCAGTCAAACCGAAACGGTTAACAACCACTTCATATGCTCGTGGGGCAAGACCTGAAAGCATACGCTTTGTAACTTGCTTTGGTTTGAATGTTATTGTGTTCGCCATACTAGATTTTTAAAAATTAAGATAATAAATAATTTTCTACAATATGATAATATCATTACTATCAAATAAAGTCAACAACCCCCTAATTTCCTTATTTTACAACACTATTACTACTTCTTCGCACTTGTTTTGTTTTTTGAGCGCGCTGATTCTGTAAGAAATTTCTTGCGTAAACGAACGTTTTTAGGTGTAATTTCAAGGTATTCATCATCTGCCATTACTTCGAGAGCTCGTTCGATTGAGAGTTTAAACGGAGGCTTCACGTTGATCGCTTCATCGGCACCACTTGAACGCATGTTTGAGAGCTGTTTACCCTTTGTCGGGTTCACCGCCATTTCTTCACCTTTTGTGACGTTGCCAACAACCATACCTTCATAGACTTCGTCACCGTGTTCAATATATAGTATCCCTCGCTCTTGGAGTGTCCAGAGAGAGAATGCTGCAACCTTACCGGCAACCATCGATGTCATAGAACCGACATCACGTTTCTTGATCTCACCAGCGTATTCTTTGAACCCAACGAATCGTGACGCGAGAATACCTTCACCTTTTGTGTCTACGACAAATTGTCCTCGGTAACCGAGAAGTCCTCGTGTAGGGATTTCGATGAGGAGACGCATGATTCCCTCTTTTTCATTCATATTTGTAATCAATCCACGTCGAGCAGTGAGCTTCTCAATAACCGCACCAGAGAATTCACTTCGAACATCAATCGTTACTTCTTCATACGGTTCAAGCTTAACGCCATTTTCTTCTTTGATGATAACGTGAGGCTGAGATACCTGAAGTTCGTACCCTTCACGTCGCATATTTTCAAGAAGCACAGCAATGTGCAACTCACCGCGTCCATAGACGAGGTACCCTTCGCTGACTTCTTCTTCATCTGATCCATCAAAATTCACACGGAGTCCGACGTTGATTTCGAGTTCTTTTTCGAGACGTTCACGAATCTGTCGTGACGTAACGTATTTCCCTTCGCGTCCTGCAAAGGGTGAATCGTTCACGAGGAAATTAAGAGAGATTGTCGGTTCATCAATAGCAATAGATGGAAGCGCGATAGTCGCCCCATCCACACAGATTGTTTCGCCGATAAATACGTCAGCAATACCTGCAATGATAGCAATATCACCAGTACTAAGCATATCAACTTCTTTTCGAGTAATACCTTCAAAGGTAAACATTTTGGTAATACGTGTTGTACGAGAATTACCTTTGTCGTCTTTCACAACGATTGTTGAACCTGTCTTAATAGAGCCAGCGTACACACGAGCAATAGCGAGACGTCCGAGGAAGTTGTCATACCCCAAGTTAAACACTTGTGCTTGGAATGGAGCTTCGGGATTCTTTGAGGCTTCGGCAACTTCTTCGAGCACAAGGTCAAGAAGTGGTGTGAGGTCTTTTGACTCATCAGTAAGGGCACGCTTTGCGATACCTTGTCGGCCAATAGCATAAATAGTTTTGAAATCAATCTGTTCTTCATTTGCACCAAGTTCGAGGAAGAGTTCGAGTACTTCTTCGTGTACACGGTCAGGGTTGGCAGCTGGCTTGTCGATTTTATTGATAACAACGATTGGCTTGAGACCGAGTTCGAGAGATTTCTTGAGCACGAATCGTGTTTGTGGCATTGGGCCTTCTTGGGCATCAACAAGGAGAAGCACAGAATCAATCGCACGAAGCACGCGTTCTACTTCAGAACCGAAATCCGAGTGACCAGGAGTATCAACAATATTGATTTTTGTACCCTTGTAATTCACAGACGTGTTCTTGGCATAAATAGTAATACCACGTTCTTGTTCAAGAGCGTTTGAGTCCATCGATGCACCATCTTCGTTCATTCCACATTGTTTCATCAACTCATCAGTGAGTGTTGTTTTACCGTGGTCAACGTGAGCAATAATTGCGATATTTCTGATTTCCATAAATTAAATACGTGTAGTTAGAAAAATGAGTAAAAAATAAATCGCCAGCTGGCGAAATGTATTCACATAATAACATAGATTTATTGACAATGCAACAAAAAAGTATTATTTTGGAGAAAACAACAAAAACAAATATGGCACGAAACGCATCCGATAATCACCTTCCCGTGCAAACAGCCACAGGAGAAGGAGAAATTGTACAATTATTGTTACAACGAAAAGACTGCAAAAAATTATTACGTGGTGACACAATTGAATTTATGCATACTAAAAATCTTTTTTCTGTATGTATCCAAGTAAAACCTTCCCATCTTAAATCCCCTGATTGGATTACCCTAGGAGACGACAAAACAACGTACACGTTAAACAAAGAACCTTACGACCTCGTTGTTGATCTCTCGTTATTTGAATTACGGTCTCGATTTACACCCTCAATAATAGGAACATTTCTCAAAACAAAAGGATGCGATTCGATAAAAATAATATTTCCTTCCTAACCTAAAAAGGGAGTCCAGCAGATGCTGGACTCCCTTTTTTTATTTTTAAAACAACTTCACAACATCGTGATAGGTAATCACGAGCATGAGAATCATCAAAAGTCCGAAACCGATGAAATTCGCCATGTTTGCAATCTCAGGTTTAATCCGTGAGCCTTTTATTTTCTCAATGAGAAGAAAAAGTAATCGTCCCCCATCAAGTGCTGGAAATGGAATGAGGTTTATCACTGCGAGATTAATTGAAATAAGTGCAGTAAAAGAAAGTAAGTAGATAAAACCAAACGAAGCTGCATCACCAACAGTACCAACGATTCCTATCGGTCCAGTAATAGTCGACATGTCCGCTTTTCCGAGAATTGCATCGTGTGCAAGTGTATAGAATCCAACAACCGTTGCTGTTGTATAGTGCCATGCGAGCTTGAATCCTCCGAGAATTGCGGTATGAACAGGTAATTTCAAACTACCAATCACATCCATTGATACACCAATCATTGGTGTATCACCATCTTTTGACACTGGCATGATTGTTGCAGTCTTTGCTTCACCCCCTCGTGTATAGGAAACTTCAATTGAGTCATCTCCGTGCTGACGAATAAAATAGCGCACACTCTCAGGAGATGGTGTTTCTGTAATCTGACTTTTTGATTTAAGTTGTGTTATTTTATCTCCAATAGTAAGTCCAGCTTTCTCCGCAGGACTGTCGCTCATAATACTCGTAATCACCAATGATTCATTTTTGAGGGTATATCCAGTTGGAACTTGCCCCGCAGAAGAAGGAAGTCCTGTCATAAATCCAACAGAAAGAAGTAACCATGCGACAAGAAAATTCATCACTACCCCAGCGAGAAGTACTGCAGATTGAACAGCTCGTGATTTCATCGCAAAACTTCGTCCACTATCAGGACCAGAGATTGATTCATCGTTTGGATTCTCTCCAAAAATTTTCACATACCCACCAAACGGCAAGAGATTGAACTTGTATGTTGTCTCACCCACCTTTTTCTTAAAGAGTGTTGGGGGGAATCCAAATGAAAATTCATCAACACGAATGCCGAATTTTTTCGCAACAATAAAATGCCCAAATTCATGGGACACGACAAGTACAAGTAAGATGACAATAAAAATTAAAATGTTCATAAATTATTTTCGAGAAGTTTCAACAATCTGACAAGAGTAGGATTTTATATCGAACGAATCTGTGAACGTATCTTCTGATACGATATCGCTCCATTCTTTTGATTCTATTAAATTACCACTACTACCATAATAATAAGACACTCCCACATACCCACCAGAACCCGAAACAGCATACACTATTTCATTTCCCTTTTTACAAATCTCTAGTGCTGCTCCCATAGAATTTCCATATTGCTTTTTCATGGCTTCATACTGATTTTTTACTGACGTTGGGATGCCTGTAATTGGTGGTTTTACAGCAGGAGTTTTAGATTCAGGATTTACTGTTTTTGGCTCATTCACTTTCTCTTTTGAATCATTAGAAAACATATTCCCATCTTTAAAGAACGCAATATATCCCAACAAAAGGATTGCGATAATGAGGAGAGTAATTGTAAGTGCGTTTGATTTATTGTGCATTTGTAATTTTTCACCCTTTGGGTGATCTCCCGTAGGGAGATGATTAATTCATCACTTCTGTTTCCTTTTTCGCAAAAATTCCTTCGAGATTTTTATTTGCTTCATCAACGCATTTCTGAATATCGTCTTTTGCGCGCTTCGCATCGTCTTCGGACATCTCATCCAATGTATCCATTGCCTCCTGTCGTGCCTTACGCACTGTAATACGTCCATCTTCAAGTTTGTCTTTTAAAACTTTCACGAGCTTCTGACGATTTTCTGTTGTGAGCATTGGAAATATCGATCGTACACCTTCGCCATCAGAGACAACTGAAAGTCCGAGATTGGCAGACTGAATCGCCTTTTCAATTTCTTTAATCGCACTTTTGTCCCATGGTGCAATACGAAGCGTTTTAGGATCTTCAACACTCACTGCTGCCACATTTTTGATTGGCATCATTTGCCCATAACTATCAACCATGATTGAGTCAAGAATCATTGGTGTCGCGCGACCAGTGTGTACCTGACTATATTCACGAGAAAGCCATTCTTCTGCTTTTTTTAATTCTGCTTTAAAGTTTGATGTATTGTAAGTCATCCCGATTAGAAGCAAATTTGTGATTTTTTGTTACATCACTTTCTGCTTAGTATTATTTGATTAATATATTTTCTATTTTCCCGCTTTCCAATCACAAACAATCACAGCTTCTAACGGGACAAGTAGTTTATCTATTATATCACAAGCGCGAGGTGTTCTAAAATCATTTTTACTGACGCACCAGGAAGTCCGAGATGGCCACGGAGTATTCCAATTTCTTCTAAAAGTTTTCCAAGATGAGTATCAGTTTTGTTTTTTATAAATCGTTCTTCGTAAAGAGTTCGTTCAATGTCGGAAAGTAATTGAAGCGCATCATAGCGCAATCCACCACTCGTCTCATCGTCTTTGTGCGATTTAATAAGTTCATCGATTACAAGCAACCGTTTTTCTGGTGAGGCAGAAATGAATGCACGAGCCGAAGTAGCACTTCGGCTCGTGCTAGTATCCATCTTCAAAATATGTGCTCGTGAGCGAATAGTCTCCGCAAGCATCTCTGGCTCTGGTACAACAATAAAAAAATGTGTGCCTAACTGTGGCTCTTCGAGCATTTTCAGAAGTGCATTTTCAGCTTCGCGGTTAATAGCTTTTGCTCCAATAATACAAATTCGTTTCCCTGTATTAACGTTCCCTTCTGAATGCCATCCTTTTAAAAATGTACTGTCGGCAACAGTGAGTGAATCATATATCTGACATAAAAAATCACCACCGTCTCGACTCATTTCTTCTCTTTTTTGTAGTTCATCTCGAATAACAAGCGGGTCATGTACTGGATCTCCCGCGACAATATACGTGTGATATAACTCTTTGGGTAAAACAAAACGCTCGTGTGTCATATCTTCTATTGTACCGTAGCAGGAAAAATATCGGAAAGTTCTGATGAATAGTAAAATTCGTACGCCAAGTCTCCGAAAGTGTATAGATTGCCATTCACAAGAATCTCCGCACCGCCCGCTTTCGGCTCAGCGTGTGGTTTGGAATTATAAAAACCAAGATTATACAGTGTCGCAAGCACATCGGGTCGATTTGAAATATCAAATCCTGCTTTATCCCATTGTGCAATAACTTGATTCATATAGAGCCCCACATATAGATATGAATAGTAGGGATTCTTGGCATCAGTAATACGCGCCATTCGTGCTTCGGAAACATCAACAATAGAAGGGTCATAATTTGCGATATGTTCCATATGTGCCCCGAGATAAAAAGGAGACGAGACATCCTTGAGCTGTAATTCAATTCGTTCCACAGTCTGTGGTTTCAGTCCTGCAATACCAAAAGAAAATTTTGAAAGTGATGCGAGAATTTTCAATGGTTCAAAATATGATTTGAATGAATCTCGTTTACCAGTAAAGAAACGAAATTGTTCGCCAATCACTCCTCCGAGTAAAATTCGAGCCGGTACCCCAGCATCACTGGCAGCTTTTTTGATGATATCTTGATCGCGAGTAAACGCTTCTTTCATTACTGCCCATTCTTCTGATTGCGCCCATGGCAAATGAGGTGTGGGAACGCCAACAGGACTTGAGCGTGTATATTTTTTTGCAGACCCTTCGGCTCGCGGAGACGGAGATGTCTTAAAATAGGAATTTCTCTCTGAAACAGTCCCTCGAACATTGAGCCATCCAAATTGCATTGAGACAAAAACACCAAAAAATGCGAGTCCAATCACAGCAAAAACATAAAGGAAGATGTTAAAAATCTTTCGTGGTTTAATCATGGGAAGATTTTTTTATTTTTTAGTTAAAATAGTTTTCTTGTAGGTATCCAAATGACTCAATGCTTCTCCTGTACCACGCACAACACAAAAGAGTGGGTCATCAGCAACGCGTGCCTTTACTCCAGTTCTTCGATATACGAGATCAGCAAGATTACGAAGCTGTGAAGATCCACCAGTCATGATGATTCCTTCATCGATAATATCGGACGCAAGCTCAGGAGGTGTCTCAGAAAGCACGTCTTTGATAGCTCCGATCATTACCCGAAGCTCTTTATCAATAGCTCGCACAACTTCATTTGTAGAAATCTGCGCAGTACGTGGCAATCCTTGAATAAAGTCACGTCCTTTGATGGTGATAGTTAATTCTTCTTCGAGTGGTACCGCCGCGCCAATTTTCATTTTGATTACTTCGGCAGTTTTATCACCAATAGCAAGATTGAATGTTTTTTTAATGTAATCAGAAATCGCTTGATCGATTTTATCTCCCGCACATTTGACTGAAGTCGAAGCAACAATCCCACCAAGTGAAATAACCGCAACATCTGTCGTCCCACCGCCAATATCCATCACCATGTGACCTTTTGATTCGTGAATAGGAATACCTGCACCGATGGCTGCCAAAATTGGCTCCTTCACCACATACGCATTACGAGCACCTGCTCGCACTGCCGCCTCGACAACAGCGCGACGTTCAGTCGAAGTAATTCCTGCAGGAACAGATACCATCACATCTGGCTTCCAAAGATTGTATTTACCAAGAGCTTTGCCAATAAAATATCGGAGCATTGCTTCAGTAACGCGATAGTCAGCAATCACACCATCTTTCATTGGTCGATAAACAATAATACTTTCAGGAGTTTTGCCAATCATTTCCTTTGCCTCAATTCCGATAGCAATAATAGTATTGTCTTGCTCAGATACTGCAACAACAGAAGGCTCATTAAGCACAATTCCCTTACCAGGAAGATACACAAGCGTATTTGCTGTCCCCAAATCAATGCCTAATTGTTTAGAAAATAAAGCCATATAGTTCGTTTCGTGTGGGCTGATTATAGCACAAAAATAAAGGTACGGAATGCTCTGCTCTATAGATAGTTGCTTCCCAAAAAATGGGTCTATGCTAGGATGTGAGTATGTTCATACTGACTGTTATTCCAATAAAAAAAGGTGTTGGGCGCGAATACCTTTCATATTTTGCAGGAGAACATGTCCAACCAGGAACAATCGTTTCTGTTCCTGTACGTTCTCGTACTATTGATGCAATCGTCATCGAAGCAGAACCCGCAGAAAATTTAAAATCGAGTCTTCGTTCTCTTGAATATCAAATTAAGAAAATTACAAAGATAAAAGGTCCTTCCCCATTCACGCCAGAATTTTTTGACGCCTGTGTCATGATGAAAGATTATGCAGTGAGCACAACTGGTGCAGTAATCAGTGCGCTTCTTCCTCAATCACTCATAGAAAATGCAAACGAACTTGTTATTCCACAAAAAAAAGAAACCGCAGAAGAGTCACCAATCCTCAAAAGTGAACAGGTAATCTTCCAAGCACTTACTCCTGACCGTATTAGTTGGTACCGTACGCTCATTCGCGAAGTGTTCGCAAAAAAACAATCTATTTTTATCTGTGTACCAACTCGGTATGATATAGAACGAATCAAAGAAGCATTAACAAAAGGCATCGAGCAATACGTATTTGCATTTGACGGAAGTCTTTCAAAAAAAACATTGATCCAAAATTACAATGCCTGCCTCGCGATGGAGCATCCTATTCTTATTATTGGTACAGGAATGTTCCTCTCGATTCCTCGTGATGATATTCAAACAGTAATCATCGAACACGAAAGCTCCGATGCATACAAACAATTTGGTCGTCCCTATCTTGATATTCGTACTTTCGCAGAAGTGTACGCAAAACGTCGAGGAATCAAACTCATTCTCGGAGATACACTTATTCGCCCAGAAACACTCCACCGACATGACCAAGGTGAACTAGGCGAAGTTGCTTCACCGCTCTTTCGTCTCCCCCATGTTGAACGACAGTTTGTCATCGACATGAAAGAAGAGCGCGACACCAAAGGTGCAAAGTTATTTGAAATTCTTTCCGACAAAACAAAAAAGATGATTGCCTATGCACTCGAACACAACGAATCAGTGTTCCTCTATTCACTTCGCAAAGGTCTCGCTGGTATTACAGTCTGTCACGACTGCGGACATACACTTCTCTGCCCTAACTGCACCACACCAATTGTTCTCTATGGATCAAAACAACGCACCGCGACTAAAACAGAAGGCAACCGTGTCTTCATGTGTAATAAATGTGGGCACAAGGAGATAACTGAAATCAGATGCCCTGACTGTACAAGCTGGAATCTCACTCCTATTGGTATTGGAGCAGACCGAGTCTATGAAGCCGTAAAAAAAGAATTCCCAACTGCAACAATCCTATCCATAGATAAAGAATCCACCCCCACAGAAAAAGAAGCCCGCGAAGCAATCAAAACACTTCAGGGTAACAAGGGGGCCATTCTCATCGGCACAGAACTTGCCTTCTCGTACCTCTCGACGCCCGTCACACACAGTGCGATTATTTCACTCGACGGATTACTTTCTATACCGAGTTTTAATATGACGCAAAAAATTATCCATATCATAGAAAAACTTCACACACTCACCGAACGGAACCTCATTATCCAAACTCGGATACCAGACAATCACATTCTTGAATGCATTTTGAGTGGTAATGTACTTCCTCTCTACCGCGAAGATTTACGTGAACGAAAACAATTCGGCTATCCACCATTTCGTCGATTAATAAAAATCACATTCACGGGAACCGCTGGAGAAACAGAAAAGGCACGCGCATTCCTCGACACACTTCTGGGAGAATACGATCCTCAAATTTTCTCTGCTTTTGTTGGAAAAGTCCGTGGACAATATGTCACAAATACAGTGATTAAAGTTGACCCAACACTTTGGAAAATCCCTTCGAGGGAAAATGAACCTCGTGAAAACCACCTCCTATCAAAACTCCTTGAACTTCCACCCGGATTCTCAATCAACGTAGACCCTGAGGACTTGCTGTAACAATAAAGCTATGCTATGATAATCCTCATATATGATTACAGTTATTGAAGTAAAGAAAAATGCAAACGAGAGTAATATGAGCGTTATCCGCCGTTTTTCTCGTAAGGTAACGGAAGCAGGCATTATCCGCAAGGTTAAGAGCAAGCGTTACAACGAACGTCCTCTCTCAAAGCTCAAAGTGAAGCATGCAACACTCAAGCGTATTACACGCAGAAAGAACCAAGCAAAACTTGAAAAGCTAGGAAAGGCAACAAGACCAGTTCGAGGCGGACGCAAATAATCACACATAATGAAGTCAGTTGATTCTTGCACAATCACAAACACGACAAAAGGCAAGCTCCCACGCTTGCCTTTTGTCTATATTAAAGAGGCAATTCTCGGAAAAAAATATGAACTCTCAGTGAGTTTTATTTCTGCCCGAGCCCAACGTATACTCAATCGTGACTATCGAGGCAAAGACAGTACCACAAACATCCTCTCATTTTCTCTTTCAAAAACCTCTGGAGAAATTACATTTGATCTTGCTCGAGTGAAAAAAGATGCCCCACTTTTTGACATGTCGTACAGAGAATTTTTGAAATTTCTCTTTATCCACGGTCTCCTCCATTTGAAAGGATACGAACATGGTAGTACAATGGAAAAGGAAGAAAAAAAATGGCTAAAATTAATTACATCTGCGGAATAGATATTGGCACACACACAACACGAGTTGTGGTGCTTGGATATGCAAAAGGAAATACTACGCCAGAAATAATCGCCACTGGAAGTTCTGAATCACACGGCGTCAGACTCGGATATATTCACAACGTTGACTATGTCGCAGGAAGCATCAAACGCGCAGTAGAACAAGCAGAAAAAGCTCTCAACACAAAAATTCACAAGGCCTATGTTTCAATTGGAGGCATCCATCTTGGCTCAGCTATTGCGTCAGGTGAAGCAGTCATCTCACGTGCAGACCAAGAGATAACCCAGCTCGACATACAGAAAGCACTCGCGCACAGCGAAGAAAATCTCGACTGTACAAACAAAAAAATAATCCACGTAATCCCCCAAGAATTTAAACTCGACGGCAAAGAAATCCACGGTCGCCCAGAAGGAATGAAGGGTGTCAAACTCGAAGTTAAAACATTGTTTGTAACATGCCTCAAACAAAACCTCGAAGACCTCGTCACCGCAATGACACTCGCGGGTATTGATATTATCGACATCATTGCATCACCTATCGCCTCGAGTGCAGTCCTTCTCTCGAATAAACAAAAGGCGGCAGGGTGTCTCTTGCTCGATGTGGGAGCTGAAACAGTCTCAATGGCTGTGTTTGAAAATAATCTCCTCATGTCAATCCAAGTATTCCAAATCGGGAGTATGGATATCACCAAAGACGTCGCACTTGGATTCCGTATCCCACTCGAAGAAGCAGAAAATGTAAAAATCGGAACTATCACAGGAGGAGATTATCCAAAGAAAAAAGTTGATGAGATTATTGAAGCGCGCCTCACTGATATTTTTGAACTCGTAAACAATCAACTAAAAAGACTTCGTAGAAACGGACTCCTCCCCGCAGGAATTATTCTCTCTGGAGGTGGTGCACACATAAATCGTATCGAGGAAATCGCAAAAAAAGAATTGAAGCTTCCTTCTCGCATCGGCCCGACAGACACCACACTCAATACAATGTTTAAAATTCGTGACGCATCATGGTATACCGCTCTTGGGCTTGCGTTATCTGCGGGAGACGAATCAATCTACGGAGGAATACAACAACATACAAGTGACAACATAAAACAAGTCAAAGGTTTTTTCAAAACAATGCTTTCTCAGCTCTTACCATAGTGTATAGAGCGCACTATTTTTTATTTTTTTAAAATAATTAGAACCCGATAGAACATTTTGTCAAATGTTTGCTTTTTGCTAATTTCTGCTATCATAGGGGGTACGAATATTTAATAGTAACGAAAGACATCAGTCTCGAAATATATGCCTAAAATTAACCCAGAAATCGAGTCATTCGCCCGTATCAAGGTCATCGGCGTCGGTGGTTCCGGAAAGAATGCACTCAATCACATGATCAGCTCTAAAGTCCGCGGAGTTGAATTCATTGTTATGAATACGGACACTCAGGATTTACATAACTCTCTTGCAGAAAAGAAAGTTCATCTTGGTAAAAATTTAACCAAGGGACTCGGCGCAGGAATGAATCCAGAAATCGGTAAGCGCGCAGCTGAAGAAACAAAAGCTGAAATTCAAGACGTGATAAAAGGTGCAGACATGGTATTCATCGCATGTGGTATGGGAGGAGGTACTGGAACAGGTGCAGCTCCTGTCATCGCCCAAGCAGCAAAGGAGCAAGGCATTCTCACTGTTGCTGTCGTTACAAAACCATTCTCCTTCGAAGGTAATCAGCGTATGCGTCTCGCAGACCAGGGTTTGAGTGAGCTCGAACGCGAAGTTGATGCTATTCTCGTAATCCCAAATGACCGTCTCATTATCATCTCTGGTAAGGACGTTGGGTTCCGTCAGGCATTCGCAATGTGTGATGAAGTTCTCAAACAAGCAGTTGAAGGTATCTCAGAACTCATCACGACCCCAGGTATGATCAACCTCGACTTTGCTGATATTCGTGCAGTCATGCGCGATGCAGGAAGTGCCCTCATGGGTGTTGGTATCACATCAGGCGAAGGACGCGCAGAGAAGGCCGCTCTTATGGCCATCAATTCTCCCCTTCTCGACCTCTCTATTTCAGGAGCAAAGGGTGTACTCTTCGCAATCTCAGGTGGTGATGACCTCACGATTCATGAGATACAGGAAGCAGCAAAGGTAATCACTGAATCAATCGATAAAGAAGCAAAAGTAATTTTTGGAACAATCAAGGATGAAAAGCTCAAGAAAGGTGAAATGAAGGTTACGGTTATCGCAACAGGATTCCCTACTGATATGCCAAAACGTTCGCTCTTCCAACTAGGGCAAACAAAAGCACCAGAGCAGGCTCCTCAACCAAAGGAAGACCTTCTTCAGATATTCAAAAAGGAAGCTCCAAAAGAAACTCCAACTGAATACATCAAAAAACCAGAAAAGAAAGAAATCCCAGATGAAGAAATCTTTATTGATGATACAGAAGACTGGAGTACTGTTCCAGCATTCCTCCGAAGAAACAAGAAATAACTTCAAATATCAAAAAGCCCCTCGCGGGGCTTTTTGATATTTATATATTTTTGTACTATAATCTTCTTACAAGATTTTCATTATTACCTATAACCTAATTCCTACAACCTATTTTATGTATGATCTAATAATCATCGGTGGTGGCCCCGCTGCAGTAGCAGCCACTGTCTACGCATCCCGCAAACAACTCAAATCAATCATCATTGCTTCTGAATTTGGAGGACAATCAACTGTATCAGACACCATCTACAACTGGATTGGAACA
Source organism: Minisyncoccota bacterium (assembly GCA_041675045.1). Classification (GTDB taxonomy): domain Bacteria; phylum Patescibacteriota; class Minisyncoccia; order Phycocordibacterales; family UBA9973; genus UBA8515. The sequence goes on along the minus strand of JBAYUP010000008.1, from coordinate 11,414 downwards.
CAGACTATTTCAGGACACGACTTAGGTGAAGGTCTAAAGAATCATGCACTTTCATATAAAGGGCAATTTCTTGATGTCGCAGAAGGTGAAAAAGTAACAAATGTTAGTAAAAATGATTCGACGTTTATCGTAAAAACAGACGCTAATAAAGAGTACGTGGGCCGAGCAGTACTTGTTGCAAGTGGAAGTGGCCGAAGAAAACTCGAAGCAGAAAATGCTGACAAATACGAACACAAAGGTATCACCTACTGTGCCTCATGTGATGGACCTCTTTTTTCTGATCAAGACGTGCTTGTGATTGGAGGAGGAAATGCGGGATTTGAAACAGCACTCCAACTTCTCGCATACTGCAAGAGTGTGACGCTTGTTCATCGAAGTCCTGAATTCAAAGCAGATGAAATCACTATTGCAAAAACACTCGCAAATCCAAAATTTAAAGGAATCAAGAACGCTGATATTCTTCGCGTTGATGGTAACCAATTTGTCTCATCTCTCACATATAAAGACAAGGTTACCGGCGAAGAACACACCCTTCCTGCGACAGGTATATTCGTTGAAGTCGGACAGGTGCCTAATACTGGTTTTATGAAAGATATCGTAGAAATCGATGCGCTGGGTAAAATCGTAGTTGACCCAATGACTCAAATGACTACAACCCCTGGTATTTGGGCTGCTGGTGACTGTACAAACGGTAAATATCACCAAAACAACATTGCAGCCGGAGACGCAGTCAAAGCCCTCGAAGACGCGTATATCTGGATTCACAAGAATAAATAACCTACAAAGAAAACACCCCCGACTTCTGGTCGGGGGTGTTTTTATATACGCTCAATGAGCTCAAGTTGTTCTTTTGTATTTACACCCAACGCTTCTCGTGGATCAATAGCCACAGATGCTATTTTTTGTTTTTCGGCAAAAGCGAGCGAGACAAGATCTGTTAAATAATATTCTTTTTGATTATTTTCGTTCTTCAGAGAGTGTAAGTGATCCCACAACCAGTTCGTATCAAAACACATATATGCGGGGTTTACTTCAGTGATAGCTTTTTCATCTTCTGTCGCATCTTTTGCTTCAACAATACGAGAAATATTCCCCTCTTCATCACGAACAAATCGTCCGAACGATAAAAATGTTGATCTCCAATCGTGGAAATCAGGGACCTGTGCCGTCGCCATAGTAAGTACGGCATTTTCTTTCTCGTGAGTATTTATAATATTTCGTATTGTATCAGTGCTTACCAGTGGATGATCAGCATACAAGACAAGCGTTTGCTTTGAGTCCCCCTTTAGATGTTCAGTCATCATGACAGCGTGACCCGTGCCAAGTTGTTCTTCTTGAACAGCGTAGCGATACGCTTGCCCAAGCACGTCGATGATTTGTTCACGCTTCTGCCCAACAACAATAATTGGATTCTGGTCAATATCTGATTTTTTTATCGTTTCAAGAAGATGAGAAATAAACGGCTTTCCGTGAAGTGGCGTCAGTGCTTTTGGTAGTTCTGATTGCATGCGTTTACCGTGACCGGCAGCAAGAATAATGATTTGTGTGTTCATAGAATGCACTATTATAGCAAGGAGAATGCCTGATTTCAAATAGAATCCGATAGCCAAAAATTAGGGTTTTGGAGGTGTCTCTACTTTACCAATCTTGAACAATTTTTAAAACCAAAACTAATGTTTTTGAAATTTGGCGGTGATTTCGAATTTCATCCGCGAGGAGAAGAGGTTTGAGGAGGAGTCTTCGCGGGCTTCCCTTAGGATTTTTGCGTGTCTGACCAATGGACATAACATAATATGGTTTCAAAAACTTGACAAGCTCATAATCTATTTGCTAGTATCTAAATGTGACTAAGTTAAATATACAAATCAATAACCGCCGCCGAGCAGACTCGAAATTTGAGACTGCTTGTGAGTGTTTGTATATATAACTCCTATCTATTAAAACAAAAACTCTCGAATATTCAAAAGCAGTCTTAAATAAGACTGCTTTTGTTCTTTTAACTTAAAAATAGGTTCAAATGTAAAAAATCAAACTAACGCTAGTTGATCGGATACAAGGTATCTAGGCCAGAACGGAGTTTGTGAAAACTTCTAAAACAAAAATTCAAAAAAGGAGTCTGAACCTACCTTGTAAGTGGTTCTTTGAAAATTAAATAATAAATCAAATGAAAAAAATTATGTTTATAATTGCCTCTAAATACTTTACTAAATTATTTAGAGGAGTTAGTGCCGAAAATAGAGAATATTTAGTGGGTTATGCATGGAAAGAGTTTACGAAGAAAATTAAACTTGGTGAAATAGAATCAATTTCACATCTTATGTATATTGAAACAAGGACTGTTTCTGAAAAAGAAGGTGAGATTGTTGATGAAAAATGGTTTAATAACTCAAGTTTCAGAGCCAGTGCAGAGGGTTGTTTATATGACATTTTCCGTGTTGGTGACAAAACACTTGTTGTCTCAACAATAGCACGTTCTTTTACCGTTACGGGATATCCAAGTGGAGAATCACCATACACAATTTTTAGTTTTGGAACAACTTTTATTCCTTACTATATTCAATCTGATGATAATACATTGAAAAAATTTCAAGATATATTTTGGGAGTTTTTCAAAAATTTAGATTGGAATAAGGGTAAAAAGAAAATGAAATTATTTTTCAGTGACAACAAAACTAGAAATAAGAAGTGGTGGGAAAGATGTCTTGTTAAGATAACAGATGTGGACTATGCAGAAAGAAGGCGTTTAATTCGAGTAGTTAGAGGATTCATAAATTTTTACGGCTTGACAAAGTAATTTTTTAAAAGAGTTTAAACAAAAACCACCGAATTTATTCGGTGGTTTTTTTTCGGGAGCAATCTTGTGCGCGATAAGGGAATTTCGATCTTTACAAGATCAGTACATCTTTTCCATTTTAAAAATAAGGAAAAGATTTTCGAATCCCTTATGAAAGCAAAGCAGTTTGCTTTCTATCCCTCACGTTGTGCGCGATAAGGGATTCGAACCCCTGGCCTTCCCCACGTCAAGGGGACGCTCTACCAACTGAGCTAACCGCGCATAATAAATTGAAATTTTAAAGAAACATTAATCCTGAGATTGTACTACGTTATCCACCAAGACAGCTAACCGCGCATTTAAATTAAAATTTTAAATTTCGGCGGAAAGAGAGGGATTTGGTCACAAGTATTTTTCTGCTGAAAAATCTCGCAACCCCGACTCACTCGTCTTCACTCGCTCTGGCTTTCAAATCCTTCCTCGTAGTACTTCGTACTACTTGCGGAAAGAGAGGGATTTGAACCCTCGAGAGGCTTTCACCTCTTCCGCTTTTCGAGAGCGGTGCCTTCAACCACTCAGCCATCTTTCCCTAAGATGAGAATTGAGTGCTTCCGCACACAAATCTACGTGGTCACAAGTTACTAAATTTTTTACTTCTTAAAATCGTAAAAAATGTAAGTACTTGCCGACCCCAGCTCGGCAATCCGTCTACTAACGGATTATGCCTGCGCTTTCACAAATCGCCCGCAGACAAAGCAGTTTGTCTGCTATCTGCGATTTGTGACCCTACCGGGAATCGAACCCGGATTACCGGCTTGAAAAGCCGATGTCCTAACCGTTAGACGATAGGGCCATACAAAAATACTAACGAAAAAGAGTATACCATTTTATAGCAAAAAGACAAATCGGGCTTTGTGGGCCTTATACCACAAGGCTTTATTACTTGACTTTTTCACTTATTTGGTGTATAATACTAGCAAATCACATTCAAAAAAATAAATACTACGAAATATGGAAATTAAAAAATCAACCCAGACAGATCAAGGGTTTTGGACTATTTTCTGGTCCGCTCTTGTAATCATGGTTGTACTAGCAGTTTTTGCTTTTACAACTCAAGACATCCTCCCCAGAATTATAATGATTTTGGTTATCATCGGAATTATCGCCTATTGCAATAACAATTTAAAAATAGCAAAAGGTAATCAATTCGGAATCTATCTTTGGTTTGGAAAATTTTCAAACCAGCACTTTGGTGCAGGGCCAGTACACACTCCCCTTGGAAAGTTTGCTACAAGTGTTATTTCTTATAAAACAGGAACTTTTTTAGTACCTGTCCCATTTAATGAAATAAACATGGAAAACTTAGACCAAGCGGAAGGAGTAGTAACCTATACCTTCAAAATTAATCCTGAAGACAGTGCAGCATTGTATTCTCTTACTCGTGGCGAAATGAATCACGACAAACTTATTGAAGAGATTGTGCATCGCCTTGAGACAACTACGAGTCAAGGACTTGGATCCGCAACAAAAACCTTAAGTATTACTTCTGGAAGACAGTTCGAAGAAGAAACAAAAGGAGACAACTTATGTAACTACCTCGGAGAATATCTTACCCGAGTAAAAGCAGATAACTACAAAAGAGGATTGGAACATTCTTTACTAGTATCTGACATTGCGTTACATCTTACTCGTGTTGAAATTGGTGATATAAAAATTACCGGTAACGCCTACGAGACACAGAAACTGATTGAACAAGAGGAAGAGAAGAAAAATCTTGCTAAGGCCAAGGCAGAAACATTAAAAGAAACCCAGAAACAATTTAATGTAATGCTCGATGAAAACATCCAAGCATACATTAACACTAAGAAAAAGAATGTTGCTGGTACACATGACAAGATAAGTGAAGAGGAACTCACAATGATTATTGAACAGACAACAAAAACGTACCGTCAGCAATCTGGCGCGGAAGTGATTGTGTTTGAAGGAATAAACTCTTCTGGAATCAATCAAAAAGAATTCATTAGCCGAATTGCATCTGAAGTAATAAGGAGGAAAAAATTATGAGCCACGAAGAAAAACAAGACAGCGGCCATGACAGTAAAGTCGCAACCGGCCTTGAAAAATCTCCCTTGGTAAAGGTTATCAGCTGGGTAGGAATTTGTTCCATAGTAGTAATTATTGTAAGTATGTTTTTCGTGAACAACGGAAAAGACACGAACACTACCAAAGAGGAGTCAGAACACAAAGAAGCAATAACGAGAAAGCAAACCTTTCCTATGTACTGGAATGAATACTGCGACCTCAAAGCACCTGGTGATTCACGAATCTTTGAAAATCCCGACCCTGATCATTATCATATCCATACATTCGGTTACGGTAAAAAATATGACTATGTTGCGGGGAGCGGTTCAACTAAAACAGCGGGTGGTAGTAGTTTGTCAACAGAAGAAGCTGACTATATTACTCTCACTTACACAAGCGAACCCTGTAGGATTCGTGTGTTATTCCAAAAAAATGGAACCTGTGAATATTGTAAGAATTAATTGATCTTTTTAACAAAAAAAGCTCCCACTAATTGGGGGCTTTTTTCATATTTACCTCGGTGATGATAGTGCTACAAAGTAATGCTTATACCCGTTGTAGTCATACGCCTTCTCTTCAAGAATAGTATACGGAAGAGCATCAATTTTTGAAACACCCTTTAATTTTGCAATACGAATCAATGCGTTCCGAATTGCTGTCTTCTTGGCATTTGCAAGGTCCGTATCCTTTCCTGAACCAATAGTTTTATAAAACGTCGCAGTCGAGGTGTACTGTTCAAGCTTCTGGAGTGGTATCACGAGCTCACTTTCATTACTAATTGACAGAGGAAGGTCCTTCGGAGATGAAGCTGCGACGAACACATGATAGAATCCGTCTTTCGTATCAAATCCTTGTTGCCCTAGGATAAGCATTGTTGAAGTCATGACAGCATCAACGCTTTTTACCCCTTTTTCGGTAGCGATACGAATACGTGCGTTATAAATAGCGATATCCTGCGCCTTGCGTAGAGTCGTACTCTTACCTGAACCATAGGCACGGTGATAGAAATTATCAGAAACACTCAATGCTAGAATTTCAGATGGAACCCGTAAGTCACTTTCGTCAATAATACGAGGTAAATATGGCGTCACATTAACTGTCCCCCCACCAGTACCAGCAAACGAATCACCTACAAAAATAAATGGTTCTTCTTTGATGGTTGAATTATCGGTATCATTTGAATTAAGAGCACCTTGATTAATAGTATAGTCACCTGTGCTATCAATTTTGATAGTATTCTCTCCAACAGTACCGAGAATAAGTCTCATAATACCGAACACTGCCACCATAATAAATAACCCGATAATTCCCCAGAGCATGTGGGATTTGCTTGATTTACGAATCTCTTCACTGTTTGGATTTAGAAAATATTGCGCAAGGCCGTAGAGGAAATACACCATCGCGACCGCAAACAAGAAAAGTATCAACGGGTTGATAACAACCCGATTGATACTTTTCATGAGCGTAGCAACGCTTGCTTCTGCGACTGGAATAAATCCTAAGTCCATAGGTATGAATTAACAGTAGACACCAGGACCAGGGATACAAGGGATTGCGTTAATCTGAAGCTGAACTGTTCTGTCAGCACCAAATGTACTTGAAACAATCTTGATAATTCCCCAGAAAGAAACGATAAGGAAGAGACCGATAAGACCTTGGATGATTTTATTGCGAGCACCCTTCTTTGCTTCTTCATCAGTTGAGATAGTGTACTGAATGACTCCCCAGATAAAGTATACAACTGCAAGGGTGATTAAAATTGGAATAAGAGTTGAGAGAATCTGATTGATTATTCTTAGCACATCAAAAATGTTCGCAGCAAAAGCAAACAATGGCGCTACTGTAAAACCAATCGCACTGAAAGAAATTATTTTCTTCATATTATAAATATAATAAATCTATTAATAATCATAGTTCCTCCTACCGACTGAGTAAGAGAGGAACAAATCTGTTAACTACCCTTTTAGTATACCATAAAACAATATCATCAATACTACTGCGAGAGCTGTGGAAGTAATGTTTTTGTCCCAAATGTATTAGACAAAATACCAACTAATCCCCACATACTAATCATAACGAAAAGAGCGACCAATCCCCAGACCATAAAGCTCTTTCCTTGCTTTCGCTTTTCTTCGTTTTCAGCATTAATGAAATACTGGATTAATCCCCAGATAAAACCAGCGGTCGCCAGTGTAAACAAAAGAGGAATAACGTATCTATTTATCGTACATGAAGCAAACGTAAATAATTCCGCGATACTTGTCAGTGGTCGAGCGCAGACATCGGCTGTTTGTGCAATTGTAGGTCCCATATATTATTATGTTGTTCTTCTAATTTCTTCGACCGTTCCACGAATGGCATTCGCAATTACAAAAGCCCCCAAGAGTATCGCGGCACCAATAATCGTATACATAAATGTTTTCTTGGCAGTTTTTAATTTCTCTTCATTCCCCTGTGCAGTGACAAAGAGGAATCCAGCATAAATAATCGCAAGTACAACAATCGGCACGCCAATCGTTAGCACGATATTGATAAGCGCTCGGATAAATGACGGGATATCTTTTATTGAATCTCCGAGGGGATTATTTATTTTTGTATTTATTTTTAAAGACGTACCAGTTGTTGTGGTGTCAGGATTCTGCCTAACTCCAGTTGTTGTGGTATCTGGAGTTTGCTTTGTGCCTGTTGTTGTTGTGTCTGGAACATCTTTATGTCCTGGAACATGACTTGCTCCGACAAACGCAAACGGCATCGCCACCGTACACACAAGCACAATCACAAAACTATATTTCACCAAAGCTGACATCACTCGATATTTCTTTTGTTTTAGTATATTCATACGTTAGTAATTATACCTTATATTTTTTATTTCAAAAATGTCGGGCCATTGAATCCCACTGCGACAAGAATGGTATTAATAATAAGCCACGCCGCAAGTCCGATAATATATCCAATAATCACATTCCCAAGTATTTTCTTGGCCTTACCGATATTTTCAGCACTTCCACCACTTGAAAGATAGAGCCACCCCACATAGACGAGAATGAGGGCAACGAGTGGTGTCGCAATAACGAACAACAGGTAACTGATGAGATTATTTATTAGTGTCAAAAGCATATTGAAATCACAGTTCGGAAGCCCTGGCTTCCCACACTGAGGGACAATCCCTCCTGTGCTTACAGGAAATGTATCCGGGGTACTCGTTGCTGATTGTCCATTATTTATAACTTCACCAGCTACCAAAGGATGGTACACATAAATCACTTGCACAGGAGTTACTTTGACTGATTCGACACAAATTTTTTCTTCGGCAAGATATTGCGCGAGCGCTGTGTTCACTGTCGCTTCAAAAGGAACTAAATTGAGTGTAATCGGACTCAGCGACCGTCGTGTGAACTGTACTGTACAATTCGTAGCCGCAACAGTCCCAGTTGCGAGGACTTTTTGAGCATTGATACCTCCCATCGCCGTAGTAGTGATAGAGTCAGCTTGGTATGTGACAAGCCCTGAACCAGACAATGAAACTCGACCTCCGACGATAGTTATATCAGCATCCAATTCTTCTTCAAGTAAATCCACATTATCATTTATCAATTCGTTAATCTGAACAGCACTGAGTGCAATTTGCTCTTTTGGCTCTGCGTTAACAGAAGATACTGGGAGAACAAATGCACACACAAGGAGGAGTGAAAAGAAAGCTAATGTAAACGTAGGAAATGTTTTCATATTATTGTGTTACTTGAACTGCGGGAACGAGTAATCCGAGCTCGCCATGCGCTTTATTAATTGCATCATTTGTCTGATATCTATTTGAAACAATATTCTGAATAAGCCCACTAAATACAGTATCTGTAGCTTTCGTATTTGGATCGAGCCATGAACGCGTAAAGACCGCAGAATCAAAGAAAGTAAAGATGTATGGATTATCAGTTGGACGTTGCGAGAGTAAAGCACGTGATGCTGGAGGAAGAGAGAGCGCAGTAGCAAAATTCTTTGCATTATCCCCCGCTGTAAGTAATCCAGCAACACCGAACCCGGCTGTCGCATTTGGAGACCGCTTGTTTACCGCAATCGCATAAATAGCACCAAATGTTCTCTTGTTTGGGGCACCTTTTGTTTGCAAAATAGACGTAACATCAAAACTTAAATTAGGATTCATTGATTGGATTTTAAAAAGCTCACTTGCCCGTCCAAGATAAAACGCGAGTCTGCCACTCGTAAACATATCGAGCGTATTAGGCAATACACGATTCCATGAATATGCCTCTGTTGATGGATTAGCAAAGTCAGTATAGAAATCAAGCACGGCCTCGGTCGCAGTCTTGCCTCCTGACGAAACACCTGCTTCATTAAAGACAGGCATATATCCACCAGTCGGAGCACGCGACATAATACCATTACCATTTTGGATAAAGAGTGTCGCGAGAATATCTTTCGCGTGATTGATATTATCGAACAATCCCAATCCCACCATACTTCGGGCGATAGAACCATCAGGATTTTCTGTTGTCAGACGAGTATTGAGCGCAAAAAGTTCATTCCAATACAGTGGTGGTTGTGATAGTCCTTCATTTGAAAGTAAGTCGCGATTGTAGTAGAGAACCATTGGATCAACAACTATCGGGAAACCAATTACACCGTCGGGCGCAAGGAAAATATCTGCTCCATCAATAAATGAATCTCGAAATGTTTTTTCTGGATAGTTTGCAAACGGTAATTTATAAATAAATCCTTCATTACGAGCAATCATGTCTGCGGAAAGAATAAAGAGGTCAGGACCTGTCCCAGACGCAAACGCTTCAAGAAGTGTCTGCTCGTATGTAGCTTCTGGTTTGCGTACATAGTTAATGAGCAAGTCTTTGCTGACTGCTGTTGCATCTTCAAAAACTTTTGCAAGTTCACCTTCGGGAAATGTTCCCCAGATAACAATCTTGCCTTGTGGCACAGCAGAATTACCAGAAAGCCCGCCGATTTTAATCAGACCAGAGAATATCAACACAGCAAAAACAAAGAAAGCGAGAAAGACTGCAATGAGAATTGTTTGGAAGTTGGTCATCCCGCTAGAAATGGGAAATCATTCGATTTCCAGAATTAGCTATTGTAATGTGTGACATTGTAATCATGATTTATTATGTACAACCATTCAAGCAATATGACATGATTGATTTCTGGCGGGACAGGTCTACTTAAAAATTATACCATAGTGATGCTCACCAGCGGAAATAGTTTCATCAACTTTAAATCCTCGTTCACGGAACAAATCGCGTGCCTTCTTTTCTGTTACGACATCTTGTGGTGTTGGACCCATACCTCCAAATGATTCAGCCCAATCAACGAGAAGTACTCGCCCATCATCTTTTAATATGCGTTTAACTTCGTTTATAAGTCCTAATTTATCTTCCACTTGAAAAAGGACGTTAGACAGAACTACCGCGTCCATACTTTGGTCAGCGAGTTTTGTTCCATTCTTTGCTTCAATATCACCCCAGATACATTCGGTATTCGTTAGACCCCATTGTTTGATTTCACTTTCGAGTTTTTTTACTAATCCCTTTTGCATCTCAATCGCATAGACATGACCAGACGGTCCAACACGTGGGCTTGCCGCACGAATATAATACCCAGTCCCTGCGCCTAAGTCAGCGACTTTCATTCCTTCACGTAATCCAAACTGGGCAATATTTTTTTCAGGATCGGAAAACATATATACAAGTATATCATATAGAAAAAAGGAAGACATTTTTTGTCTTCCTTTTTTCTATATTTATTTTACAAACACGTAATAGATGCAATCGAATCCCCTGGGCGGAGTTTCATTATCGTCACACCTTGGGTCTGACGACCAGATGTTGGAATAGAAGAAAGTTCAACACGAATCACTTGTCCTTTCTGTGATACGGCAATGATTTCAGTTTCGTCAGAGATAACTTTCGCCACGATGATATTCCCTGTCTTTGGAGTTACTTTTGCTGTCTTGATACCAGAACCGCCACGTTTCTGAGATTTATATTCTTTTACAAGTGTCTTCTTGCCGAGACCGTGTGCACCGAGCGTGAGGAATGCACGAGTTGTATCACCTTTTGGAATTTTATCAACACCAACAATAGTATCGCCCTTGCCAAGCTTCATCGCACGGACACCACCTGCTGTGCGTCCCATTTCTCGAACATCAGATTCTTTGAAGCGAATAGACTGGCCAAGGGCTGTTGCAAGCATGACATCGTCACCCTTTGCGATAGCAAGCACTGCTTGGAGTTCATCGCCCTTATCGAGTTTGATAGCGATAAGACCACTTCGGCGTACATCTTTGAAGCTCTCCGCGCCGACTTTTTTGGTCACACCGAGTGATGTCACCATCATCAAGCATTCAATCGTTTTCTTTGTTTCTTTATCAATAGGCAAAATCGAAGTTACCTTTTCGTCTCCTTCGAGTGCAATAAAGTTCATGATTGATTTACCTTTTGTTGCACGACGACCTTCAGGAATATCGTACATTTTGATTTGATATGCCTTACCACGGTTTGTGAAGAAAAGGAGGTCACTGTGCGTATTTGCAGAG
>JBAYUP010000007.1:0-34687 GCA_041675045.1 Minisyncoccota bacterium | reverse complement strand
TAAGGAAAACTCCGGTTTCCCCGTGGAGGAAGGCAGGGTACTCCCGTTGGAAAACCGTGGGTTTCCAAAGAGCCGGAGGCGACCACATTGGAGTAAGCGTTAATACTAAAAAAGAAAGACCTCGTGAGAGGTCTTTCTTTTTACTTACTCCAATGTGGTGAGAAAAGGGACTCATTTCTTATTCTAATGTTCTAACGAACATTAGAATAAGAAATTGGGGAGGAGTGTATATATTATATGGAATATATGTGGTATGATTGAAAAAATTTGCCAGAGTATGAAAAAACAGAAAAGTGCTCCGCTTGCACAGATTACGTGGGTTTGTGTGCGTTGCGACAAAGAAGATTTTTCATACGGACTCTACGATGAAAAATTACTTCAATCACAAAAGGATAGTACGTATCGCCCAACCCATTATTGCTCTTCGTGCGCTACGCTTACTCCACACACGTACATTCTTCCGTTAGATGATGACAGGAAGCATTACAAACGACCAACCTTATTTTAGAAAAGGTTTGGTCGTTTTGCCTTTTGCAAAGAAGGGCTACTTTTTGTATACTAGGAACGCTATGACAGAAGAAACTAATACAACAAATGAAAATAATGAAATTTTTGAGGATGTTACTTTTGTAGACAGTACCGAAGATGGCGATGTATTACCAACAAAAGATGTGGTAAAGAAACTTCGCGAGGAAATCAAAAAACTTCGTGCTGAAAAAGAAGAATATCTCACTGGTTGGCAGAGGGCGAAAGCTGACTATGTAAATCTCCAGAAAGAAGAAGAAGGGAAGCGTAAAGAAATGCGTGGGTTTATTATGGGTACCCTTGTGGAAGATTTACTCCCTGTGCTTGATAGTTTTGATATGGCATTTGCCAACAAAGAAGCATGGGAAAAAGTAGACCCAAACTGGCGGAATGGTGTGGAATATATTCACCAACAATTTCTCCGTGTCTTGGGTGACAATAATGTAACTCCTATCAATCAAACAGGTGTCTCATTTGAACCAACTATTCACGAATCAGTTGAGACAGTTCCGACTGACGACCAATCAAAAGATCATACTATCGCAACTGTTATTCAATCTGGATATAAAATGGGCGAGAGGGTAATCCGTCCTGCAAGAGTGAAAGTGTGGGAGAAGAAATAGGGGTTTTTAAAATAATTTCCTATCTCTTGATAATACAGGAGAAATAAAATCTTTCTTTGACGGGTAAAGTATAACTTGAAAATAAGGTTTTTTTACGGTATACTTTTTCTATATAAATTTATGTCGGACATAATAGCTTTTGGAAACTTAATAATAAGTTTAACCCACTCTAAGCTAGTGTTGGCGTTTCTTGTCGGATTCCTCGGGTCGGGGGCTTATATAACTGCCCTGTATTTTAAGTTTATTGGCGATAATGATCAAAATAGAAGTATAATTTTCCAACCTTTTTGTCAAATATATAGTAATAGTGTAGATATGCGAAAATGTTTTTGGTACGCTTCAGTAGGAGGGTGTATTGCAGTAGTTTTTCAATTTGATGTTCCAACGTTTGTTGCAGTACAAAGTTTGATTCTAGGTGCAACTTGGCCTGCTATTGTCTCACAATTTCTCTCTGGTCGTATGGCTGCTCCTTCAGCACAAGAAATAAATAATTTGGAAAAACCTAAAGTAAAAAAAATAGATACAGGGTCTCTTTTGGTAGAATTAAAAAAGATAAGGAATATAAAAAGTACAAAAACTGAAACAAAATGAAATTAACTGAATTATCAAAAAAACCTGTAAAAATTGTGATTGAAAATAATATCAGTCTTGATATGATTTTTCCTAATGACAAAAGAGCAAGTCTAATTGAAAAAATAATTAATAAGCTTGGAGATGATGCTGGCAGTGAAAACTTCTTACTGGTATATGTAAATGAAGAACACGAAATTCAGGCTGTTATGACATCAAATGATGTTACTAAACTAATTGAGGTGCTGAGTTCTAATCCAGCAATTACTAAAGTATCTGAATTAAATCTAGAAAAAGAATTTCCTGTTAAATTTAAAATAAACTCTTCTGATTTAATAGAAAATTTATTAGATATGTTTACTAGAGAACAGACAGATATTATTATAGTTGTTGATGAGGAAAATAAATATCTTGGAAAAGTTAAAAGGAGTGGGTTGTATGAATGGTTTAAAATAATGCTTAAATCAGAACTTTAAAATAATCTGAAAGTCGCGTAGCTCAATAATTGACTTTTGATGTTTTGTGGTTTATAATGTAATAAATATTTTAAACCCTTAAATACATATACCTTTATGACACAAAAGTTTTCTTCCCGCGCTCACGTTTCTTTGGTTAAGTACCATGAAAGTTCCATTGCGTTTTATCGCCTTGTTTTTGGGATAACTCTCGCAATCGTTTTGTTGACTATCCTTTTCATGGGATTTGTTAGTAACTCCAAAGATCCCCTTATTAGTCCTCCAATTGTTGTTATTACGATGGTCCTTCCTGCGTGGATAGGATTTAGTTGGGCGATTATGGGGTATGTTAACGCGTGCCTCAATCAATCCGAAGACAAACTTGGAGTACAGATTGCGCACACAAGTGCCTAAGGTGTAGTATCCTTGTTATTTGTTTTGATATCTAATTATTTATAATTAGCTGTCGCTCGGGCACTGTTGCTATTGCAATGGTGTCTTTTTTTATCTAATAAGCCCTGTTAATCTAGGTTCTGCCTTGTATTGACTATTCTATGTATATTATGTATAATACTAAAAATTTAAAATAACGTAAAATGACACGATTTGAGTATTTACAGTTGAGGGGGATGATTGAATCATCTTATCAAAGAAAGCTTGGCTTATTAGCTAGTAACTTATCTTTTTGGTTAATATTGATTTTGTCGGCTTCAGGAGTTGGCATCTTTATTCCAGGGTCTTTAAGGGGAATTATGTTGGCTGATTTTATTAATCAAGTAACCCTGTCGGTAATATTTTTTTATTCTTCAGTTGTATTCTTCATCGCTATCTTATTTTATTGTAAAAATTTTACCAATAAAGAAGAAGAATCTCTTTGTTTAATTAAATTAGGAGAATCATGGGAACAAAAGAAATCAGTTGAGGAAACATTGGCTTTGCCGGAATTTAAAAAGTTTTTTCCAAAAAAGATTATTAAGACTCCTGGAGGGATTTGGAATGAGGCTTAATCGTATTTACATTTGAAACAGGATTACTTTTTAAAGTAATCCTGTTTTTTTTTATTTCAAACTCTCGAAGAAAAAATCTTCGGTTTCTTTATCTACGGTATTGGTAACAATAATCATTAATTCACTCGTAAGACCGAGGTCTTTTTTTATGTTGGTAAACATATGTTCGAATGGGTATGGGGAAATCCATGCTGAGTTTTTCAGGCAGATAAATCCTGCTTTTTTGAGAAGGTAGCGGAGAGATTCGCGTTCGTTCTTACGACTCTCTGGCAGATCGAGGAGAATGATACGCCAGTATCCGTCCCATGTGGTACTGACGAGACTCTCTTCTGATTCGAGTTTGATACTGGTCGCTTTCTTTCTACCGTCCTTTGTGAGGCGAGCGTAGCTGTTCTGTCCTGATGATATATGCTCTATCAATCCTGCCTCTTCTAGGCCCTTTATGGAGCGTGTAATAGGGTAGGTAGAGCCGTTTTCAGGTAAGACTGTATTAACTACCTCTCTGATTGAAACAGCTGGCTTTTCGGAGAGTATTTTAATGATTTTCTTGGAAAAATCCTGTCTTTTCGTCATATTTGACATATTATCATATCTGAATATAATATCAACATTGTTTTAGTGGTCGCGGAATACTTGTTAAAGATAGAAGGTTTGTATATAATACACCTTATATGAATATGAAAAGATTTTACATAACAGGCGTTTCTGGTACAGGTAAATCTACAACAGGAGAAGCACTACAAAAAAGAGGTTTTCATGTTATAGATATTGATGATCATGTTTACAATTTGTGTAAATGGGTTCATAAAAATACTGGAGAAATAGCCCAAACGCATTCGAGTACAGACAATCAATTTTTTAAAAATCATAAACGTATTTGTGACAGAGAAAAATTAATTGAATTGATGAATGATAAACAAATCGTATTTGTAGTAGGTCTTACTGACAATCAATCTGAAATATTAGACTTATTTGATAAAATATTTTTACTTTCTTGCGATGAAAATACTTTAATACACAGAATAGTAAATAGAACAAATAATAATTTTGGAAAACATGAGTCAGAACAAAAAATGATTTTAATGGGGTATAAGAAATATGAAAAAGAAATGCTAGATTTAGGTGCAATATCTATAACCACAAATAAACCCCCTAATGAAATTGTGGAAGAAATTATTATAAACATTAAAAGTTAATTATATAAAAAACATTATGTCAAAAATCATTGGTATAGATTTGGGTACAACAAACAGTGCTGTCGCGATTATCGAAGGTGGACAGCCGAAAATTATTGAGAACATCGAAGGTGGACGCACAACTCCGTCTATTGTTGCTATTGGTAAAAATGGCGACCGATTGGTAGGTCTCCTTGCGAAGCGTCAGGCAGTTACAAATCCACAGAACACTATCTACGGTATCAAGCGATTCATGGGTCACATGTTTGAAGATGCTGAAATTCAGAAAGCACAAAAAACTGCTCCATTCAAAATGCAAAAAGGCACCGCTGGTGGTGTCGAAGTAAATATCGGTGACAAATGGAATCGTCCAGAAGAAATCTCAGCGATGATTCTCGCTAAAATCAAATCAGACGTAGAGGCAAAACTCGGTGAGAAAATCACAGAGGCGATCATTACGGTGCCTGCATATTTCAATGATGCACAACGTAAGGCAACAAAAGATGCCGGTGCTATCGCAGGACTTGATGTGAAGCGTATCATCAACGAGCCAACAGCAGCAGCGCTCGCGTATGGATTCAACACAAAGAAGAATGAGAAAATCGTTGTCTATGACTTCGGAGGCGGTACATTCGACGTGTCAGTACTTGAAGTATCAGATGATGTTATCGAAGTGAAGTCTACTGATGGTGACTCACACATGGGAGGTCGTGATATCGACCAGAAGATTATCAACTGGCTCGCAGATGGATTTAAGACAAAGACAGGTATTGATATTTCAAAAGACCCTCTCGCACTTCAGCGTCTCGATGAAGCAGCAGAAAAAGCAAAGATTGAACTATCAACAACTCCAGAAACTGAAATCAATATTCCATTTATCACTTCTGGTGCAAATGGCCCAGAACACTTGGTAGAGAAATTGTCTCGTGCGACACTCGAATCTCTTTCTGAAGAATATATTACTCGCTCAGTCGAGATCACAAAGCGTGCGATGGAAGCATCACCATTTAAGATGAGTGAAATCAATGAAATCATCATGGTGGGAGGTCAGACTCGTATGCCGGCTATTATCGAAGCGGTGAAAAGTCTTTTTGGTAAAGAACCAAATCGTTCTATCAATCCTGACGAAGTTGTGGCACTCGGTGCTGCGGTGCAAGGTGGTGTGCTCCAAGGTGATGTCAAAGACGTGCTTCTCCTCGATGTGATTCCTCTTTCACTCGGTATCGAGACTCTCGGTGGTGTAGCGACAAAACTCATCGAACGCAACACAACTATTCCAAGTTCTAAATCACAGGTATTCTCAACAGCGGCTGACAATCAGACGTCTGTAGAAATCCATATCACTCAAGGTGAGCGTCCAATGGCATCTGACAACAAACTTCTCGGCCGATTCGTGCTCGACGGTATTCCACCTGCACCACGAGGTATTCCTCAGATTGAAGTAACATTCGATGTGGATGCAAACGGAATCTTGAATGTGAAAGCACAGGACAAAGCATCGGGTAAAGTGCAAACGATTCGTATTGAAGCAAGTTCAGGACTTACCGATGAAGATATCAAGAAGATGCAACAAGACGCCGAACTTCATGCTGAAGAAGACAAGAAGAAGAAAGAACTTGTTGATGAGAAAAATACTGCTGAAATGATGATTTTCTCTGCGGAAAAATCCCTCAAAGAATACGGTGACAAAATCGATGCGACTCTCAAAGCAAGTGTTGAAGAGAAAATCACTGCGGTGCGAACGGCAAAAGATGGTAGTGATATCAGTGCGATGAAAACATCACTCGAAGCACTCTCTGCTGAGATGTCTAAAATTGGTGAAGCAATGGCAAAAGAAACTCCTGCACAGGATGGTGCAAATACAACTCCTGAACAACAGAATCCAGAAGTAAAGGATGCGGAAGTTAATGAGAATCCGGAGGGGAAATAAAAAACGCAGATTTATTCTATTTGTAATAGTAGAATAAATTTGCGTTTGTAGTAGTTAATCAGGTTCGGTCAAGTTCCATTAAAAATCTGATAGCTAAATTCAAAAGAAAAGAAAAAAGTAATGTAATGAACCAATACCCTATTTGATTGTCATTATAGTAGAACATTTCATGAAAAGATAAAGTTGCCATTAATGTTACAGAAATAACTGAGATTCGGTTTGTTGTGAGTGAAATTCCATCTTGACGGTCAAGGAGGTGACCAAATCCAGATATTAACCAAAATATCATTAATGTCACTGACCCTTGATTTGCGAATACAAAATTTCCGTTCGTGAGATATCCAATAATGATTAAAAGAATTACAGCAATTGTACCTACATAAACTCTCATATTATAATGTTTTCGTGAACTTTACCCGCCACGTTTAGGTTTTCGAAAATAATACTATAATAATAAAATTATGTCAAAAGACTACTACGAAACACTTGGAATAGATAAAAGCGCAACAAAGGACGAAATTAAAAAAGCGTTTCATAAGATGGCGCATAAATATCACCCTGATAAAAACAAGGGTGATGATTCAAAGTTCAAGGAAGTGAATGAAGCGTATCAGACACTCTCTGATGATAATAAACGCGCGCAGTATGACAGATTTGGTTCGGCTGTCCCGCAAGGATTTGGTGGCGGACAAGGTGGAGGTTTCGGTGGGTTTGATTTCTCTGGATTTCAAAACGGCAATGGTGTGGAATTCGACATGGGTGACCTCGGAGATATCTTCGGTGATTTCTTTGGTGGAGGCGGACGTCGTTCAGCCAAAAAACGCGGACGAGATATTTCGACCGAGATAGATATTACTTTTGAAGAATCTATTTTTGGTGTGAAGCGTACTATTTCTCTCGAAAAACAATCAAAGTGTTCGACCTGTCATGGTTCTGGTGGTGCACCAGGGACAAAGATGGACACATGCAAGGTCTGTAATGGTCAAGGTCAAGTTCGTGAAATGAAGCGTTCGATACTCGGCTCATTTGCAAGTGTGCGAGCGTGTGACGAATGTCATGGCACAGGTAAACGCCCTCATGAGAAATGTCATGACTGTAAGGGTGCGGGTGTTCGTCGCAAACAAGAAGAATTCTCTGTCGATATTCCTGCGGGCATCAAACCAGGTGAGATGATCCGTATGACAGGCATGGGTGAAGCAGTTCAGGGCGGTGATGCTGGCGACCTCTATATCAAAATGAATATTCATTCGCACGGGGTATTCAAGCGTGATGGGAACAATCTCACGATGGATTTGAAAATAAAACTCTCTGATGCGCTTCTTGGTATGAAATATGAGTTGAAAACACTGGAAGGGAATACTCTTGAGGTGAAAATCCCTGAAGGTATTAATCATGGTGAATTCCTCCGTGTCAGAGGCAAGGGTGTGCCACATCGGGGTTCTCGTGGAGACATCATCATTCGTGTACTCGTCACTATGCCTCAAAAACTCTCAAAGAAAGCAAAAGAGGCGATAGAGAATCTCAAAGAAGAAGGCCTGTAAAAAGGCCTTTTGCTATTTACATATCATGAGATTTTGGTATGATAACTTTATTATTATTTTATTGTAGGTTGGTTAGGAGCCCGCTTACTATAAAGAGATGAACAAAAATATATCCGCTTCTCGCAAGCTTTGGAAAATTGGGATGAAGGAGTGGAATACTCAGTATTTTGATTTCAATAAAGATGGAGATTTGATTATCAAAGAAGGACACAATGTATACAATGTCCGTTATTTGGCGGAGAAATTCGGCACATCTCTCGAAGTTCTCATGCCATTCGTAATTGAGGAACGCCTTGAGGATTTCCTCGATCTTACTGATGTTCTCTCTAAAAAGACAGGATACAAAGGTAAGTTCTTCTATCACTATCCAATGAAGGTAAACCAGAACAAAGAAGTTGTTTTGGCTGTTGTCGGTGAAGGTGCTCACCTCGAGACATCATCATACAATGACCTCTGGCTCGTAAAGAAAATGCTCGAACAAGAATCATTCAACCCTAACATGCGTATTCTCTGTTCTGGTCCGAAGACTGATAAATACATCAACCTTATCGATGACCTCCAACACAAGGGTGTGAAGATTTTCCCACTTATCGAAGGGCCGAACGAATTGAAATTCCTCCAGCATTCAAAATATGATGTCGGTATTCGTCTCGACATGCCCGTGAAAGCAGAATCGTATTGGAATAAACCAATCGACCGCTTTGGTTTTTCTGCAAAAGAAATTTTGGCGATGGGGTCTTTTAAGAATTTGAAAATTCTCCACTACCATATCGGTTCTCAGATTGAAAAACTCTCAGATGTGCTCGGTCCAATCAAGTATGCGCTTGATGTGTATTTCAAACTAAAAGAAACAAATTCATCTCTCGATACACTCGATATCGGAGGGGGAATGCCTATTCCATATATGCGCAACAAGTCGTATCCAATAGAAAAATTAATGGAACGGATTTTCAAGCTTGTAAAAGCTGAAGCAGAAAAACGAAACATGCCTCACCCGAACCTTATTTGTGAATGGGGTCGCTATATCGTGGCACCTGCGCAAATCTCTGTTTTCAAAGTTATTGATACAAAGCCAATTTCAAATAAAAAAAGTCCAGCAAAAAAATGGTATGTCATCGATGGTAGTTTTATGAATGATCTTCTCGACACATGGGCGATTGGTCAGAAATGGGCCATCTCTCCTGCAAATACCAAACGTGACGATACACTGACTGATGTGTGGCTCGCTGGTTCATCGTGTGACTCTGATGATATTTATACAGGAGTAGATGGGACGGTGACTTTGCCGGACTATGATTCTAGTGAGGGTGGAGAGGCATTTTATGTCGTTGTATTTGACACAGGAGCATATCAGGATCCGCTCGCAGCACACCATTGTCTACTCTCATCACCTGCGAAAATTATTACTGAAAACGGACATATCGTGGTGGCACGAAAGAGAGAGACGCCGGATGAAGTTGGTAAAGATTTTGGCTGGTAGAGAAAAACTTCTATTATGAATCAATCTGCTTTGTTGGCGATTCCGTTTGCTCCCGCAATATAGGTTTACTACATCTTGGTCGCAGTACTCATCGCCGTCGCGCATCTTAATCCATACTAAAAGTTTTCTTAAGATTTTAATATAATAGAAATTACTAATTAAAAATTAAATTAATATGCAAAATAATCTTCCTACATTAGAATTTGTGCTCAAGAATTATAAGAACTTTAATGCTCGTGCGACACGTGATGCGCTCATTTCCTACTGGCGACACGTCGAGGGTGGTGGCAAAATGTTCTGGGCGGTTGCTGGTGCGATGTCATCAGCTCAGCTCGGTATAGTGCTTGCTCCGGCTATTCGTGCGGGACTTATCCATGGTCTGTCGGTGACGGGTGCAAACCTCGAAGAGTCACTCTTTCGTCTCGTCGCTCATAATAGCTACAAAGATTTTCCTGATTACCGATATTTCACAAAAGAAGATGATACGAAAATTCTCGAAGACCGTATGCGTCGTGTGACAGATACAAGTATTCCAGAAGATGAAGCATTTCGTGCTGTTGAAAAACACATCGTTCCGACATGGCTCGAGGCGACAAAGAATGGCACACGCATGTTCTGGCATGAATATTTCTATGATTTGATTCAGAAGATTGAGAAAGAACAGCATGAAGGTAAAGCAGATGAGTGCTGGCTTCTCGCAGCAGCAGAGAAAAAGCTCCCAATTGTTGTTCCTGGTTATGAGGACTCAACATTCGGAAATATCTTTGCATCTCATGTGAAGACAGGCGAATGTGATGCGCGTATTGCGAAAAGTGGTATTGAATACATGGCCCAATGGTATGACGAATATCAGGTGCTCTCAGAAGGCAAAGGCGTTGGCTTCTTCCAGATTGGTGGAGGTATTGCAGGAGATTTCCCAATTTGTGTTGTTCCGTCTATTAAATATGACCTAGGTAAAGATGTGAAGCCATGGGCGTACTTCTGTCAGATTTCTGATTCTACGACTTCATATGGTTCATATTCAGGAGCGACACCAAATGAGAAGATTACATGGGACAAGCTCACAAAAGACACTCCGATGTTCGTGGTAGAGTCAGATGCGACAATCGTTGCTCCTCTCATGCTCACCGCACTCCTAGAAATGAAAGCGAATCCTGATGAAGCGAATAAATTGATAGCACAGTATAATAAATAGCTTTTAGCTACTAATGGTTAGTATTATAAAAAGCGTAAAAATTCACAAAGAATTCTTACGCTTTTTATTTTACTAGGGTAATGATTGATTATTTTAAAAATACAAAACTCATTTCACCGCCAATCACAGTCTTTTTGTTTGAAAAATTAAACAAGATGTAATCTTTAAGTGATTTAATTTCACGGAAATTTTTGAGGGATAATTCCATCTCAAATTCTTCTCCTCGTTTTGCACGATGATGAAAGGTCATTGCAATATTCCTATAATACAATTCCCATGATTCCATTGCTTTTAGAAATGTCTTTTCGTTTATTCCTACCGAAATTAAATTATTCTTTAAAACATGATGGGCGAGCAGGTAACTTGTTTGCGAAAGACAGCGAACATAATTTTCAGCAGTTACATAGGGAATAGTTTGCTTTGCATACCCTTTGATTGGTATACAACAAGTGACTTTTACTGAAAGCGTATCATCAATAAATGAAAACTTTTCGATAAAAATCTCCTTGTCAGGATAAATCAAAGAAAGTATTGAATTTTTAAGCATAAGAATGAGTGTTTAAATTTAGATTACTTTAACACTAATTCAAAGAAAAGTAAATGATTGCACTCGTGTGTTTTATGTAATAAATATTGATTTGATAAAATATTCGTGTTATTGTGTAAAAAACTTAGATATTGAATATTATGGAAAATACAGAAAAAACATTCCTTCTAACTGGAGTAGTTCTTTGGATAGATTTTGTTGGTATGTTGTGGTGGAAGCAAAGACTCGTTACTATACGAATTTATCGTTTTGAGGAAGACCCATTTAATACTGATGAAAAATTAAAAACTATTGGAATGGACGACCTCTGCAATGGATTTTATGTTCCCTTATTAGAGAAAAAATTTCCAGAGGTTAGTCAATTTGTTTTTGACCAAAAGGTCAAGTTAAAATGGGAAACTAACACTGACAGTAGCCAGCGTCAGAAAAAAGCTCGTTTTGTTGGATTGGACGTAGGAGAAAATTAATTCTAAATTAGAAAAATCAAGAAAAGTAAAAAAGCGTCAATGGGATATTTCATTGACGCTTTTTTCTATTTTAATTTATTTCGAAATTTATGCGCGAGCATTGAATAGCAGAGTTGGGCTGCGCCATATTCTGTGAGGACTGAATCGCGCATAGGGGAGACTTCTACGATGTCTGCACCGACGAGGTCGTGATTAGCTATAATTTTCGTGATGAGTTCCATTCCATACCACCATTCGAGACCACCTTGGACTGGAGTTCCTGTGCCAGGCATGTGAGCCGGATCAAATCCGTCTACGTCAATTGTGATGTAAACCTTCTTTGTTTTAATTGATTTTAGGATTTCATCAATCGTTGGAGTTTTACCTGTCTTCCATTCAAATACAGTAATGTTATTTTTTGGATTACTGAAGTATTCATATTCACTTTGATCATATGTACGAATACCAACCTGTACGAGCGGGTACCCAAGTTCATTTCCGCGATGAAGCACGCATGAATGGGCAAATTTCGAAGGATGAGCACTATTGTAATCAGCGTCAGTGTCACGCAGGTCGCAATGTGCGTCTATTTGAACAACAGTTACCTCTTTTGGATTGTGTTTCTTTGCAAGTGCACGGAACAATCCAAGGGAGACAGAATGTTCCCCACCAAGCAAGAAGACGAACTGATCTTTGTTTAGAAATTTCTCACATTCAGTCGTGATTTTGGCGAGCGCTTTTTCTGGGGTGAGAGAAGTGAGGGTTAGGTTTTTGTGTGCGATTGAAAGAAAAGCAGTTGGTTCACATTTGAATTCGCGATCAAAAAATTCAAGCTTCTGGTCGAGGCATTTAATGATAGCTTTTGGGCCGTTTACCGTACCTTTGCGCGATGAAGCCGTTTTTTCATACGGAGCACTCACAAGCACAATGTTCGCTTGTTCTAGCTTTTTTGTATTGATGATTGATTTGGTCATTGGTCAATCATATAAAAATTAGAACCTCGATGCAATAGGTTTCGGTGCTTTTTATCTTGATTTTAAAATGGTATAATAATCGGACATGGATTTTGATACAAAGACCGCATTTGGCATAGTTGCTGGAGTTATTGCCTTCCTTGCTTATATTGTTTACATCGTCTCTATTTTTAAAGGAGAATCAAAGCCAAATCGAGCGACATGGTGGATTTGGTCCTTTATGGGGTTGGTTATTGGTATTAGTTATTTTTTCTCGGGGGCTGAAAATACAATCTGGGTCCCTCTTGTTGAATTCTTGGGACCACTCTCTATTGCTATTTTATCTATAAAGTATGGTGAGGGGGGGTTAGATGATCGCACAGATCTTATTTGTATTGCTGGTGCTGTGGTAAGTATCGTTCTTTGGATTATCTTTGATAGCCCTCTTATCGCTCTTATTACAAATCTTGTCGTTGATTCATTTGCTCTTATTCCTACAATCAAAAAATCTTTCTTACGTCCCGAGGGGGAGGACTTTTGGGCATGGTTCGGTACAGGGGTTGCCGATAGTTTGAATTTATTTGCAGCGGAAAAACCTTCTTTTGCAATATTACTTTACCCTGTGTACATGCTTGTTTCTGATTTAATAATAATCTTTATACTCCTCTTAAAGAAAAAGGGTATAATGAAAGACACCAGTTTCCTGATAAAACATGATTAAATATGAAAATACAAATTGGCAAAAGTAAATTACACGGAAAAGGTCTTATTGCTTCGAGGGATATAAAGACTGGGGAAATTCTATTCATAATTAAAGGGAAAATCCTTTCTTTTTTAATTAATAACAAAGCACAAGCAAAAATCGCTGGCTTTAATTGGATTGGCCTAAAGAAAAATGTTTGGATAGATCCTATAAATTACGGACTCTATTTGAATCATTCTTGTGATCCCAATTCTGCAATTAAAGGAAAAGTAACAGTAGTAGCTATTCGTCCAATAAAAGCAGGTGAGGAGATTACCACTGATTACTCTCTGACTGAGGCGGATATTTTCTGGCATATTAAATGTTCTTGTGGTTCAAAAAATTGTAGAAAGATTATTAAATCGATACAGTTTTTACCTGATAAAACTTTTCAAAAATATGCTAACCATATTCCGGATTTCTTTAAAAGGATTTTTAAGAGATTCAAAATTTCAAAATTTCAAAATATAAATGAATTAGAAAATCGGTGGGTGAATTACATAAAAAAAAATTCTAGTATATAATATGCTTATACATGATTGACCGAAAATCAAAAGTTTTATTTATACTATTAGTTCTTGTGATTCTGGCCTCAACCGCCGCTTCTTATTATAAGTATGTAATTATTGGAGATTATACTATTTTTACAGACGAGGTTATTTTTAATGAATCTTTACTTGCTGAGTAATCTCATGGAAACATCAATCAAATCATTTATAAACATGTGTGGATGGGACAGCTCTTCGTTCCTTATTTTTTCAGATAATGTTTTTGGTTCTTTGATATATTATTCTCACTTTTTGGCTCTTATATTATCTCTAATAGTAGGTATTTTTGTGTTATCAAGAGATAGAAAATCTTTAGTTAATCAGCTTCTGTTTTTGGTAATGTTTTGTTTTTCACTTTGGGTTTTGTTCGATCTCGTGCTATGGGCAAACGAGAAAACGAACCTTATAATGTTCTTCTGGTCCTTGATGCTTATTGTTGAACCATTAATCTATGGACTTTCTGTCTATTTTATAGATGTTTTTATTAATAAAAAAGATGTATCTTTTGGTAAAAAAATAGGGATTTTCTCTCTTTTGTTGCCAGTTATACTCTTTCTGCCTACACAATTTTCTCTCGTTGGTTTTGACTTAACAAATTGCTGGAGAGAGCCAGTGGAGGGTTTCATTGCTACTTATTACATTTACTTTATTGAAATTATTTATGCCTCATGGATTTTAATTTTTGGTATTAAGGAGTATAGAAAATCTACACCGAATTTTAAAAAACAAATAGTATTAATGACCTCTGGAATAATTTTATTCTTACTCAGCTTTGTTTCAGGGAATATTATTGGAAGTTTAACTGAAAACTGGACACTGGCTCAGATTGGTATTTTTGGGATGCCTATATTTGCTGGATTTATTGCATATCTAGTTGTGCAGTATAAGACATTTAATATAAAACTAATTGGTACGCAAGTCCTTGTGTTTGCACTGGGATTCTCTGTTCTAGCTATTGCTTTTATAAGAAATATTAATAATGTGAAGTTGGTTGTTGCCTTTACTCTTCTTTTTGTTCTTATTCTTGGACGCGCACTCATAAAAAGCGTTAAAAAGGAAGTGATGCAACGCGAGGAATTACAAATACTAACAGAGCAACTTTTTGAAGCCAATGAAAAATTGAAGGGGTTGGATAAGCTCAAGACTGAATTTCTCTCACTTGCATCTCATCAGCTCCGCTCACCGCTTACTGCGATAAAGGGATATGCTTCAATGGTACTTGAAGGTGACTATGGCAAGATAAATGCAAAAGCAAAAGAGGCGATTGATCGTATATTCCAATCAAGTCAGAATTTGACGATTGTCGTAGAAGATTTGCTCAATGTGTCTAAAATCGAACAAGGTGGAATGAAATATGAAATGGCAGTATTCCCATTAAGTGAAATTGCAAAACAAATGGCAACTGATCTTTCTATCACAGCCGAAAAACGCGGGCTTAAACTTACATACTCTGGTGACGATGAAAAAGAATGTATGGTAAATGGCGACAAAGAAAAGCTCCGCCAAGTGGTACTTAATTTCATCGACAACTCAATTAAATATACAAAAACAGGTTCGATTGACGTATCTGTTCATAAAAAGGGCGACAAGGTAGTATTTGCAGTCAAAGACACAGGTATGGGAATGACGCCAGAAATCAAAGCAACGCTATTCCAGAAATTTGCTCGTGGTGATGGCGCACGAATGAATACGACAGGGTCAGGTCTCGGTCTTTACCTCGCAAAAGAAATCGTAGAAGCACACAAGGGTCGTGTCTGGGTAGAATCTGACGGTGCTGGTAAAGGTTCAACATTCGCAATGGAATTGAGTTATTTTAAACAAAGTTGACAACTTTGTTTAAAAATGTTATTTAAATTATACGTAGTTTTACTACAAGTGTTATAATATATGTATGAAAATTTTTAATTGGAAAAAATCAAATATACAAAAAATAGCACCCCAGGACAACTCAACATCTGGTTCTTTTCGTGATTTATCTTCAGTTGAAAAGGAAAAATTTCTAAAAAAATCCGCTCAGCGTTTTTCTAAGGATTTTACAAAGGTTATTGTAAAGCTAGCAAATGAGTAATGATGAAATATTTTATCCCGATAGGGATATTATTGAACTCTGGGTTAAATTTCTAAAAAATGAAAATAATGATTTAAAATTAAAATTACCACAAATTGATAGTTTGTGGTTTGAAAAGGTATTAGATACTATTGAGCGAGTTAAAATGCCTTATTCTGTTGGTATTCACTCAAAAGTTGCTCACTTGTTTTATTACTTAGATAAAGATCATAATTTTCTTGATGGGAATAAAAGAACAACTATTATCATTACATATCTCTTTTACGCAATGAATGGTTATAGAATTCTTAATGCAGAGAGGGTAAAAAAACTTGCGAAGAAACTCGCTAAAAGTCACGGGTCTCGTAATAAGGAAGAGTGGATGCAGAAAATTGAAAAAGAATTAACTATACTTATTGAGTTAATTTAATGGAGTTATCTTTTTTTGAAACCTTTGTTCCGTTTTCTGTGTCTTTCACTTCGTACCCCAAGGATTCAATTTGTGCGCGGAGAGTATCGCTTTTCTCCCAATCTTTAGACTGACGTGCTTGTTCGCGTTCTTCGGTGAGACGAGTGACTTCTTCGGGAATTACTTCTTCGCTCGTATCAGCAAGTCCAAGCCCGAATACAGTATCAAAATCAAGAATTGTGACTCGTTTGTCTTCGGGGGCAATCGTAGGATCCTTCACAATTTCCCAGATGAGAGCGAGGGCTTTTGGTGTATCGAGGTCATTGTCCATGTATGAAATAAACATATCTTTATATGAATCAATAATCGTGCCCTCTGTTGTGCCGTACCCCTTTAGTGTTTCCTTGAGGCGGTTGAGCGCTGTCTGTGAGCCAGTGACTGTTTCTAGGGTGAAGTTTGTTTTTGTGCGGTAATGTGCCGTCATGAGCCACATACGAAAGGCGATAGGGTCTATTCCTCGTTGATCTAAATCACGAAGGGTATAGAAATTACCAGCAGATTTCGACATCTTTGTACCATCTACCATAAGGTGTTCATTGTGGATAAAATATTTTGAAAATGGCTTACCTGTTGCACATTCAGACTGCGCGATTTCATTTTCGTGATGAGGAAATATGTTGTCGACACCGCCTGTATGAATATCAAAACTCTCACCAAGTGTATCAATACTCATTGCAGAACACTCGATGTGCCACCCTGGGCGACCCTTGCCAAGCGCGCTTTCCCAAAAGACCTCTCCGTCAGATTCATCCCACGCTTTCCAAAGTGCAAAGTCTGAGGCATTTTCTTTTTCGTATTCATCTTTTTTGGCGAGGCGACCGTCGGCATTTTCTTTCAAATCAGCAAGTTTGAAATGTGAAAGCTTGCCGTACTCGGCATCTTTTTTGATATCAAAATATACTGACCCATCATCGGTTCTATATGCATATCCTTTCTCAAGGAGCGTCTCAATCATACGAACCATGTGAGGAATATAGTCAGTTGCTTTTGTGTAGCGTTCTGGTGGGAGAATATGAAGAGTATCTCGGTCAGTAAAAAATCCTTCTGTGTAGAATTCTGTAAATTCTTTTAAACTTTTGCCTTCTTTTTGAGAATCGCGAATCGTTTTATCATCAATATCAGTGATATTCATGATATGACGGACTGTGTATCCACGATAGGTGAGATATCTCTTCAAGACGTCACTCGTGATATATGCACGGTAATTGCCAATATGCGGGTAGTTATAGACTGTAGGGCCACAACTATACATACCGACGGTCATATCAACGAGGGGCACGAATAATTCATTCTGACGAGAAAGGGAATTGAAGAGTGTTAGAGCCATTTTTTGTGTTTAAAATAGATAAAAGTTACGAGACTGAGGAGAATCATAATTCCAATAATAATACCGAGTTCTAGTGGTGTCTTAATCATCACGAAGTCCGTATTCATCATAAAGACGCTCGATATGATGGTAATCGGAGAAATAAGAAACGTGATAATCGTCAAGATTTTCATCGTCTTATTTGTCTTATTTGCGAGAAGTGAATCATTGGTAATACGAATATCATCAATGATTTCTTTGTACCCATCTACACGGTCTTGTACTCGTACATAGTCATCAATAATTTCTTTTATTTGAGGGCGGAATCCTTCACCAAACATTCGTACTAAAGATTGCTCAAGAGTGGTAAGAACGTCATCATGAAAACGAAGTGCTTGGCGGAATTCGAGCAATTGACGACTTGCGCGTGAAATGACCGCGACCATGGCTTCTTCGGCGCCATCAAAGACTCTTTTTTCAGCTTCTTTTACAAATACATGTGTTTTGTCGAGCTCTTCACGAGTGGTATGATAGAGCGCTCGAAGAAGATGTCCAAAAAGAAAGCCAGCATGGGTGTGCTCGATGTGTTTATCATGGACCATATTCTTTTCAAATGTTTTCGAAAATAAACGGAGTGAATCCATTGGTCCATAATGAGTGGTGATGATAAAATCAGCCCCAATAATGAAGTCTACTTCTTCTGTTGTGATGTTGTCACCATCTTTTTCTTTTGAGGGAAAGTGCAGAATCAAATAGGTAAAATGTGTGTGTTGTTCTATCTTTGAGTGAGGGCTGTCGGAGATAACCTGCTCAGCGATTGTCGCTGGAATCGCGTATCTCTCCATAATATGTACAAGTTCGTCTTCGTGTGGTGACTCTAGGTCCACCCATGTAAGGTTCTTGTAGTTGTAGGTTGATATCATAGGTCTCATTATAGCTCCTCACTTGCATTTTTCAAAGGTTTTGTGTATTATGGAGTCCTGTGGAATAAGCCGTTTTTATTGATTTCCACAGGTCTCATTATTCTATGGCAACAGCAAAGAAAACAACTAAAAAGCAAGCATCTGATTCGACCGAATTCGCGGTTATTTTGACTGGCGGAAAGCAGTATAAAGTTGCAGTAGGAGATGTCCTTAAAATTGAGAAACTCGATGGGGAATACAATCCTGGTGATAAAATCAGCTTTGATAAGGTTCTCCTTGTGGACAATGGCAAAGATACTACAATTGGTAGTCCATACATCGCAAATGCTACAGTAGAAGGACTCTTTCAGAAGGCAGGCAAAGGTAAGACTGTTAAAGTCGTTAAATACAAGCAAAAAAGCCGATATTTAAAGCGAAATGGTCACCGACAGCCATTTTTTGAAATCAAAATTTCAGCTATAAAATAAAAGGTAAATCGAAAGATTTGCCTTTTATTTTTGCTATGCTATAATATACACAAATAAGAAAGAATAGTGCACACACAGAGTATTTGCTTTTCCTAGATCTGATGAACCATCATAAGGTTCTGCAAAAGCAAATACTCTAAGTTAATGAAAAAAAATCAAATAGTTTTCAGCCTAACCCAAAACCAGGTTTTCGGTCTTAAAGGCGCAGTATTTTTAATGCTGTTCATTTCAAAAAGCGCATGTGCGCAACACAAAGAAGAAAAAGGAACGAAGTTTTTTCGTCCACTTATAACTGAGCTTGAGTGCTCGTATGAGTTAGTGTCTCCAACAACTTCGCTTTTAAAAAGGAGTATTTTGACAGTAAATTCAATTACGGAATTACCGAAATTGGGTCATGCTCGTCTGAACACCTTTTGTGATTGGAATATAGGTCACAACTTATGGGATTACACCGTGAGCTTTGATCCAAAAATTTCCAAAATTTTCTATGGAAGTGTCGTTGTTGAGAATGATTTTTATGGTGAATACCGTAGAAGAGAGCATCTTCAGTTAGGCGGAAAAGCATATCTGGAATCATTGCCTATTCTCAAAAAACACATTTCTGCCTTTAGTGTTGGTGTGAATTATTCATTACTTGGTGCACAAAACCGAGTTGGTGAGCCTGAGTTTGCCTTTTCATTTTTGTCAAAACCCCACAAGGTATATGGCAAATGGGAGATAGGATTGTATTCTGTCGGTAAAATAAGAATTGATAGGAATTTTGTTCTTACTCAAATCTT
The DNA here is from genome assembly GCA_041675045.1 of Minisyncoccota bacterium. GTDB lineage: Bacteria > Patescibacteriota > Minisyncoccia > Phycocordibacterales > UBA9973 > UBA8515. The sequence continues at coordinate 14,959 of JBAYUP010000007.1, read as the reverse complement.
TGTTGAAAACGAACGATTACCATTTCTGCTCATGATTGGCACTGCTAAATTTCAGAAAACGAATGTTTTCCAGGATGATTACAGTCACAAGCACACCGTTCAATTTTTCATGGGAATCAACTGGTCTCCACGTAAATTGAATTTAGCAACAGCGCATTAATTATGTTTCCTACTTAAGATGCCTTTCCTCCGTTAGCTACGGTTGCGAAAGGCATTTTTTATTGTCTCACTATCAGAATATTCGAGCTCGGTGCCAGTTGAGAGTCCACGGCCGAGACTCACAAGATGGAGTCCGTATTTTTCTATCAATGGATGCAAAATTTCACGAAGATACAAATCCGTGTGTTCACCTTGTGAAGAAAGTGAGAGTGCAAGAATAATTTCTTTTAAGGTTCCGTTTTTTGAGCGTTCTTCGATGGTGCGGATGAGTTCTTTTGTACGGACAAAGCTCGGAGTTTCTTTGGTAACAATAGGGACAAGTCCTCCAAGAATAAAATACATTCCTTTGTATGTTTTACTTCGTTTAATGCTTTCAAAATCAGCGTCCTTTTCAATAATAAGTAACGAACTTTTGTCTGTGGCTTTATTTGAACATGTCTCGCAGAATGATTCTGTGTTCGATTGAAAATATAAAAAGCATGATGAGCACTGACGAATACTTTCTCTGAGGGTGGTGATAGCGCGTGCGAGGTCAGAAATATATGTTGGATTCTTGTGGAGTAGGAAATAAACAAAACGTCGGGCTTGGCGTTCTCCTATGCCTGGAAACTCTTTAAATAGTTGTGCAAGTTGTTCAATTGGGTTCATGATTTTTGGGTTAACATTCTTCGCGATCGCGAAGAATGTTAACTAGGGAAATTTTAATTTTAGAATTCATCAAGGGCGGTTTCATTTGATGCAGAAAAAGATGAAGCAAAGTCATTTAAATTTGTTTTCTCTAGGTTCATAAATGTTGTTGTCTTTTCGTCAAAGAAGAGTTGGACGGTTCCTGTCGGTCCATTACGGTGTTTTTCGATTAAGATTTCAGTGATTCCTGTGCGCTCACTTTCTTCTTTACCCTTGTCTTCTCGGTGAATAAACATAACAACATCGGCATCTTGTTCGATGGAACCAGAGTCACGAAGGTCAGAGAGGCGTGGCTTGCCTCCACGAGCTTCCACAGCACGAGAAAGCTGAGAAAGGGCAATCACTGGAACGTCGAATTCTTTCGCAAGACCTTTTAATGAACGAGAAATTTCAGTCACTTGGTTGACCATACTATCGTAATTCTTGGATGTCGACATAAGTTGCAAGTAGTCCACAATAATAAGTCCGAGGCCATGCTCAGCGCGGATACGACGACAGATTGAGCGCATTCGAACGATTGAGTTTCCTGCCATATCATCAATAAAAATAGGTGCTTTTGACAAGACATCGAGCGAGTCTCGAATCTTTGCAAATTCATTTTCTGATGAAAGATTTCCTGTACGCAAACTCCATGCATTTACGCGTGATTGAGCAGCGAGCATACGGTCTACGAGCTGTTGCTTACTCATTTCAAGAGAGAAAATCATGGTAGGGGTGCCACTTTTGAGGGCGGCTTGTCGGGCGATATCAAGTGCGAGTGTTGTTTTACCAACTGATGGACGCGCAGCAAGAATAATAAGGTCTGATTTTTGAAGCCCAGAGAGGTATTGGTCAAGATCACGGAATCCTGTCGGTACACCACGAAGTTCACCTTTTTTCTCATGGAGACGTTCGAGACGGTCCCATGCTTCAGGAAGTGTGTCTTTGAGCATTGAGAAGGCATGGTTGCCAGTATGATTACTGATACCCATCATTCGCTTTTCAGCTTGGTCGAGAACTTCAAAGACATCCTCGACATCTTCCATGAATCCAAGTTCAGAAATATCGCCACCAGCTTCGATAATGTTTCGGAGGATTTTCTTTTTGTGAATAATATCAGCATAGTGCTTGATATTTGTTGATGCGGGAACTGCGTTGGTTAATTCACTCAAATAATTTGTTCCACCAATAGAATCGAGTTGATTACGGTCAGTGAGCTTATTTGAAACCGAGAGAATATCGATTGGCTCACCTTTGCTCGAGAGCTCGAGCATGATTGCAAAAATCTGCCCGTGTTTTCCAGAGTAAAAAGAATCGACAGTGATAAAGTCAGTAATTTCATGCATTGCTCCTGGGCGAAGCATGATTGAACCAAGCACTGCTTTTTCTGAGTCGAGGTGCTGAGGGGGGATTCTGAGGTTGTGTTTTTTGTCTGCCATAGTAGTGATTGTAGCACAACCACTTTTGTCACATACTCGAAATCTGGATAACTCTCTGTATAACCCTGTGGGTAAATTTATCCCTTTTAAAAGGTGTGCAAAATAAGACTGTTTTTGATATGATAGATACATATGAAAAAACGGCTCGTATCAGGCATCCAACCATCAGGAGTAATGCATATTGGTAATTATTTTGGCGCGATTAAGCAGTTTGTTGATTTGCAGAACGAGCATAATGCATCAATCTTTATTGCTGATTTGCATGCACTCACGACAGTGCATGACAGAGATACTCTTTCAAAAAATATCCTAAATATTGCAATGGATTATTTGGCGTGTGGTCTTGATCCAGAAAAGGTGGTGCTCTTTAAACAATCTGACATCCCTGAAGTGACTGAACTCACATGGTATTTTAATTGTCTGACCCCGATGCCGTTTCTAGAACGTGCAACATCATACAAAGATGCACACATGAAAGCAAAAGATGTGACTGTGGGACTTTTTGATTATCCGATTTTAATGGCCTCAGATATTCTTATTCAAGATGCTGATATTGTGCCTGTCGGACAAGACCAGAAACAACATATCGAATACGCGCGTGATACTGCACAAAAATTCAACAATACATTCGGTGAGACGTTTAAACTCCCAGAGCCAATGATTCTAGGAGGCGTAGCGATTGTTCCTGGTACAGACGGTCGCAAGATGTCAAAGAGCTATTCAAATACAATTCCACTCTTTGGTACAGACGCAGAGATTAAAAAAGCTGTTATGAGTATCGTTACTGATTCAAAAACACCCGAGGAATCTAAAAATCCCGATGAATGTAACATTTTCGCACTCCATAAACTTTTTTTGAATACAGATGAATTAACAGCACTTCGTGCTCGGTATACTGAGGGCGGTTTGGGCTACAAAGAATCAAAAGATATGCTCTATGAAGAAATAGTTGCTTTCTTTGGTCCACTTCGAGAAAAACGCAAAACATACGAGAATGACCCAGAATTAGTTAAGGATATTTTACGAAAAGGTGCAGAAAAAGCGCGTGCGGTTGTCGAAGCCAAGATGAAGACCGTCCGTGCGATAGTTGGAGTAACACTTTAAAATATATGAGATACATTGCCACAATACTACTTATCATTTTGAATCTCGTAAACATACCACTTACATTTTTGTATATGCGTGTGCAGAAGTGGTATTTACCAATGTGGAAAGAAGATAAAGTGATTTATTTTGCCTTCGCTCCCTTTTACTGGATTCTCGTCGGACTCGCTGTAATTGTAGGATATCCGTGCGACAAATTAGCAGAATTAGCTCACTAACATAACATGACACAACGAACATACATTAAAGATTTAAAAAATTCAATCGGACAAGAAGCTATCATTGCGGGCTGGGTTGATGTGCGTCGCGACCAAGGAAAGCTCGTGTTTATGGACATGCGTGACATGACTGGTAAAGTTCAGTGCGTTGTATTACCGAATCATGCCGAGGCGATGGAACAGGTAAAAGATGTTCGTACAGAGTGGGTATTAAAAATTACAGGATTAGTAAACAAGCGACCTGAACGTAATATCAAAGAGGGCGTTTTAAATGGCGACATTGAGCTTGAAATTACTGCTATTGAAGTATTAAACAAATCTGAAACAACACCATTTGCTATCAACGAAGACACGAGTGGTATCAATGAAGACGTGCGAATGAAATATAAATATCTTGATTTGCGTACAGATCGTATGCAGAAAAATATTCGCGCACGAGACAAGATTGTCTCATTTTTCCGTTCACACATGCACACGCATGATTTTATTGAAATTGAAACGCCAATTATGACAAAGGGAACACCTGAAGGATCTCGTGAATACCTCGTTCCATCACGACTTGAACCGGGGAATTTCTATGTGCTTCCACAATCTCCGCAACAATTCAAGCAACTTGCAATGGTTGCAGGTTTTGAAAAGTATTTTCAGGTTGCGAAATGTATGCGCGATGAAGATACTCGAGGTGACCGTCAGCCAGAATTCACACAGCTTGATTACGAAGTATCATTTACCTCTCAAGAAGAAATTATTTCTTACACTGAAGAAATGTTTATTAAGCTCGTAGGAACACTCTACCCGGAGAAAAAAATTCAAGAGATTCCGTTTCCACGTCTTACTTATGCTGAATCAATGGAAAAATATGGCAACGATAAACCTGACTTGCGTGAAGATAAGAATAATCCGAATCTTCTTGCGTTTTGTTGGATTGTTGATTTTCCTATGTTTGAAAAGAATAAAGATGGTGAAATCGGCGCGGTTCATCACCCATTTACCTCAGTAAAAGAAGAAGATTCACACTTACTAGAAACTGACCCTCTTTCTGCTCGTGCGAATGCATACGACATCGTGCTTAACGGATATGAATTAGGTGGAGGATCTATTCGAATTCACGACCGAGAAATGCAAAACAAAATTTTCAAAATTTTGGGACTTGATCAAGCAACAATTGATGCGCGTTTTGGGCACATGCTTACGGCATTTGAATACGGTGCGCCTCCACATGGTGGTTGCGCAGAGGGTATTGATCGTATTGTCATGCTCCTTGAAAACGAACCCAATATTCGTGAAGTGATTGCGTTCCCTAAAACAGGTGAAGGAAAAGACCTTATGATGGGAGCACCAAGTGCTACTTCAGATTCACAGCTTCGTGAGCTTGGATTAGGAATACTAAAAAAATAAAATATGGAATCACGTACGACACGAACATATAACGTCCGTACACCATCATTCGAAGGACCTCTCGAGCTCCTCCTTTCTCTTATTGAACAACGGAAGCTTTTTGTAAATGAAGTATCTCTTGCTGATGTAACGGCAGATTATCTCGCCTATACAAAAAGTCTCTCAGAAAATGATGAAGCAAAGGGGATTGGCACTGTTTCGTATTTTGTTTTGATTGCGGCGACGCTTATATTGATTAAATCACGGTCACTCTTGCCAAATCTTGCCCTCTCAAATGATGAAGAAGAAAAAATAAAAGACCTCGAGCATAGATTGCGTTTATATCAGATAATAAAAAACGCGAGTGTTGATGTTAAAACATCTTTTGGTGCAAAAGTTATCTTTTTCCCTAATGACCGTTCGTGGAGTGGTCCGATTTTTGCACCTGATGTACAAATTTCAGTGACTACAATTGCACGTTCAATACAAGATGTTATTCATAATATCCCCAAAAAATCAGAACCGCTCCCCGCAATTGAAATTAAAAAAGTGATAAATATTGATGAAATGATTTCAAGTTTATCTGACCGCATTCAAAATGCTATGAATATGTCATTTCGTGAATTTGCAAAGAGTCATGGCGCAGAGAGTGTGGCCGAAGCCCGGGTGCATGTTATTGTTTCATTCCTTGCTATGTTAGAATTAGTGCGCGAGGGATTGATTGACGTGATACAAAATAATTCTTTCGAAGATATTCATATTAACAAACAGCATAGCCCAGAAATTATTACGCAATGATGCCACTTGAATCAAAAATTGAAGGATTACTCTTTTTTAAAGGTGAGGAAATCTCAGTAAAAAAACTCGCTGAGCTTTTTTCTGTTTCTGTCTCAGAAGTTGATCAAGCGCTCGGAAGACTCTCTGATTCGTATGTGAATCGTGGACTTGTGCTTGTTCGCAACGGCGAGATGGTAGTTCTCGGTGTTTCTGGAGAATTAAGTCCTCTTATTGAATCAATTCGTAAAGAAGAACTCACAAAAGAACTTTCCAAAGCAGCACTTGAGACTCTTTCTATTATTTTATATAAAAATGGTGTGACCCGCAGTGAGGTTGATTATATTCGTGGAGTGAACTCAAGCTTCATTATTCGTAATTTACTTGTCAGAGGTCTTATCGAGAAAATGATTGACCCGAAAGATACTCGACGAATTCTCTATCGACCAACAACAGAAACGTTAGCATACATGGGGGTTTCAACTATTTCCGACCTTCCAAATTATGAGGAAGTTTCAAAATCATTAACAAACACACTTGCTGAACTCACAACACAAGAATAATGGAAAACGCACTTAAAATTTTTATTCCGGCGGCACTCAGTTTCCTTACAGGGATACTCTTAACTCCAATTGCAACTCACTACTTTTATAAATATAAAATGTGGCGCAAAACCTCTCGCAAAGAGAATGGTCAATCCGCCGAATTTCAAAAAATTTACGAAGATTCTGAGCTTCGAACACCACGTACCGGAGGTATGATTATTTGGCTTTCTGTTGTGATAACCATTTTTACATTTGGTGTAATTCATTTTTTCTTTCATACTGCAGTTACTGATAAATTATATTTCCTAAGTCGAAGTCAGACAGTCTTGCCATTCTTTGCTCTCGTTGTTGCTTCTCTGATTGGACTTGGAGATGATTTCTTGCAAATCTTTGGACGGGGTAACTGGGTCAATGATCCGATTGTTTTGCGATATATTAAAATTGGAATTATTGTTTTCTTAGGAATGATTATTGGGTATTGGTTCTTTGGAAAGCTCGGTATTTCCCATTTATATATTCCATGGTTTGGATTTATTGAACTAGGATTTCTCTTTATTCCATTTTTTATCTTGATTATGCTCGGCGTTTTTTCTGCGAGTATTATTGATGGACTCGATGGGCTCTCTGGCGGGGTGATCGCATCTATTTTTATGGCGTATACTCTTATCGCATTCTTTAATAATCAGATTGATCTTGCGACGTTCTGTGCAGTTGTGACTGGAGCTACGCTTGCATTCTTGTGGTTCAATATTCCACCTGCACGGTTTTATATGGGGGAATCTGGAATGATTGGACTTACGGTCACGATTTCTGTAGTGGCATTTCTCACAAACACCGTTCTTCTTTTGCCTATCATCGCATTTCCTCTTTTTGCAACATCCGCCTCGGCAATTATTCAAATGCTTTCTCGCCGTTTTCGAAATGGCAAAAAAGTATTTCTTGTTGCTCCACTCCATCATCATCTCGAAGCATGTGGATGGCCAAAACAGAAAGTTACGATGAGATACTGGATTGTTGGAATCGTGAGTGCTGTTATTGGGGTGATACTTTCGCTTATAAATTAGATGAAAAAATGGAAAGGTGACAATGTGTTCTTGGGAATAGTGATTGCGCTCGTTGTAATCGGCGTGGTTATGTTTACGTCTGCGTCACTCGGCATTCTAGCTCGCAATGAGGATAAATTTTACAATGTACTTCTCAGCCAATTTGTTTTCGGTCTTGGTGGGGGAATTATTGCGCTCTATCTTGGGTTGCGTATTCCGTATGGATTTTGGCGTAAATATGCCTTGTATTTATTTATTCTTGGATTAGGACTCACTGCTCTTGTATTTACCAAGCTTGGTTCCTCTCATGGTGGAGCGACACGCTGGGTCAGTATCTTTGGGTTTTCTTTTCAGCCAGTAGAATTTTTAAAAATTGGATTTGTGATTTATTTTGCAGCATGGTTGTCATGGCTCCGAGGTAAACTCGATGATATTCGGCTCAGTGTCATACCACTATTTGCCTTCGTGGGGATTAGCGCATTCTTACTTTTAAAACAACCAGATACCAAGAGTGTTATTCTCATAGTTATTACTGCCATCGGAATGCTTTTTGTGTCTGGTGTTCCTTGGAAATATCTTTTAGGTGTTATGGCTGTTGCACTCGTCGGTTTCTCTATTCTTGTATTTTTTAAGCCATACTTAATGAATCGAGTTCAGACATTTCTTAATCCAAGTCAGAACAGTAATACATCATCATACCAACTTCAGCAGTCATTGATTGCGATTGGTTCTGGTGGAATGTTTGGACGTGGAGTTGGTCAAAGTATCCAAAAATTTAATTATCTACCCGAACCACAAGGGGACTCTATTTTTGCAGTTATTGGAGAAGAGCTCGGTTTTGTTGGGTCAGTGCTTGTGGTGTGTCTGTTCATTGCATTTGCGTTCCGTGGATATCGGATTGCCCTACTTGCACCAGATTCATTTACTAAAATGCTCGTTATTGGATTCATTACATTAATGACGGCCCAATCATTTATGAATATCGCATCGATTACGGGGGTCTTCCCACTGACTGGTGTGCCACTCGTCTTTATCTCTCAAGGAGGGACATCTCTCTTGCTTGCTCTTGGTATGGTTGGGATTATTCTGAATATTTCTAGTAATGGGAAAAAGTCATTAGTGGAAAAATAAGAGAAAATACGCTAAAATAGAACGTAATGAAAATATTACTTACCGGTGGCGGTTCAGGCGGGCACTTCTATCCACTTATCGCAATTGCTGAAAAATTAAATACACTAGCTGAAAGACAAAAGATTTTAAATCTCAAGCTTTACTATATGTCAGATACTCCTTACGATAAAACGATGCTCTTTCAAAATGGTATCACGTATGTCGAGGTACCTGCGGGTAAAATGCGAATTTATTTTTCAATTAAAAATATTTTTGATTTCTTTAAAACAGCGACAGGTGCGTTTTGGGGATTGGTAAGTATGTTTTTTATCTATCCAGATGTTGTTATTTCAAAAGGAGGATATGCCTCCTTTCCTGCGGTGCTTGCTGCACGAATACTTCGTATTCCTATTATTGTTCATGAGTCGGATTCGTCACCTGGTCGTCTGAATGCGTGGGCTTCAAAATTTGCCGACCGTATTGCTATCTCATGGCCTGAAGCTGGAGAGTATTTACCAAAAGATAAAGTAGCACTCACAGGACAGCCTATTAGAAAAGAAATTCTCGAAGGTGCCACTGATGGTGCGCATGATTTTTTCAAACTAGATCCAAATATTCCGACGATCCTTATTCTTGGGGGGTCACAAGGTGCCGAGAAAATAAACGATGCCATTGTAGATGTTCTTATGGAGCTTCTCCCTAAATATCAGATTATTCACCAGACAGGGCCTGCGCATATTAATGACGTTACTGGTCGTGCAAAATTAGTGATGGAAACAAGTCAATATATTGTGCGATATCGACCAATTGCATTTCTAAATAATCTCACAACACGTATGGCAGTCGGAGCGTCATCCCTCGTTATTTCTCGGGCAGGATCAACGATTTTTGAAATTGCATCATGGGGACTACCCTCTATTATTATTCCAATTACAAAATCAAACGGTGACCACCAGCGAAAGAATGCGTTTAATTATGCACGTGCTGGTGCATGTGAAGTCATAGAAGAGTCAAATCTTACCCCACATGTTCTCACTGCAATTATTGATAAAATAATGTCCTCAAAAGAAAAACAAGAACAGATGTCGAAAAATGCGAAAGCGTTTACAAACCCAAATGCTGCTGAAACGATTGCGCAAGCAGCTCTCGATATTGCATTCTCTCATGAAAAATAATATGACACATTCAAATAAAAAAATTATTACTCGATTCGCTCCGTCACCAACAGGATTTATGCATGTGGGTAATGTACGCACAGCACTTTATTCATACCTCATGGCTCGTAAGCACGGAGGTACGTTTATTTTACGCATTGAAGACACTGACAAAGAACGTGAAGTTGAAGGATCTATCACCCACATCATTGAATCATTACAGTGGTTAGGGATTACATGGGATGAAGGTCCAGGAGTTGGTGGCTCACATGAACCGTATATCCAATCAGAACGATTAGATATTTATAAAAAATATGCACAGAAACTGATACAGAAAGGGTGCGCCTATCCTGATCCCTATACCGAAGAAGAAGTCGAAAAGATGCGCCAAAAGGCCGAAGAAGAAAAACGACCATTTCTTTTCCGTGAACATCGTCCAACCCAAGAGGATGTGTGGGATGGCACACGACCACTTCGTTTTAAGGTAAACACTATCAAGCGCTACGAATGGCATGATCTCGTCTATGGCGACCTTTCAGCAGGAGAAGAAGCGCTTGATGACTTCGTGCTTATAAAAAGTGACGGTTATCCGACGTATAACTTCGCACACATCGTAGATGATATTGAAATGGGCGTTACTCATGTTATGCGCGGTCAGGAATTCATCGCTTCAACTCCAAAATTTCTCTCTGTATATGACGCATTAGAGGCCCTACCTCCACTTTTTGCTACACTTCCGCACATTATGGCATCTGACGGCAAGAAAAAGCTCGGTAAACGTGATGGCGCGAAAGATATTTTAGAATATCGTAATGAAGGATACTTACCAGAAACAATGTTTAATTTTCTTGCCTTTCTCGGCTGGAATCCGGGAGATGACCGAGAAATCCTTTCCAAAGATGAATTGATTCGTGATTTTGATATTACTCGTGTGGGGAAATCAGGCGCTCAGTTTAATGATGAAAAATTAAATTGGATGAACCGTGAATATCTCAAAAAAATACCATACGAAGAACAAGAAGAATACATTGCTTCATTCCTCCAAGACACAACAAAGAATATGCCTACCTATGGACCAACAATCCTGCATGCACTCGTGCCGATTATCATGGAACGTATTTATACAGGCCAAGATATTCGCATGATGGAGCAATCAGGAGATCTTGAATATTTTTTCAAGGCACCAACCACTACAAAAGACTCATTATTTTTTAAGTCATCAAAAATACCGACGGAAGGCAAATACGCTACTCTCGCATCATATCTCGAGGAGGTTATCGTGCTTCTCGGAAAGCTTTCTCAAGATAACTTTACAAAAGATACAGTGAAAGAAGCTGTATGGCCGTACGCTGAACAGATCGGACGGGGAGATATTCTCTGGCCAGTACGGTATGCACTTTCAGGAAAAGAAAAATCTCCAGATCCATTTATTCTTGCAGAGGTTCTAGGCCAAAAAGAAACTATTTCTCGCATAGAATTAGCGGTTCAAATACTTCGAAACTCATAGTATACTAGAGAGGTGAGAGCTCTATATCTATTTTTTATATTAATTTCAACTCTAGGGTTTTTAAGTGTGCCTACGAATGTATATTCTGCGACAGAACAGAGTGTGCGTGAACAAATTAATGCAACCAACAATCAAATTCAAGCACTCGATAGAGAAATAAAAAAATACCAAGATCAGATTGCACAAACTGCCGAAGAAAAGAATACACTTGCGCGTTTGATTAAGGAACTTACGCTTACTCGCACTAAATTAGTAAAAGAAAAAGAACAAACTGAGAAAAAGATTCAAGCAACGGGGCTTGTCATTGGGGCGCTATCGACGAACATAACGAAGCAGGAAAAGGTAATTGATGTTTCCAAGGAGACGCTCGCACATATGCTCAATGAAATGTACCGTCGCGATACTATAACTCTCACAGAGAGAGTTCTCATGCAAGACACACTCTCTGATGCGAGTCGTGAATACAACGATATTATGGCGCTCAATGATGAAATTAAGAGTCATATTAAAAAGGTTATTGTAGAAAAAGACGCGCTTTTGGCCACAAAAACACAAAAAGAAGGTGAAAAGAAAAACCTAACCGAACTAAAGAAAACGCTTGTTCAGAAACAACAAGTTGTAGAGGTGACTACAAAACAAAAAGATACACTACTCAAAGAAACACAAAACAAGGAATCAAATTATAAAAAACTACTCGCTGACACACAAAAGAGAAAAGAGGCCTTCGAAAAAGCAATCGAAGATTACGAAGCTCAACTTACCTTCATTTTAAATTCAAAATCAATTCCAAAGGCTGGTTCAAGTCCACTTGCTTGGCCTGTTTCTTCGGTTCTTGTTACTTCACAATACGGTCCTCGATGGGGAAGATTCCACTATGGGCTCGATTTCCGTGCTGCTGTCGGTACGAAAATTATGGCAATGGGAAGTGGTACTGTGCTTGGTGCTGGAGATACTGACCTTGCGTGTAAGGGCGCATCATTTGGCAAATGGGTATTTATTAAATATAACAACGGACTCTCAAGCACGTACGGACACTTGTCTGTTATCACTGCAAAGGTAGGGCAAGAAGTCTCTGCTGGTGACGTTGTGGGGCTCTCTGGGAACACTGGGTCATCAACAGGTCCTCATTTGCATGTTGCTGTATACGCATCTGATGGTGTGAAAGTAGATACCGTTCCAAGTAGAAGTTGTGGTGGGAAGATCTTCACTCAGCCGATTGCTGCTCTTAATGCATATCTTGACCCAGCATTATATTTACCAAAAATTACAAAAAGTATGGTTAAAAGTTAAGCACGGAGATTCTCTCAAATGGCAAGTTGACAGATTTTAAGATAAGAGTACCATTTAAGACAGGTTAGGTTTTAGTTTGAGTGTAATGGGCTCTCCCGTGGTTCCGTCATAGGGAGACGCCCATTTACATTTTGTTCCTTTTGAAGGTAAGTTCTGGTGCATTTTTCATAATGTTAGTTAAATTATAAATTCCCGTCGAGTTATTTTTATAGCTTTGCGGGTTTTTATTTTGATTTCGTACTTTGGAATTTTGCTGACCATAATAAAAATACACACATGGTGTGTATTTTTATTATTTGTGCCCGAGGTGGGAAATCTTTCCTTACCGGAACAGTATACCTTTTCCATTCGCGTTGCTCATAAGGAAAAGGTTTTCGACCCCCCCCTCGTATCTGTATAAATACAGATACTTCGAACACACACGAAAGCGTGTGCCCGAGGTGGGAGTCGAACCCACATCCCTTACGAGACACGATTTTAAGTCGTGCGCGTATACCAATTCCGCCACTCGGGCATAAACTATATATGATTCCTTTTTATCCACTCTTTTCCAGACCCTGATTTTAAGTAGATTTCTCTTTTTCTAGCTTCTGCTCTCGTACTATATTCTTCTTTTAATAACAAATCAAATGGCCTGTATGGTTTTGTTGTTCTATTTCGTCCGTCAGTGTGATCATTAAATCTTCGCTCTAAATTTGAAGTAATACCTACATAAATGTAGTTTCTTGTTTTGCTTTTTAATACATAAGTGTAATACATAACTTAAGTATACCAACCTGCCTGCCGGCAGGCAGGTTCCGCCACTCGGGCATGTAAACATATTCTACTTTTTTACACCTATACGATTAGGATAATCTCATATTTTTAGATATTTAACAACTACCTTAAGATTGGCAGTTTCTATTTTTTTGCATTGACTGCACCTTTCTTGCATGGTACCCTGAAGAAAACTTAATTTAATACGTACCGAGATGGAAAATCCAAACAATCAACCCGAAACAAGTAACGAGAAGACTTGGCGCTCGATTGCCCTTATCATTCTCCTTGCTGCCATTACTATCTACGTAACTGATTTCTTCGATAAACAGAAAAAATCAGCCCAAACTACTTCCGCAATGAGTGCTTCCGTTGTAGCTGTAAAAACAGATGCACCTACACCAAAAAGATCAGGATTAAAAACCTGTAAGAAAAAGAGAAACTTCAGTGGCGTTGTTGTGAAGTCTGATGTCCGTGGTGACACCGTTGAGGTTGTTGACGAAGACGGAAACCCTATTTGGGTCCCTAGGCCTACATTCCCAATCAAAGACGGTGATCATGTAACTGTTCTTGTGGACAAAATTCCAGGGTATAAAATTTTATCAGACACAATTGCAAATGATAAGAATACTTTCCTTGCATCAGTGGATGAAATTTCAAGCGACCATGTGATATTGTCACGTTATGACTCAAGTGGACTTGTAACCCAACTAACAGTACCAAGACCGCCTTTTAAAATTACACAAGACAAAGACGTCTTGATTGCTCGTTGTGATTTCTATCAATACGAAATTATTGAGGTTAGCCCATAAAATACCTGTGCGCAGTTAAAGAAAGCCCCAACATAAATGTTGGGGCTTTTTGTTTTGAAAATAAGGTCGTATTTGCTAGTATAAGAAGATAATGTCTGAAAAAACCTATTACACTACAATCGGTCTTGAAATCCCCACCTTCGCTTACGCTTCGGATGGGCAGGCACGCTATGAATAAATATATAACAACAATTGGTTTAGAAATCCACGCAGAGTTAAGCACTAATTCGAAGATGTTTTGTGGATGTGTAAATAATCCCGACCTGCCTACCGGACAGGCAGGCGAAGAAAAACCAAACCAGAATATCTGTCCTGTGTGTATGGCACATCCTGGAACACTTCCTGTTATCAACAAACAAGCAGTCGAGAATGTAGTAAAAGTTGGTATGGCACTTGGTGGTACCATCGCTGACTTTACAGAATTCGACCGTAAAAATTATTTCTATCCTGATATTCCAAAAGCGTACCAAATCTCACAATATAAATATCCGATTGTATCAGGCGGAGAATTGAAAGGGGTAAAAATCACCCGCGTGCACCTCGAAGAAGATACCGCCACCTCAAAACACGACAAGGGTGATTATTCACTTGTTGATTTCAATCGTGCTGGAGTACCACTCATGGAGCTCGTAACAGAACCAGTCATTCATAGCGCTAAAGAAGCAGGAGATTTTGGCAAAGAATTACAATTACTTCTCCGTTATCTCGGCGTGTCAGAAGCAAATATGGAAAAAGGTCAGATGCGTGTTGAACTCAATATTTCTATATCTGATGACCCAAATACATTTGGAACAAAATGTGAAGTGAAGAATATCAATTCATTCCGCGCTGTTGAGCGTGCGGCTGAATATGAAATCAAACGCATGTCAGAATTACTTGATGCTGGTCGCGGAGAAGAAATAGTCCAAGAAACTCGTGGCTGGGACGAAACAAAACAAAACACATTTTCACAACGCAAAAAAGAGAACGCCAATGATTACCGTTATTTTCCTGATCCTGATTTAC
>JBAYUP010000006.1:0-36339 GCA_041675045.1 Minisyncoccota bacterium | reverse complement strand
TTCTTTTCACCTTTCCCTCACGGTACTAGTTCACTATCGATCTAAAAAAGTATTTAGCCTTGCCAGTTAGTTCTGGCGGATTCGCTCAAGCTATTCGTGTCTTGAGCTACTCAAGAATGACAATCAAAGAGATGTGAGATTTTCAACTACCGGGCTATCACCGTCTATGGCTCTTCTTTCCAGAAGATTCATTTAATCTCATATTTTTTTACTCCTCTAGATAAATCTACATTGTCACCTTACAACCCCGCAATTCTTGCGAACTACGGTTTGGGCTTTTTCCTTTTCGCTCGCCGCTACTTAGGAAATAACTATTGTTCTATTTTCCTCCAGGTACTGAAATGTTTTACTTCCCTGGGTTTGCTCTCATACATCAAGTGCATGAGTCCTTGAGGATTACTCAAGGGGGTTCCCCCATTCAGAAACTTCCGGATCAAAGGTTGCTAGGCACCTCCCCGAAACATATCGCCGCCATGCCGCGTCTTTCATCGCCTTTTTTAGTCTAGGCATCCACCATATACTCTTAATTTCCTATTAGGAAATCTGAAAACCATCTCTCACTATTATTCATAGTGAGAGACCGACACACATACTCCAGAACCGCTTCCTTCTGTATGCATGTCTATTATTTTTTGTTACGTCCTGTTTCCGACTCTAATGAAAAGACCCTGACAAAAATTGTTAGGATAACAGTGAGTCGGAACAGCATTCAGTTTTCAAATATCATATCGATGTCCTGGAGGCAGTAGCCTCATTAAAATTTCACTCGCACATCATGATTGTGATTACACACTCATGATGCTACTCGTTCATTTTAAAAAACAAAAACCGCCTTTCGGCGGACAAAGTAAAACCAGAAGAGGTTTACTTACTCCGCAGTTTTTGAGGTGTTTTTATTCATTAACATCGTGGTCGTATTCTATACGAAGCCGAAAAGGAAGTCAAGGGTTTGGGGCGACTATTAAACACTTACTTTTAACCCCTAGAAATGAGCATATTTCAGATAACAAAACCCCCATTTTTGCTTAGGCAAAAATGGGGGTTTTGAAACCTCTATAGATAGATATAGAAGAGTCGATATTATCGAGATGACATATCGTTTGAAATGCGGTCGATTGCACGGCCAGCAGCATCTTTGCCACCGAGACCAAATGCGAGTCCTCCAGCAATAGCGAGCATCGCGATGAGACCCATGAAAAGGATCTGCATAAATGTTGCTGCAATTCCGAGTTCAGAAAGTGCAACGATAAATGCGAATGCCCAGATTGCGTAACGAGTGATAGAACCAAGCATGTTTGCAGAACTTACGTTCGCTGCTTTAGCACTCGCAGTTACAACCTTCTTCACTGTGTCTGAAATCACTGTCGCGATAAGAAGGACGAGTGATGCAACAATCACCTTTGGAAGGTAGACGAGGACTGATTCACGAAGGAAGTCATTCACATACGTGAGACCAATGATTTCAAGTGAAGCCATCAAGAAGACGACAACGATGAACCACTTTACGATTCCGCCAATGAATCCGCCGACGTTAAGAGAAATACCAGCGCGAGAAAGCAATGTGTTCGCACCAGCACTTTCGAAAACTTTGTCGACTTTAAGAGCAGAGACAACTTGTGCAATTGCCTTGCCGATTACTGACGCAACGACCCACCCAATAATAAAAAGAATGACTGCTCCCAAAAAGCTTGGGATGAAATTCATGAAACCGTACCAGAGATTGAGTAATGAATCACCAAATACTCCTCCCCATGTTTGTATAAACATCATAATGTTTCTTTATTTAAACATCTAGAAATAATATGTACTTGCAAAGCTTCGACCTTCTAAAAGTACTTTCCCTATTATACCAAAAATAGCCCCGTGGGACTATTTGGATATCATGTATGTGGATAACTGAAATAAGTCTATAAGGCGCTCATGTGGCAGATCGAGGACATCACAGACGAGCTTATCCCTCATTTCAATACGATATTTAAACTCTTCGGTATCAAAAATAACATAGTTAAGCTCTTTACCAATTTCTGCTTCGAGACCTTTGACCACCTGCTGGAGCACATTTTTGCGAAACTTATCACCCACAAGAAGAATATCAATTCGGCTCTTTGACTCCCCTACAAAGACTCCTGAAACAATCATGAGCTTAATCTTTCCGATTGGGCGAAAACGCTTCAACATATCTTCTTCAAGAAGAATGTGCGGGTCTACGAGTAAATCACGGATGGGATTCAAGTATTGAAAAGTTGGATCGAGGTACCATGCTTGAACTTTCTTTTTTGTGCCACGGTATCCTTCTTTGGTGATGAATTTATTTTTTATAAAACCCATTCCCATAAATGAATTTATTTCTTTGCGAGCAGTTGTCTTCGCAACACGAGAACGGCTAACAATCTCTTCGAGCTCAAAAGCATTCTCATTCAAAAGAAAGAGGCGCATCATTCGTACGCGAGCCGGTCCGCCAAATAGTTTTGCCAGGGTATCCATCCCGTTAGAAGCAGGTCGCGGTCGTTAGAGTAAAAACCGCATCTGCATAATTAAAATAAAATTATTATTAAAATGACTCTCGTATCTTATTCACCCGTGACCGCGGCTTCTAACGGGAGCCATATGTACGGACTAGTATACGCCAAGTTTCGGGTGGTATCAAGCATAGCAAAAACACCCCTTTCGGGGTGTTTTTGTATTGAGAATCTTGAGTGTAAATTACTTGAGAGTAACTGTACCACCAGCTTCTTCGATTTTCTTTTTGAAATCTTCAGCTTCTGCTTTCTTCATACCGTCCTTGAGAACAGATGGAGCGCCATCAACGAGATCCTTCGCTTCCTTAAGACCAAGCGCGAGAACTTCCTTAACAACTTTCATAACTGCAATTTTCTGCTCACCTGCTGCTGTTAGTTCAACAGTAAATGAATCCTTAACTTCTGCACCTGCATCAGCGCCTGCGCCTGCAGCTGGAGCAGCAGCAACCGCAGCTGCTGAAACTCCGAATTTTTCTTCAATAGCCTTTACGAGGTCATTGAGTTCGAGAACTGAAGCACCTTCGAGTTCTGAGAGAAATGAATCAAATTTTGACATAATAATTTAAATTTAAAATAATAATTTATGCTTTCTGCCCCGCAACTGCATTGACTGCAATAGCAAGACGCTGAAGTGGAGACTTGAGCAAGTATGCAATCTGTGAGAGCAATACCTCGCGTGGAGGAATTGTCGCAATTGATTCCATCTCTTGCTTGTTCATATACTTCCCTTCGAACATTCCACCAACGATAGAGATGTTTTCCTTGTGCCCTTTTTGGAACGCATACACTTCACGTGCTGGAGCCAAAAGATCAGTTCCATACGCTACTGCGATTTGTCCTTCGAGAACAGGAAGTTCACCGTCAATACCGCGAGTTGCAAGTGCACGCTTCAAGAGCGTCTTCTTTGCAACGGTATATCCGACTCCTTCTTTTTGAAGAGATCGGCGAAGTGCATTCACATCCGCTACTGTTAATTTGTCAAACTTCACGAACACAGCAGATTGAGCGTCCTTGAGCGATGCATCAAGATCAGCCACAATTTCTACTTTCTTTTCTTTTTTTAATGCCATGAATTTTAAGATGTACCTAAAATATTATTACTTAATAATAGGTTCGCTCAGTTCAAATGAAAAAAGTAATTCTCATTTATCCTTCGCTGCCTATTAAAAAAAATCGACCTTGTAAGGCCGCGTAAAATCATCTTCAATACCAAAAAGGTAAAGTGAGTGACCTCGGCAGGACTTATGAATGCCTGCTGTCTACGGCGTACGGAGAATACTATATACCCTTTATTTCATTTCGTCAAGCACCATAAGGGTAATCAATCCGAGAACAATCATCCCCGTAAAAGCCAATATGACTTTAAATGAATGCTTGGTAAACATGTATATATTGTATCACACCAGAGCTCCACACAAAACAGAACGAGTTCTGTTTTGTGGGCTAAATCGTATCAACAGTGATAGTGTATGGCGCAAGGTATTCATTAAAAATGTTATTCGCCATATCTTTCATTGAAATTTTTATCTTATATGTTCCATCAGAAAGTAAGCCCTTCGACATAGTCCCCCATGTCTTCGTGCATGTTGTTGTCCCATCAACGCACGTTGAACCAGAATAGAAAATTTTATACACATTCGGACTTCCTTCTTTTTCAATTCTCACGGACACCCAATCAACGGGCTCACTTGCCGTCATTGAAATCAGAAGTGGGTCTGCGACAGGATCAACAGTGATATTCCCCACAGTCCCTCCGAACGTATAACTCAAAATAGTTGGTGCGGTTGTATCTATTGGATCAGGTGGTGGTGCGGGTAGTGATGTGACCGTCATGACATAGCTCACCGTTGTGCCATTTTCGGCAGTGACAGTATATGTAACAGGATTTGTAAAATCTTGTATCGCTTCACTTGCAGGACTGACTGTCGCTCCAGAAGAAATCGAGAGCGTAGGTGTGAGTGTCGTCACATCAGTACCAAATGGAACACTCACTTGTATAGTATGTTCACTTTCATTTATTGAGACTGAAACATCATCAGGTGCCTCATCAAATGAAACCGCAGTAATAGTTTTTGCACTACTCAATACTGGTAGAGTATATGTGCCATAGACAAGAGACGACCCGCTCGTGGTTGTGTAATAAAATGTGTTTGAATAATCATTCACGTGTGTTCCATTCGTACAGTCAGATGTTGTTGAAGGTGGATTGCCAAATATAAATCGGAAGTTTGTGTTTGGCGACATTTGTGAATTAGCATTCTGCATAAACGACGTTGCCCAATTCGTACTACTTACAAAAGTCGTCACGCCAACATTATCACCATTCGAAAATACAGTACGCGCATCAAGATTACACAAAAGATATTTTCCTCGATAGGCAATTTTATTACTCGAATCAAATGTTTTTAAGTGACCTGACGATTGCAGAACCGTCACGGTATATGTCACAACAGAGCCATCCTGTGCTGTTACTGTGTATATCGCAGGTGTAGTAAAATCATTTGCTACACCACCAAGAGGGCTTACGGTTGCGCCAGTAGATACACTAATAGTTGGAACAAGATTTGTAAGAGATACTTCTGCGGGAACAACGACAGATATTCCATATGTTGTATTAATAGTCCCTATTGCTTGTGGTGTTACTCCTTCAAAATTAAAACTATTGATTCGATTAAAAGATGCCGGATCAAATACAACAGAATCACCCGAAGTTGTCGCGTAATAAAATGTCTGCGAATAATCTTTTGAATGTGTTCCATTCTGACAATCAGCGGTCGCCTCCGGCCACTCACCAAAAATAAAATTCATATTGAGATTTGGTTGCATGTTTGTATTCACCGTCTGCATGTATGGGGTACCCCAATTTGTCACACTAATAAAATCGGTAACCCCAATATTATCCCCGCTAGTGACAAGCGTGCGCGTATCAGGAAAACAAACCACATACGGCCCGCGATGCATAATTTTATTTTCTAAATTAAAATTTTTGCGAACACCAACATCTGGACGTGCGATTACATTGACGGTTCGTGTCGCTGTTCCAATGTTATTCGAAATGTCACTTGCAGTATAGGTGATTGTATATACTCCCAGAGTTGTAATATCAACATTACCCTCAATCACTACATCACGCGCACCATCGATGTCATCAAGAGAGGTTGCTCCTTGTTCAACATATGTATCATCTTTTATGATTTCAATAACTGAATCCCCAACAAGAGTAATCACAGGCGGAGTAGTATCAGAAGATACAACAACATCACTATGAGAATTAGATGAACCTCCTCCATTACCTCCACTTTCGTGAACATCAATTTGCTCATCAGGATTCTTCTCATCAGGAAGGACAGGAAGAGTGGTTGTTGGATCACCCACAGAAACATTTTCGGTTTCAATGGGATTCTGTTCTTTAAGTTCCTGATCATTGGTATTAGCATCGTCCACGACAGTCTCATCATCTGGAATAGCAATCTCACCTATCGCTCCTGTCACCAAATCTTCAGGTGGAATAGCAGAGGCAAGAAGTGAAAGCTTCCCAAATGAACGCGCGAGTAACACACTCTTACCATAGAGCCATGCGATAGTTTTTGTACTGGCATTCATCACGAATGTTGCACCCTGGTATGTCTTTACTAAAACTGTTTTGGTTGCGCCAGCTAATGGATCAGCGACAGCGAGAACGGATTTTTTCACCTTATGAGAGAGTGTAAGTTTTGGAGTATTAATACATTGCTCGTTTTCTTTTTGAATTGTATTAGATGAAAGATTATTAAGTGACGACTGAATGTCAGATATGATTTTTGTGCCCGCGTATTTCATGTACACATTTGTAAAACTATGCCCCTGACGGTCTGTTGATCCCGCGAGATTAATATGCGTATTGGGCACAAGCACACCACCAAGTGTTTTCTTTGCTACCGTTGAAATCACAAAATCAGTATCTGAGGTTAAATACTTCCCTCCTCCAGCCACGGATTTTGCAGGAGTAGCTACACCATACACACCAAGTGATTGTGCAGGAATACCACCTGTTTGATTCGCAACTTTTTCATAAAAGTTATTGGCATAAAAATTGCCCTGTGAATGGGCAACGAGAAGAACTTTTTGTGTATTTATTTTCTGACTAGCATCAGTGAGCATCTCGACAAGATCGTAATCAGACTTTTGATCAAACAGCCCTTGCTGAACAACATCAACAACATCACCGAGACCTCCGAGGTGGGATGGGTTATATAAATAATCTACAGTAAGTTTTTGATCTTTATAAGTAGAACCCAATTGATCAACAATCGCTGTTGCATTTTTTACAGCATCATTTTCTTTGTTTAAGATTCCATTAATAGTTAAGACAGTATATCCATATTCACTACAAACATTAGATGCAAAAGTTTGCCGTGGCAGCAAAATAAAAAGGAGTAATAGAAAGATATTAAAGAATTTAAAACTATTTAATGACATTTTCAAAAAAATTAATTCAGTAAAAACTTAAACTCGATATCACACAAATTATCACTTGGTATGGTCCCACTTGTTAAATTAGAATAAAAACCATTTTGAATATTTTCTCTTTCTAGATTATTAATTTGCTTCATTTCTATAAATTCCCTTAATTTAGTACTTTCACTTGTATACTTTTCCATGTTGTTCCTTGATAAGATTTTTCCAATACACAAATAGCCCCGAGACGTCTGTTCCGCCACAGCAATAACCGTCTCCTCATTCACCAAATCCTGAGTCATCTCCATTTGAAGTGCGAGTGCATACTGTAAAAGAACCGCGCGGGTTTTTGCAGAATTAGGATATTCTTTAAAAATCGCAAGTTCAACATCATCACGAATATTATTCTTATTCGCATCAATACCTTGTATCGTCTTATCAGCTTCTGACCCAGGATCAGGTGGAAGATTCTTCCCCATCACGTCATCAAGTGTAAGTTTTGTAGAATGAATTTTGGCAACAGCTTTCTTTGTTTTCTCAACACGATCAGTGTGAACAGTTCCAATCACGAACAAAATAACAAAAATAGAGATACTAGTTATTGCGATAATGCGCAAAACTTTTTTAAGTGTAGATTTCTGTGAATCCATGCTGAACCTATTATATCGAATATCACAACAAATATACACACCCCGTCAATAATCTGTGGATAACTTGGTACCCTTTTATTTGGATAAAACGTGTACTTGAAAAACACCGAAGCAAGAGTATACTGATAAAAAATCAAAGGTCATGAAAAAGTTATTGTTTTTCCTTGTGGTGTTTATGAGTATACTCACCACCGCTCACGCACAAAAATCGTGCGACACTTGCTCTTCTCTCTCTGGATATACACTCAAACAGAGTTGGAACGCATACCGGGGTAAAGATTCGATTGTTTCGAAAGTTGCAATCTACACACACAGACAATATCGAAAGATGTGTGTCTGGTACAAAGACGGAACCTTTGCCTGTTATTGCATTGAACACAAAGGGAAATGGGAAATTGTAAAGATCACAAACACACAGATTATTTTGTGTTCAGGCAATAAAGCCCTTTTCTTTGAACTCCCCACCCGAACCTTTCTCTGCCCTTGTATCCAGAAACAAAAGATTCTACCCTCGCACGACACACGGGATGAGTAAATGTAACCAATAAGAAATCTCGCACTCCCCACAATGGATGCGGATTTTTTATTTACACTATATATAGATACTCCAGGAAGCTAAATTCTCTTTTGCTATATCGGTTTTTCTATGGTAAATTCAACTTACTTGGACTCGCCAACGGGGACCCAGAAACCTCTCATTATTTATGCGAATATTGAACAGTAAAATATCTTTTCTTCTCGCACTTGGAGATATTTTCTCTTTTACTTTTTCTTTGTTTCTCACACTCATAATCCGTTATGGATTTAAAGTCTCACCAGAGATTGTGCGGGATCACGTTATCCCCTTCGCGGTTCTTTTTGTGCTCTGGGTTCTCGTGTTTCTTATTGCAGGATTATATGAAAAAAGAAGTGTCATATTCCGAAGAGAACTACTATCTATCCTCCTGAAAGCACAGGCAGTAAATGCTGTTATTGCGGTCGCATTCTTTTACTTTGCGACATTCGCAAAAGTTGCCCCAAAAACAAATCTCTTCATCTACTTATTTATCTCATCTATTTTAATTATCTTGTGGCGAACACGAGGTGCCTTTTCTTCGTATAACTACGAAGAAACAGCTCTCATGCTCGCACATGGGCCAGATGTTGATGCCTTAAAACATGAGATTAAAACAAAAAAGGGATACGCACTAAATATAGTAACGCAATCTGATGATCAAAAAATTGATTCAATACAAAATATCTCTGTAGTTATTTTTGATGCACACGATCCGAAGACAAAAGATTCACACAAAGACCTCTATCAACTCATTTTTTCTCACGTACAGTTTATTGATATTACAGAAGTTTACGAAAATGTTTTTGGGAGAGTGCCTTTGTCGCTCGTAAACGAAGGGTGGTTCCTAGAAAATATTTCAACACAACCAAAGATGACCTATGAAGCACTTAAGCGCGGAATGGATATCATTCTTTCGGGAATTCTTGGAATCGCAAGTCTCGTCCTCTACCCTCTCGTCATCCTTTTAATTGCAACAACAAGCAAGGGACCTGTGTTTATTTTCCAAAAACGTATTGGTAAAGATAATCAACCAATTACTATTCCGAAATTTCGTACCATGATTGTGAACGATGGAGGGGCTTGGATTACTGACAATGATAATCGAATCACCACTGTCGGGAAATTCCTACGAGCAACACGCATCGATGAGCTTCCACAACTTTTTTCTGTTATCAAAGGAGACATGTCACTCATTGGCCCTCGACCTGATATTTATGACCTTGGAGAAAAACTAGCAAAAGAAATCCCCTACTACAAAATTAGAAACGTCATCAAACCAGGGCTCTCTGGATGGGCACAAATTGAACAACAAACACCCCCACAGTCCCTCGAAGAAACAACCCTGCGTCTTGCGTATGATTTCTACTATATAAAAAATCGGTCGTTTGTTCTTGATTTAAAAATCGCACTACGCACGATAAAAACATTACTATCTCGCGTTGGTAGATAATTATCTATGTCACATAAAATACTTATAACTGGTGGTTCTGGATATGTCGGGGCAATGCTTGTTCGTGAATTTTCAAAACAAGAAGACGTTGACGCACTCTTTGTTATCGACAAAGAATCTCCCTCTGACCTCTACGCACACAATCCAAAAGTAACTTTTCGACAAGTAAATATCTCTGATGACACGTGGCAAGAAGAAGCACGACAGTTCTCTCCTGATATTGTCATTCATTGTGCATGGCAAATTCGTGAATTATACGGCGAGAAAGCAAAGCAAACGAAATGGAATATTGTTGGGTCAGACAACGTATTTGATTTTGTATTTACTACGCCTTCAGTAAAAAAGTTTATTCACTTTTCAACGGTCGCATCGTACGGGGCGTATCCAACAAATACACTTGAACATCGTTTTACTGAGAAAGAAAATTTTAGGAAAAGTGATTATTTGTATGCAGAGGAAAAACGTATTGCAGAATTACACCTCAAAGATAAATACGAACAGGCAAAAGAAAAAGGTACTACCCCTCAAGTATTTATCGTTCGACCTGCATCAATTACTGGGCCTCGCGGAAGATACACACACATTCGCTTTGGTTTACAATCTGCCCTCTCTGGTCAATTCAAAAAGACATGGATTCATCGCGTCATAGCGTCTATTCTTTCGTTCGTGCCAATAACAAAAAAGTGGTGCCGGCAATTCGTACACGAAGACGATGTTGTAAACAGTGTGCTCCTTCTCGCACTTTCTGAAATAAAAGGAGAATACGAGGCATTCAATCTCTGCCCTCCAGGTACACTCGTTACCGGTAAAGACATGGCGCGATTAGTTGGTAAAAAATCCTTACTCCTACCACCATGGTTCTTACGAATTATTTTTTCTATACTGTGGAAACTAACACGGGGCAAAATCCCAACATCGCCAGGTGGATGGAAATCATATTCATACCCTATCGCCGTGGATGGCTCCAAGCTCACATCTCTCTGTGGCTATAGATACCTCTATGAATCCGAAGATGCATTTACAAAAAAAGAAGGTCGCTATATGGAATTCGTAGAAAAAGAATAAATCTATAACTATGTTTGCAAAAATAAAACTATTCCTTCTCAGTAATCAGAATATCAACCAAACCCTCGCGAAAAACACATTCTGGCTTGGCTTTGGCGAAATCACAAGTAGATTATTAAAAACAATAATCATCTTTTACGCTATCAGAATTCTGGGGGCATCGGGATGGGGTACTTTTTCATACGCAATATCACTCTGTGGCTTATTTATGATTTTCTCAGATTTTGGAATTTCTTCTATCCTCACAAGAGAACTTGCAAAACCAGAAACAAATAAAGAGAACTATATTTCAACATCATTTCTTATTAAAATCCTACTCAATATACTCATATTCATAATCATAATTTTCACAGCACCTGTTTTTTCTAAAGACATCATCGCAACGCATATCATCCCGATCGTGGCGCTCATTATGATTTTTGACGGCATGAGAGAATTTATTTTTGCCATCAATCGGTCACTAGAGAAAATGGAGGCAGAAGCTGTGCTGAAAATAGTTACTAACGTACTCCTTATAATCATCACGTATATATTTTTAATACAATCAGCCACAGTAACATCTCTTGCACTTGGATACATGGCAGGTAGTTTGGCTGGATTTATTGTCACGTTGTTTATTTTCAGAAAACATCTAAAAAATATATTCCGAGGATTTTCTGCTGACTTAATCAAGCCACTCATAACAACAGCATGGCCGTTTGCCTTTTTTGCAATCTTAGGATCAATTATGGCAAACACCGACACGGTAATGCTTGGACTTATGAAAGACACTACAGAAGTAGGATTCTATGCCACAAGCCAAAGAATCATCGCTTTCTTATTCATTCTTCCAGGACTTATCACGTCTTCATTACTTCCAACTCTCACAAAACAAATCCACGATAAGGAAAAAATAAAGAGTGTCGTTAGTTCATCTATTAAAATAATCTACATGATTGCCATCCCGCTTACACTTGGGGGTCTTATTATTGGAGATTCTTTAATTGTAAAATTATTTGGCGCAGAATATGGGCCAGCAACCAGAATGCTTCAAATTGCTCTTATAAGTATTTTGTTTGTATTTCCAGCCTTAATATTTAACAACATTATCTTTGTCTTCAATAAACACAAATCAGTTATAAAGATTTTTCTTATAGGAACTATATTAAATGTATTAATGAATATAATATTGATACCAAAATACGGGGGCATAGGATCATCAATTGCTACACTTATTAGCCAAATACTTATTATGATACTAATACAAAAAGAGTTATCAAAACTTATTAAGGTAAACTTATTTAGTGGTAGCTTAAAGCTAATTGTCGCTTCAATTATAATGTCAATAATGTTATATTTTTTACGTATTACCGATGTAAATATATGGGCATCAATATCATCATCTGTGATTCTTTATTTTTCTATCCTTATCATTATGAAAGAAGAATTTTTATTAAAAATAATACACACAATTCAAAAATGAGCACAGAAATAAAAATGACAATTTGTACACCGACACATGAAATGGGTGGCTTAGGGGCTACATTTTTAACAAAAAGTTTCAACATCTTGATGAATCAAAGTTTCAAAAACTTCGATATTGTAGTCTCAGACCATTCAAAAAATGATGAAATTAAAAATCTCTGTGAATCATACAAAGGAAAACTCAATGTGCATTATCACAGAAACACAGAGAACATTGGATCTTCGTCAGCAAATATAAACAACGCTATTACAAAAGCATCTGGACAACTAATTAAAATACTATTTTTAGATGATTTTTTGTACACAAATACATCTCTCGAAGAAATTGTACAAAATTTTGATCTAGAAAATGACAAGTGGCTTATTACTGCCTGTGAACACTCAAAAGATGGTAAAACTTTTTACAGACCATTTTATCCCAAATATAATAAATATATTTATCTTGGAAACAACACAATTAGTTCCCCTTCCGTTTTGACTATTAAAAATGATCACCCTTTACTTTTTGACGAAAAACTTGTGTGGTTAATGGATTGTGATTATTATAAACGATGTTATGATACATTCGGAGATCCTAAGATTCTTAACACAGTAAATGTAGTTAATATGACAGGTGAACACCAAGGTGTTGGGGGGTATAAAAATAAGGACAAAAAAGCAACTAATCTAACCAAAAAAAATGAGTTGCTATATGTTTTAAAGAAATATAAACACACGATACTATTTATTAAATTTTCCTTATTCCTCAATGATTTAAAATCCTTTATTAAAAATCTAATTCATAAATAAAATGGGAAAAAAAATAGTAATTACAGGAGTAGCAGGATTACTGGGAGCACACTTATCAAGATATTTACTTGATAAAGGTTTTGATGTTATTGGGATAGATGATTTATCTGGCGGATATAAAGATTTTGTTGACTCAAGAATAATTGAAAATAATAAATTTTTTGAAATCAACCTCACTGACACAGAAAAATTAAACAAAATTTTTGAAGACACAAAGCCAGAGTATGTGTATCATTTTGCCGCATACGCAGCGGAAGGACTCTCGCCTTTTATTAGAAATTTTAATTACACAAGTAACATTATCTGCTCTGCCAATGTCATTAACGCCTGCATAAAACATAACGTCACAAAAATAATTTTTACGTCTTCAATGGCTGTATACGGTGTCGGCAATCCCCCATTCAAAGAAGACCAACGACCTGATCCAGCAGACCCGTACGGAATCGCAAAATATGCAATTGAAATGGATTTAAAATTAGCAAACGAACAATTTGGCTTACAATACACAATCGCACGACCACACAATGTTGTTGGTATATATCAAAATATTTGGGATAAATATAGAAATGTTATTGGCATCTGGACCCGAAGAATCCTAAACGGTGAATCAATCTGTATTTTTGGTGACGGCACACAGAAACGAGCATTCTCTGATATTAAATTTTATATGGAACCATTCGAAAAACTCATGACAGGATTTGATGGAGAAGTGTTCAATATTGGAGCAGATCATGAATATGAATTAAATACAGTTGCAGAAATAATACAAAAGGTTGGTGCTGAATTTGGACACAATTCACCTATTGAACATCTTGAAAAAAGACACGAAGTAAAAGATGCTTTTTGTGACCACAGTAAAGCAAAATCAATGCTTGGCTTTTCAGATGATACAAATATTGAGGCAACAATTCGAGAAATGTTTATTTGGGCAAAATCTCAACCAAATCGTGAGGTTAAGAAAATGGAATATGAAGTAGACAAAAATATCTACAGCTTTTGGAAATGAAAACTCTTGAGCTAAAAAATGTCACACTTTGTGCAGTCGCTTGTACAAAAATCCCAGATACGATATATGCTCTCAAAAAAAGCATGCGGGGTATACACTACGCTCGCGTTATTCTTATTACTCACGAAGATTTAAACCTGACTGCTGAGGGAATCGAGGTAATAAAAATAGAGAAATTAGATTACAAAGGATACAATCATTTTATTCTCTACAGACTGAAAGAGTACATCAAAACGGACTTTGCTCTTATTGTACAAAACGATGGATATGTTCTTCGGCAAAATAAATGGAATGATGAATTCCTAAGATACGATTATATAGGCGCACCTTGGGATCCAGATATACACTTTACTAAAGAAGGAGTGAATGTTCGTGTGGGTAATGGTGGATTTTCATTACGAAGTAAGAAACTTTTAAATATAAATGAGCTGGATTTTCCTTTTTCAGATTTTGGAACAGGATTTTTCCATGAAGACGGGTTGCTTTGTGTTCATTATAGAAAAAAATTAGAAGATTATGGGATAAAATTTGCTCCAATAGCAATAGCCTCAACCTTTAGCCGAGAACGCTGGTGTAATGATTCTAAAATTTTTACTTTTGGATTTCATAACAATAGAAGAAATATTTTTAAATTCATATATAAAAAATTATTAAAAAAGCTAAGAAATCTATGGTAGTTACAGAATTGTACGAAGGCCAAGGACTTGGTAACCAAATATGGTGCTACGTCGTAACACGCGTTATTACAAAAGATAAGGGTTATGATTTTGGAATCATGCATCCAGAAAATTTTAAGGGTCTTGATTTTATGGATTTAGATTTTGGGCGACCTATTATTGGTGGAAACGGCCCAGAGGGTGAACGGCCCTTTAGTTTACCAGAAGGGGTGAAATACTATTATTCGGAACACAAAATCGTCCACCCTGTTTCAATGGCAGACATACGAATATATGACAAAAATCTCATCAATGTACCCGATGACACAAAAATTGATGGCGTGATGCAAGATGAACAATATATACTTCACAGAAAAAATGAAATTCGTGGATGGCTAAAAATTAAAAATGAGTATGATTGCTTTGACTACTCTTCTGAAGATATTTGTATAATTAACTTTCGTGGTGGTGAATTTTCAAGACACAAAGAATTATATTTAACACAAAAATACTGGAATGATGCAGTTGCCCAAATGCAACAAATAAAAAAAGGTTTGAAATTTATAGTGATTACAGATGATATTGTAAATGCTAAAAAATTCTTTCCGCAGTATGAAGTTCTACATTTTAACATAGGAAAGGATTATAGTATTATAAAAAATGCTTATTATTTAATTCTTTCTAATTCAAGCTTTGCATGGTTCCCTGCTTGGTTATCTGACAATCTGAAATACTGTATTGCACCTAAATACTGGGGTCGTCATAATATTTCTGATGGATATTGGAGCTGTGGATATAATATTACGTCAGGATGGCACTATCTCGACAGAGATGGCAAGATTTTTAATTATGATTCTTGTGTAAAAGAATTTACAAACTACATAGAAAAACATAAGGATTTATTTAAAACAGAAGAATCATTAAACAGATACATATTTAAACCTTCTAACAAATTCACATTTCTAAAACAAAGAGGAGTTTTTTATATTAGAAAAATCAAAGAAGTAATAAGTAGATTTTTGTAAATAGAAATCAAGGACATATATGAAATTAAAAAAGTTTATATTTAAAGTACTACGTAAAATTAGAATTCTTCTACTAATTCAAAAAAATAAATTCTTGTCTCAGGAACAAGAAGATTTTTCGCCGGAAGTAATATCTACAATTAGAGAGTTTAGGAAGCACATAAAAGTCTACGATATCTTTACCTACAACGGAGAAGTAGATATTTTAGAAATTCGTTTAAATATTTTAAAAGATTCCGTAGACCAATTTATAATAATTGAGGCTCCTACTACATTTTCTGGACAAAGTAAGCCACTATATTTTCAAAACCAAAAAGAGCGCTTCGCCCAATTCTTAGATAAGATACAATATTTTGTTATAGATGATTATCCAAACGACAGTGAATTATGTGTGTTAGCCGACAAAAGCATGAGTGTTCCTAGGGGTGGCCCAGAACACTGGAGAAGAGAATTTTATCAAAAAGAAAGCATTAAGAAAGCGCTTACTCATTTACAAGATAATGATATGTGTTTTGTTGGTGACGTAGATGAAATCTGGAATCCTGAAACTGTAATAAATTACATGCGAGATGATATATTTAAGCTTAGGCAAGAAGCCTATGCATACTATCTTAATAATAAATCAGACGAACCATGGGCAGGAACTATCGTAACAAAATATAAAAACATAAGAAATAATTGTCTTAATGATTTACGGGCTAACTATAAAACTAAGTATACATACGTCAAAAACGGTGGATGGCATTTAAACAACATGGGAGGAATAGAGGAAATACGCAGAAAATTGAATGACTCCTACACAAAAGAAACCTTCAATACAACTGAAGTGCAACAAAATTTAGAAAAACGTTTTGGGAAAGCAGATTACGTTGGTAGAAAATACAGATATAAAATAGAAGAAAAAAATCTCCCCCCATACATATTATTAAACAAAGAAAAATATAGAAAATTATTTACATAAAATGAAAAAAATAATAGCAAAAATTAAACAATTTACACCTCGAAAAGTAAAATATTTAAGAAGAAAAATTCTAAAAATTTTACAACCAGGTACCACAAAAATTCCCCAAGAAGAACTTGAAGTTTTTAAAAGAATTCGGGACAAACTTCAGGTAGTTTTTGATGTAGGAGCACGTGAGGATATAGATATGTATACAATACACCCAAATTGTGAATATCATCTTTTTGAACCTAATAAAAAATTCTTTACCTTATTAAAAAGTAAAATTGCTCCCTTAAATAATCCAAGAATAAAAATTAATAATTTGGGCCTCTCAGACGTAACCGAAAAAGAATGTGTCTATTACCAAGACAGTGAGTCCTTTATTAAAAATCGATTTTTTGAAAATATAGACCGTGGAGAAAGATATGATTTAGAAATACTAGATGGATATGTTAAGAAACATAACATATCCAAAATCGATTTTTTGAAAATTGATGCGGAGGGTATGGATTATCGGGTTATACAAGGCGGTTTGGATATTATAAAAAATAATACAAATTTTATTCAATTTGAATATTGGGACGGTGCTGCGAAATTTGCCTTATTATTAGGGGATACTTTTGATCTCTATGTAATGATGGAGAAAGGGTTACTGAAAGCTGTTCACAATGAAGTAAAAGATGAAATGACCACATCTCAAAAACAAAAGGATTACACACAATCCCTTGTTCCCCTAGACGACGATGTTATCTTATTGATTGATACCATACTCGCGCCAAAAGGTTTTGGTGGAAATATTTTTGGCATAAAGAAAACCATAGAAGAAAAATTATCTATCAAAAAAGAAATCGCTTTTGATATAAGAACTATTAATTAAAATTTATAGTTCTTTATAAATTTTTTGAATTCCATACAAAACTTTATGCGGCAAGGGAATTATTTTTAGAATACTAAAACCGATAATGCGTAATCCTAAAAATAATCGGCCAATAAAAAAATGAGGATACTTACCTTTATATTGGGGAATAAGGGCATACATCTTGTAAGCTTGAACGAGGCGATTAGTAAACGTCATTGATTGAGAATGAACTGTCAACTGCACCGCTATACTATTTAGGTTTATCATCTTACCCAATAAACCAATTCGTAACCAAAGAGAAAAATCTTCAATATGTTTCGTTTCTTCTTTTTCATCATACGCTCCAGCTTCCATTATTACAGATTTTCGAGATACAATACTTGGGTGAATAAAACAATTTTTTGACAACATACGTGCACGTATTTTGGTATCAGTTTCAGGTAAAAAATACTCTCCTAATTCTCTGCCCAGAGAATCACAAATTTTTGCATTCGTCCCCACAAGTACACAGTCCTTGTTTTGTTCCAGATATGCAACCTGTATTTTTAATTTATTTGAATCTATCCATAAATCGTCATCGTCAATGCGAGCAATATACTCCCCTTTTGCCTCACGTAATCCTTTGTTTAAGCTTTTCTGAACACCGAGATTATTTTCATTTTTTATATAATGAATACGAGGATCCCTGATACTATATCCGCTTACAAGGTGACCAGTCTCATCAGTTGAGCCATCGTCGATAACAAGTAATTCCCAGTCGGTGTATGTTTGAGAAATGACACTTTCAAGAGCCTGAGATATTCGTTTTGACCCATTAAGCGTTGGTAAAATAATAGAAACAGACATATTTCATAGTTTAACATCTATTGTAATTAAACCCCAAATACTGTAATATTTGGAATTATATGTTCAGTGTATTCTATATATTATAGAAAAAGAAGGTAAGAAATTATATGAAAAATTCTTTTATTAACAGATGTATTTTAGCTCTAAAAAAACAAGGAATTCTAGGTTTTCTTAAAAAAATTAAACCTCGACATTTTGATCCATTAAAAATTGTTTTTTATCCGTACGCAACACTAAAAATTTCAAGTGAAATAAAGAAAAGTTTTTCTGCAGATAGTGTTGTTAATTTTGTTTTTAAAAAATTTGGTAGCTTTTTAAAACCATATCAGGTAAAAAGTGAGATATTGGCCCTCACGAAAATTGTAGAAAATAAAAAACCAGAGGTAATACTCGAAATAGGAACATCCACAGGTGGAACATTGTTGATATGGTCAAGAATTGCCTCAAAAGATGCTCACCTCATAAGCATAGACCTTCCTGGGGGTGAAAATAACTGGGCATACCCAAAATGGAAAGAATCTTTTTATAAAAAATTTGCTATTCCCCCACAAAAAATAGATCTCCTAAGAACAGATTCGCAAAAACAAGAAACACTAGATTTAGTAAAAAAAATA
Source organism: Minisyncoccota bacterium (assembly GCA_041675045.1). Classification (GTDB taxonomy): domain Bacteria; phylum Patescibacteriota; class Minisyncoccia; order Phycocordibacterales; family UBA9973; genus UBA8515. The sequence continues at coordinate 17,460 of JBAYUP010000006.1, read as the reverse complement.
TTAAACAATAAACAAATTGATTTATTGTTTATTGATGGTGACCATAGTTATGACGGGGTAAAAAAAGACTATGAATTATATTCTCCCCTCGTTAGTAAAGGTGGTATTATTGCTTTTCATGATATCGTTCAGTCACCAGAAACTACAACTGTGGGGGTTCAAAAATTGTGGAACGAGATAAAAGAAGGAAAAGAAACAAAAGAAATCATAGAAAATAAAAACCAGGAGTGGGGCGGAATTGGGCTTATTATTACCTAGTTTTACTACTTCATCTTATAGAATTTACCTCTCAACCCATCAAAAACAGCTCGCACGACATACCAAGGTGTTTTTGATGATCGTGTAGTAAAGACATGCCTCGTCATAGAAAAAATAATATTCATCAATAAAAAAGGGTAAAACCGAGCTGGCCTAAACAACCCTAGCTCTTTTAGATGTTTAATCAGTAAAAATTGATTTCGTATTGAGTAATAGAGTGCTGTTGGTTTTTGTTTTTCACTAACTGGAATAAGTTTTTTAAGAAAAGCATTTTTTAAAAAAATAACATTTGTATGAAGTGAACTTTCAAAACCATAAATTACATCATCCCCTCCTATAAAAAATCTTCTATCAGGAAAACCAATTTTAGCAATAATATCTCTATTGATAAGCATCCCTTCAAAACATCCAATATTTACAAACGTAAAATCCTTCCCATTCTGAAAGGAAACATTGTTCATAAAATTAATCGAGCCCATGGATGGACTAAATAACGCTTCCCACATGAATTGACTCCCATCTAAAAATTTTTTATTAGGATGGATACACTTTGATATATTCTTATACGAGAACATAACATCTAAACAACTTGATTCTGGTGATACATCGTCATCCAAAAACCAGACCCACTGATAACCCTCCTCGTAAGCCTTCTTCACACCATAATGGAACCCCCCAGCACTACCAGTATTTTCTTGTAAAAAAATGAGTGTAAAATTTATGTTATTTCCAAATTTCTCATGCAACATCGTTCGTGTACCATCAGTAGAATTATTGTCTACTATGAAAATATGGTCAACTTTTGTTGTTTGACTCAATACACCATCTATAGCTTCCAAGAGAAGATTTTTTCTATTATACGTCACCAAAACAACAGCAACTTCCTTTCTATTATTCATAACTTCTATTGTTCTCTAAACGATTAAAAAGGTCAAGGGCGTTACGAAAAGCTTGATCCATATTAAAATATTTATAGTTTGCTAATCGTCCCACAAAAAAAATGTTATCTCCCTCAAGTTTTACTGAAGCATCCTGATATTTGGTATAAATAGTCCTATTATCAATGGATGGAACCGGATAATATGGTTCACCATCCCAAGTAGAATATTCCCGAGAAATGACAGTTTTGGGATTTTTTTGTCCAGTAGCATGTTTATATTCAACAATTCTAGTAAAAGGTATGTCTAGTGAGGGGTAATTTTCTTGTGCATACTCTTGAAAATATTCTTGATCCAAAGTTTCAAATTCAAAACGTAATGAACGGTACTGCAACTTACCATATCTTTCATCAAAAAATTGATCTATACGTCCTGTAAAAAAAAGTTTTTCTGTCCATGTTATTTTATTTTTTACTTCATCCCAATCAGTATTTAAAATAATCGAAATGTTGTCACTCTCAATCATCTTTTCAAAAAAAGCAGTGTACCCATTTACAGGTAACGCCTGATACGTATCAGTAAAATATCGATCGTCATTATTTAGCCTGATCGGAATTCGATTCGTTACCTCTGGACTAAGTAATGCTGGAGAAATCCCCCACTGCTTCTTTGTATATCCTTCAAACAAAAGTTTATATAGCTCGCTACCCATTCGTGCCTTCACCGCATCTTCTGCGTTTTGAGGATCAGAAATAGGTTCACGGTTAGCTTCATACCACGCCTGCACTTCTTGCTCAGAAGTAAGATTTATATCAAAGATAGTATTTAGCGTCTTGCGATTTACAGGTATCGGCACTTTTTTATTTCCTACATGAGCGATTACACGATGCTCGTATGGTTTCCAAGTAGAAAATTTTTGTATATATTCCCACACACCATCATCATTCGTATGAAAGTAATGAGGACCATAAAGAGAAACAAGAATGCCATCAGAATCATAATAATCATAACAATTACCACCAATATGATTTCTTTTTTCTATAACTAAAACTTTTTTACCATTATGGGCATATTTCTCCGCAAGAGTTAATCCTGAAATACCAGCACCGACAATAACCACATCTGCCTTGTATTCATTTATAGTATTTAGGAATTGTGCCATACTACATCTTTATCCATTCATCTGGTAGTAAATCGGCTGTATTTTTATTTACAGAATCACGAGTAAGCCATTTCTTTGGAGCAACTACAATCTTCTCTGGTGACGTACCTAGCCATGCAGCCCACCATGAAAGACTACTGTTTGCCATTACGAAGTGTTTACATGAACTCATGAGTGTTACACATTCTGCGACGGTGATGTCATTTTCGATATACACAACAGGATAATCAAACTGTACATTTTTTTTACACCATTCGATATCATCTCTATCAAAAACATAAATACAATCGATGGCATCTTTTTCAGAAATTAAGTTAAGTGCATTTTTGTAATACACCTCATCCATCACCGGATAATAACTTCTACCAAGATAATCCCCAGAAACATAATCTCCTCGCCGAATATGAACGCATACGGAATTTTTTGATTTTATTTCAGAGATACGTTGTGCTACTTTTTCAGAAGTGTGTTTCAAGGTGAAATCATTACGAATTATTTCTTGAAATTCTGAAAAATAATTTGGATTTTGCCACCACCCTTCTAAATAGGAATTCGAACCAAGCGAAAGAATTGTGGAATCAAAATTATATGCTTTCTTTTCCTTGCCAGGAGATGGAATAAACTTACGACGAAGAAAATCTAAATATCTCATAAAAAATCCAAGTCGGTGTTTTCTGTAAAAAAATGGAATATCTTTTTGGGGAACAATAGTTGCCTTAATATTAAAATCACCCAGATTATAATCACGAAAAGTTATCCCCGGTGCAGGTGTGCGATCTAAAAGAAACGCTAAATCCATACCGAGCTCAGTATTATTTTTCAATGCCAAAACACGTCCCAGAGCATACTGAAACATCTGATTACCTAAGCCACCTTGTAGTCGTACAATTATCATTTAGTTTTATGTTCGATATACCAAACGTAGGTATCCGTAATCCCCTCCGCAAGAGCTATTGTGGCTTTCCACCCAAGGTCAGTAATCTTTGAAACATCGAGAACTTTTCGCGGTGTTCCATTTGGACGAGAAGTGTCCCAGACTATTTCTCCCTCATAGCCCACAATATCCTTTACAATATCAGCTAATTCTCGAATAGACAAATCGTTCCCTGTGCCAATATTGATAATTTCTGAACCAGAATAGTTGCTCATCAGAAACGCGCACGCTCGCGCTAAATCATCCACATGCAGGAATTCCCGCCGTGGCTCCCCTGTTCCCCATAACATAACACTTAGTAAGCCATTATTCTTTGCATCATCGAACTTCCGAATTAATGCTGGTAATACATGAGATGTTTCAATGTCAAAATTATCGTTCGGTCCGTAAAGATTTGTAGGCATAACACTGATAAAATCCGTACCGTATTGTTTGTTATAGGACTGACACATTACGATTCCTGCTATTTTAGCCACAGCATACGCCTCATTTGTGGGTTCTAGTACCCCTGACATGAAATATTCCTCACGAATGGGCTGTGAGGCCATTTTAGGGTAAATACAAGAGCTTCCAAGAAAGAGAAGCTTCTTTACCCCATGTAGATACGCATTATGTACCACATTTGTCTGGATTAATAGATTGTCTCGTATAAATAGAGCTGGATCTGTCGCATTTGCACCAATACCACCGACCCGAGCGGCAGCAAGAAAAACATATTCTGGTCTTTCTAGGGCGAAAAAATCAGCAACAGCTTTTGCGTCAGTAAGGTCTAACTCTCCATGTGTTCTTGTAATGAGATTCTTATATCCCTCTCGTTTGAGCATTCGCACGAGCGCAGAACCCACGAGACCATTGTGTCCAGCAACATAAATTTTAGATTGTATTTGCATTGTGTATTGAAGTATCAGCATGCACTGCACGCTCAGCTAATTCTTCATCAATCATTATTTTGATGAGCTCAATAAATTTTACTTTCGGTTTCCAACCCAAGATTTTCTCTGCCTTTGTTGCATTACCAAGAAGTAAATCAACTTCGGTCGGACGATAATATGCGGGATCGATTTTGATAATTGTTTTTCCTGTATGCATATCCTTTCCTACTTCTTGTAAACCTTCACCCTCCCATACAAGTTCCATCCCGAGAAGCTTCGCAGTATGCTCGACAAATTCACGGACGGTATGAGTCTCACCTGTGGCAACAACATAATCATTTGGTGTCTCTTGTTGTAACATGAGCCACATTGCTTCTACGTATTCTTTTGCATATCCCCAATCACGCTTTGCTTCTAGATTGCCAAGAAATAATGTTTCTCTTTTGCCGAATTTTATATCAACCAAACCTTCAACGACTTTTTTAGTAACAAATGTTTTTCCCCGACGAGGTGATTCGTGATTAAAAAGAATACCATTACAAATAAACATGTTATATGCTTCGCGATAGTTCACACAAATATGATGTGAAAATACTTTAGCGCATGCATACGGACTCGCAGGATTAAACGGTGTTGTTTCTGTCTGAGGAGTTTCAAGCACCTTACCGAACATCTCACTCGAACCTGCCTGATAGAACTTTATTGGTCGTTCACTTTCTTTTATTGCATTGAGGATACGGAGAGTACCAAGTGCATCAACATCGGCAGTGTACTCTGGTATATCGAAACTCACACGAACATGACTTTGTGCGCCAAGGTTATATACTTCATCGGGCATACTTTTACGAAGGACACTATGAATACTATGTGAATCTGATAAATCACCATAATGAAGAATTAGGTTTCGATTACCTGCATGGGGATCCTGATAGATATTCTCAAGACGACCAGTATTAAAGCTCGACGACCGACGAATCATCCCGTGAACTTCATACCCTTTCTGCAGTAGAAACATAGCCAAATATGACCCATCTTGTCCTGTAATACCGATAATAAGCGCTCGTTTTTTATTTATATCTATCATACCTGTCATATTCTTTATTTTTTCTCAAAAGCATCTAAGCCCTCCTCACCGTAATCCAAAGATAATTTTAACAATGCAGATGCTGAATCTGGAATTGGGTTAAGTTGAGAAATGGCTTTCATTTTCTCAACATACGTCATTCCCTTATCATACACAGCTTGTCGCTCTTCCCCGTCTTTAAGTGCAGTGAGGAGTGAGTAGAATCCAACATTACTTAAGAGTAATTTAACGTCCATGTATTTCTCTCTCTTGATGCCGTTTTCAGCGACGATAATGATTCGCTCTAATTCTTTCCCAGCTAATTCTTTTTCATCTTCTTTCAACCCATTACTCAAAATTTGCCGAATACGCATGTGGTATGGAATAAATGCATTACCTAAATCAACAGTGTTCCCTACATACGCAGTATCTAATTTTTCATAGAATTTCATGCGTTCAATATATGTCATTTTCGTAAAAGTCCCCAACCCCATATTAATCTGGTGTGGTTTGATGATTATATAGTTAAACAAAACACAAAAGAGCACCACGACACCCACCGCTCCTAAATTTCTAACAACAATATCTTCTGTTTTATTTTTCTTTTTATTATTTTTTTCAGCAACAACTACTACACTTTTATCTATAAAACAAAGATTCGCAACAAATGCGGAGAGGAGCGCAATGACAAACCAACCAATCAACGTCTGAAAGAACATTATTCCTTGAATGAGGAAAGATACCACCCCAACAAACAATCCCGCATAGAGCAACCCATCCTTCGTATCAACTTCACGTATCGCCTTGCGAGCAAGACCAAATAAGATAATTCCGTATAAAGACATTAGCCCCAAGAATCCTAACGCCCCCCCTGATACAATTTCATCAAAATAGATATTGTGAGACCGATCTACCCAATATTCAGGAGCATATCCAGGGGTAGTGATAATAGGATTAAAGTGCTTCCCATATACAAACTGATAACTCTCAGAGCCCCAACCAAGGAGTGGCTTTTCCTTAAAACCTTTCACCGCGATATCCCAGAACACAAGTCTGTTTGGTCCAGCATTTTCTGAAATTAAGTTACGAAGAGGATTAAGCCCAATAATCGCGACTGACACGACGCCAATAATACACAAAGACAACATAGATTGCATAAATATCTTGCGCCACACAGAAGACGCGATACTTCTAAACCATAGATACAGTGCAAAAATTCCAATACCCGCAAAAAGAGAATACGATCCCGCCCGTGCGAGTCCAATAAATCCAAAGTGTGCTCCTGGGGCCTGAAAAATAAATCCAGTGAGCGTTGGGTCAAAAAAGGCAGTTATCATTCCTATCACTCCTATCACACGCTCTGTTTTGTTTTGCGGTGAAAATGCAAGTGCCAAACTAACAAAGAAAACGAAGGCAATAAAAATACCCGTCCACGATGAGTTACCAATAAGGAAACCGCTCATGGCGCTCAGATTGAGCGCACTTGAAAATTGAAACCCGGCCTCTGATAATAAACTCCCTATAGTAAAGAGTATCCCTGAGCATGCAAATACAACGAAAAGTTTTCGCCACTCTTGTAAAGTTTTAAAAAGTGAGCTCGTAATCAGTGCAAACAAAAACAAGCAAAGCATAAAAATCACCCCCGTACCCTGATCCATGCTTCCCCAGAATGAAAGAACGGGCACCACGCCATTAATACAAGATAATACGAGAATGAGGACGTAGATCCCAAAAATCAAAAAAACTGAATTTTTAGGAATACGATAATTCTCTCTGTGTGTAATCTTATCAATAATCCATAGTGTACCGAGGATAAGAGCTACTGCTTCCACGAACAAAGACTTAGTGTAGACCATCGGATAAAACGCACGCGTTAGAAAAACAAACGGCAAAAGAAACACAGAAATAATAACTATTTTTTTCATTATAGATTTCATACTAGTGCTAGTATACCGCAAATAAGGCAAACAAAAAACCACCCGAAAGGGTGGTTTTTTGTTACGCTCGAAAGCGTAAGAACGGAAACTCTAGAAGCTAATTAATTAGCTGTCGAGTGTTACCTTGCCTGTCTTCATAAGATCAGTCAAAGTTGTCCAGTTCATTGAGTTAGCTGAACGAGTGACCTCAGATGTACTTGCTGTACCGAACAAGAGAGCAGTCGCCTTCGCACCAACGAGGATTGGACTTGATCCAGTAGCCTGTGTAACGAGAAGTGTTGCTTCTACGTACATTGAGTTACCTTCAGCAATTGTGAAGTATTCGTTACCAGATGAATCAGTTGTTGTTGTGTAAGTACCAGTAGTTGCGTACGTAGCAGAACCTACTGATGTACTTGCATCACCACCATCCTTAGCAAATGTAAAGAATTCGTATGAAGCAGTAGTGATATCATCACCGTTGATGTATACATCACCACCCTGTGCAGTAATTTTAACCTTCATCTTCGCTGTTGCAGAAGCTGCAGCTGATGAACCGTTATCGTTAGCTACGATTGAAGCTGAAACAACTTCAACTGCAGGAGCTGTTGAGTAGAAGTGCATGTACTCGCCAAGTGATGTACCTGTGAGTTCTGTACCGTCTGCCAATGAATCACCCTGTGAGTTTTCAGCAACGATTGATGCACGGCGTGTTGAATCAAGTTCTACCTTCAACTTATCACCTTCATCAAATGTTGATGTTTCGATGTCTTCGATATCAGCAGAGATTGTGAAATCAACTGTTGTTCCTGCCTTAAGAGTAAGGTCGAGGTCGTTGAATGTGATCACTTCTGTTGTACCAGCTGATGCTGTCATAGTCTCTGAGAATTCTGTTCCAGAGATTGTCAACATAACTGTAGGTGCAACTGCATCTACGTTTGTAGCGTCAGTTGTGAACAAGAAAGGAACTTCATCAAGCCAAATGTCTGATGTACCCTTAACCTTGATCTTACCCTTTGCGAGAACAACGTTGTCTGTAGTGTTTGTTGTATCTACAGTAACGATAGTTTCCTTTGGAGAAGCTGAGTCAATAGAGAATTGAACCTCTGTGTCAGCTGCTGAAGAATAACTAACGAACAACATAGCAACACCGTCACCTGCGTTATCGTAATCGATAGCAGCTGGGATAGCAGATGTTTCTGTTGTAACAACACCAGAACCATCAAGAACGCGAACGTTCTCAATAGCAACTGACCATGAATCAGAGTCGATATCGCCTGAGTCAAGGTTTGAAATTGCGTCTACAGAGACATAGAACTTTTCAGTCTTGTCTGCGCGAACTACAGCGTTTGAAAGAGTAACAACTTTCTTGTAGATACCAGTGTCTTCTTTGTTGAAATCAGAAGCAGATACTGTTGCTACCTTTGTTGAACCCATCCAAACTGAAACTGATGAAATGTAATCAGTAAGACGATCTGAGTCTCCAGAAGCGTTTGCTGATGAATCGAATACGAGTTTCATTGATGTCAAAGCGATGTCGCCATCGTTTGAAGCTTTTACCTCAGTACCGAGAACTTTGATGTCTGTCTGACCAGCACCGATTTCCTCACTTGAGTACTGTGAGAGCTGAGTCATAGTTGCAATAGATCCTGCTGTACCATTAAGGCCAGATGAACCTACTGTTGTTGTAGCACATGACATACCAGTTGTTGGACTGAAGCCAACTGTTGAAGTACAACCTGGAACTGTTGATGAACCACCAGTTGTTGAAGTACCCTGTGCAGCATTAAGAGCAGCACGAGTCTTCATACCAATGATAGCGTCAGCAACGAGGCCATTCTTAGCCTGGAAAGCTTTAACAGCTGCATTTGTCATAGGACCGAATTTACCATCAACAGTAAGAACTGGATTTGCACCAGCCATGTTGAGAACTGTCTGAACATCCATGCGTTCCTGCGCTGTGTCGATTGGACTTGAGAATGTTACTGCTGCGTGTGCAACTGAAGACATACCAAGAACCAAAAGAACTGCTGCGAAAAACTTCACAGAATTTGATTTGATTTTTAACATAATTTTTGTAATTTCTAATTTTAAGTATTTATGCCGTTACGCCAACTTCGACGATGTTCCGAATTAGTTCGGAGACAACACTTGGCACGACATGAATACCTGCATCCAGCACTACGATCAAAATGAACGTAATGTCAGATAATGCCCACATGTTTCATCAACGTAGCCCTTCTCTCTATCAAAGGGTAGGACACTGTGACAATCCGCGTGAGCGCGAACATCTTCTCTTTTATTTCTTGTCAGTATTCAAGCTCTATCTCAAGAATAAAAATGAAAAATAATAAAGAAGAATATTTTCGGAAAAAAGGCCTTTTCCCCGACCGAAGTCGGAAAGTCAAATTGCATATTTTTTATCGATACTCATCTCTATCAAAAAACAAGTACAGATGAAATAAACATACAATCTGGTTGACCAGATTGAAGAACAAAACCGAGCCGTGTAATTATTCGGAATCAATACTACACGGTATTTTGTTTTCAATGATCTTCCCCTAGTTGAGGCCCAAAAGGCACCAATAGAGGATATTGCATCTTAGCATATCTGAGCGAAAAACGCCAGCACTATGATGCATCACTATTATATATTAACAACCTCAAACGAAGCAATAGTTACAAGGTAAATTGTGGATAACTTAGGGAAATACAGATAGTAGTAAGTAGGGAGTAGTTAGTAGGAAAATGCAAAAATTGACACTCCTTTCCCCTTACTTACTACTAGCTACTTTCTACTTACTGTATCTGATACTTACTCCAGCGTTTTGCGCCCAAGCGTTTGATTGTCCCTTTGGCAACAAGGACATTGAGTTCGCGTTGAATTGTCTTTTCTGAACAGTCATTGAAGTGAGTTGAGATGTCCTTTATGGAAACCCCTGCCTCGCCGGCAGGCAGGTCTTTTCTGTCCTTTATCATATCTAGTATCTTTTGGGTTCGGTTATTTTTCTCAGCCAAGCTTAAACCATTTGGCAGTGTCTTTTTAAATCTTGTCCCTGTATCAGGATTGCTACTTTTTGGGATAAAGGACATTAATGATTCAGTCCTTTTAAAAGTTGAGACAGTGCTGTCTTTTATCATGGCGTCACTCCCTGCTGGAGCTTCAGGGACAGAGAGTAGTTGCTCATCGAGTGTGAACGAAAAATGTGAATCAATCTTTTGAAATGATTTCCATTCCTCGGAAAGAGCAAGGAACTCTCTCTTTAAAATCGCTGTATTCATTTCTGAAATAAAACCAATTGTTTTACCTATTTCAATAAGCGAGATAACCTCATGAATACGTGCAAGAGACCGAATGACTTGAGTTTGTTTTTCGGTAGGAGAAAGGAGTGAAAGAGCGTATGTATCGGACATTAACTCAACCCCAAGAGAGCGGAGTTTACTCTTGATTGGATCATCAACTTCCATACAATCAGTGACCATATAAAGAGCTGTTATTAGCTTATTTGTCTTTTTCTGAGCATGGTCATAATTACCATTTGAAGTAACGTTTTTAAAGCCAAAAGAGTCGGTTTGTCCGTATGATTCTACTCCTGTCTTTTGTGTGTCTTTTTGTTCATTCATGAGTCTTTTTGACTTACGTGAGGTATGTAAATCTGTCTTTAACGTGTCCATTATACATACCCTGGGGGGCTTAGGCAACTGAGGTGAATTTTTGTATTTTTAATTTTATAATTTTTAAAATACGGAGTATGTATTTAGAGAATTTAAATGTAAATTATAAAAATTTTTACTCCATAAAATGTGATATAATTTACACATAATTTATGGTCCCGTTAGAAGTCCTACACACCACCTAATGTACGGAGATCATAGAAAGATTGCAGAACATATTTTGGTTTATTATTTAATTTTTTGGTACGGGAATCTAAAGATTCCCTACTTCTAACGGGATGGCAAAAAAAGATATTGAAAAAGAAGACGAGGAAGAAATAATTGATCGCAAAAGAAACAAGAAATCGTCAGATAAAAAACGTACGAAAGTTGAACTAAAAGATGAAACAAGACACAGCATTTGGGGTCTTGGTTTTCTTGTATTTGGATTACTAACACTTCTCTCTCTTTTTGACATGGCGGGAATCGCAGGAGAATATATGTTTCGTTTTTTCAATTCTCTCTTTGGTCTCGGATATTATCTACTTCCATTACTACTTGTTATTGTGGGCATCTCATTCATGAGAGGAGGCACGCCTAACATTGCACGTTTGCACGCATTCATGGGACTCGCTGTTATGCTCTCCGCGCTCGGTATTATTGATATCGCTGACAATGGTGCTGGAGTATCGACAAGCATCACGTATGGTGGATACATTGGTAGTATGATTGCATGGCCATTCATAAAACTTTTTGGAATCTATGCAAGTATCCTCATCTTGGGTGCGATACTTATTGTCGCTCTTATTGTACTTTTCGATAAGCGTCCAAACCTGATGCCACTCTGGCAAAAACTTCTCGACTTCCTAGGACAAGATATTAAAAATCCATTCAAGAAAACCTCGCTCCCCTACACAGAGGAGAACTATCAAAATGAACCCATAGAAGAACCTACTCAAGCAGAAGCAACTCCAAACGAAACCGCACCTCAACTCGAATACGACGAAGAGGTCGCCCCCGAAAAAGAAGAGGAAGAATTTACAGCCAAAAAGAAATTTAAAACAACATACGCTCCCCCTCCTTTGACACTTCTTGAGAAAGATAAAGGTAAACCAAATGTTGGAGACTTGAAGGGAAATATGAATATCATCCAGCGCACACTGCTCAACTTCGGAATATCTGTCGAAATGGATGAAGTTATCATCGGGCCGACAGTCACACGATACGCGCTCAAACCAGCACAAGGCGTGAAGCTCTCTCGAATTCTTGGACTTCAGAATGATCTCTCTCTCGCACTCGCGGCACACCCTATTCGTATCGAAGCTCCTATCCCTGGCAAATCTCTCGTCGGTATTGAAATTCCAAACAAGGTAAAATCAACCGTTGGACTCGCAACACTTCTCGCTGATGAAAAATTCCAGAATTCACCAAAACCACTCACGATTGCACTTGGTCGTGGACTCTCTGGAAAAGCTGTATTTGGTAATCTTGCAAAAATGCCTCACGCTCTTATCGCAGGTACGACAGGATCTGGTAAATCTGTAACGATTCACTCGGTTATTACTTCTCTCCTTTATCGAAATGGACCAGAAGATCTTCGTCTTATCATGGTGGACCCAAAACGTGTCGAGCTAACGCTTTATAACAAAATTCCACACCTCCTCACCCCAGTGATCACTGATCCAAAGAAAGCAATCCTTGCACTCAAGTGGGCAGCAAAAGAAATGGATCGTAGATACGATATTCTTCAGAGTGAAGCAGTGCGAGACATAGAGTCATACCATACGACTATCCGAGGAAAGAAAAAGGGAGAAGAGACAGAACGTATGCCATACATTGTCATCATTATTGATGAGCTCGCAGATATCATGCAGGCATACCCACGCGAGCTTGAGAGTGCTATTGTTCGTCTCGCACAGATGTCTCGTGCTGTCGGTATCCACCTTATCCTCTCAACACAACGCCCAAGTGTGAATGTCATCACCGGTCTCATCAAAGCCAACGTCCCTACTCGTGTTGCCCTCCAAGTCTCATCACAGATAGATTCTCGTACTATTCTCGACCAAGGTGGAGCTGAAAAACTCCTCGGTGCTGGAGATATGCTCTATGCGACAGGTGAAATGTCCCAGCCAGAACGTCTCCAGAGTGCGTTTATCTCTGAAGAAGAAGTGAAAAAAGTGGTAGAATACTTAAAGAAAGAATATATGGATGAATTGCCTGACACAATTGAACTCTCAGGATCAATTGATAGCAAAGGTGGCTCTCTTTTCAGTGATAGCATGGGAGACGATGACGGTGATGATTTATATGAGGACGCACGACAAACAGTCATTGAATCTGGAAAAGCATCTACTTCATTCCTCCAGCGCAAGCTCGGTGTCGGATATGCACGTGCAGCACGATTGATAGACATGCTCGAAGAACGAGGGGTTGTCGGACCTGGTAATGGTGCAAAGCCTCGTGATGTCCTCGAACAAGCTGTCGACAACACAGCAGGAATGGAAATGTAATATCTTAAAATAATCAATGAACAATCCTAAAAACAAAAGTATTAAATGGTGGCTCCGAATTGGATTATTCTCTCTCCTTTTTATTAGTATTGGCACATTTACATATTCTAAAATGAACTTCCTTGTGCATGGCGTAAAAATAATCGCCACGCTCAATCACGTAGGATTCTCCCCTGTTACCCAAATCTCAGGCAATGCAAAAAATGCTGTTTTCGTAAGTTTGAATGGTCGCGAGATATTTATTGATAAAAACGGTGACTTCACTGAATCTGTAGCTCTTCTTCCTGGACTTTCTGTTGTTACCCTCGAAGCTCAGGATAAATTTGGAACAGCAATGGAAAAGAAATTCGAAGTTATGTATACAGAAAGTACGGGTGCAGTTGCATTTGGAAAGGTTGTAGAAAACAAGTTTTAGGAAATTATTAATAAAAATTAATGGAGCAAAGCGGAATATAATTTTATTAACCCTGTTAAATCCCAAAGGATTTTGGGATGAGTAGAGCTCATATTTAACAGGGTAATGATTTTTATAGTCGTTCCCTCCTTAAAAATCAATTATGCAAAAGAAAGCAAAAAAAGCTCTCAAAGAAAACGGTGGAGCAATTGAGGACACAATCAGATCTATCCAAACAAAATTCGGTGAAGGTGCAATTATGAAACTTGGAGATGCTCCGAAAGTTGATATTGATGTTATTCCAACTGGCTCAATCGGCCTTGATATGGCGCTCGGAGTAAATGGTGTCCCCCGTGGACGTATCATTGAAATCTTTGGACCAGAATCATCTGGTAAAACAACTCTGGCACTTCATATCGTTGCAGAAGCTCAAAAGAAAGGTGGTGTCTGTGCATATATTGATGCCGAGCACGCGATGGATCCTGATTATGCAGGGAAACTTGGGGTAAACATCAAAGACCTCCTTATCTCCCAACCAGACAATGGTGAACAAGGACTTGAGATTACTGAGAGTTTGATTCGTTCAGGTAAAATTGATGTTATCGTTGTCGACTCTGTAGCTGCCCTAACACCGAAAGACGAAATCGAAGGAGATATGGGTCAATCACATGTCGGTAAACAAGCACGTCTGATGTCACAAGCACTTCGAAAACTCACAGCCCTTGTTGCTCGCTCAAAAACAGTTGTTATCTTCATCAACCAGATTCGTATGCAAATCGGTGTCATGTTTGGTAACCCAGAAACAACTCCAGGAGGAAAGGCGCTCAAATTCTATACTTCTATTCGTCTCGATATCCGCCGTATTGCTCAAATCAAAAAAGGTGAAGAAGTCGTCGGCTCACGCACACGTGTAAAAGTTGTAAAAAACAAAGTCGCTGCCCCATTCAAACAAACTGAATTCGATATTCTTTATGGTGAAGGTATTTCTCGTGAAGGTGAATTGATGGCGCTCGGTGAGAAACTTGGTATCATTTCAAAATCAAGTGGAGCAGTATTCTCGTATCTCGGCAGTACGAAAGCACGCGAAAAAGGCCCTGTTGAAGAAATCAAACTTGGCCGAGGATATGACGCAGCCCGAACATTCCTCCGTGATAATAAAAAACTCTCTGATGAAATATTAAAAGAAATCCGTTCACGCTTTGGCGAGATTCAGGTTGCAAGTGCGGGCGAATAATAAGACAAGCTAGTAGTAAGTAGATAGTACTTAGTAGAAAAGGAAAAAGCACGAACCTAAAAGGTTCGTGCTTTTTTGAAAATAAAATGTACGATTCTAATTCACCATGGCTTTTTTGATAACTGTGTATCCCTCAATAAAGGATTTTACAATACACATACCTGGTGTAAGAGATGAAAAAATCTTTGCTTCTCCCCCACGCACATTGGTCGTCAGAATTTTCTGACCAGTAATGGAGTATATCTCCACAACGGCATCCTTTTCAGGATAGATTCTGATACCAGCCGGACAAGACGAAACCTGAAGCAAATCATCGGAAGTTATTTCGGTTACAGCAGTGGCAAACTCATTTGTTTTGAACATAACCGGATGACCAGCATGGTCACCAAAATCGTTTTCCATGCTCACCTGAGCAAAGTAAACAGTGTTAGGTTTACGATTTCCAACGGGGAAAGTATAAATACCTTTGATATCAACAAGCTGTCGTTCAGTTTGCTCATTCATCACATCAAGGGATTCTCCAATTTTTGCATGAGCATACGCTGACCAGGTATTTTTTGGATCAAGTGTTGCTGAAATCACCAAAGAATTATTACTGATTTTTGTAACCCAGTTTGATTGAACTACGGGCGGTAAGTTACTCATGGTCCTAAAACCATATGTAACAGTAGTCTCACCCAGAGAATTGAATAACCGAAACGAAAGAGTGTACTCTTTATTAGACTCAAGTCCGTAAAGGGATTCAATTACTTGTTCCCATGCATCACCGGTTTTTACAATAAAAGGACTTTTACCTAACTCATTCACTTTAATTTCATAACTAGCCCAATTACAAAAGTTTGCAATCTGCACAGATATTTCAGCAAAATTAAAACCGATCTGATTAAAGTTGAGTAAAGTAATGGCTGGCTTTGTATTGCCACTTGTTTCTGTGCTTCGATAAATAATAAATTGTTTACCTGACTTACCATCAACTCCCACCATCTTGTACCGATAAATTTTGCATGGTACATACTGGTACATAACAAATGATACAGAACCATCTTTCTCGTAATGTTTTAAGCCCCATGTTGATGAATCAACAAAACGGTACATATTGGGAATTGTATCCCAATAAAGGAATGTCTGAATATAATTACCGGAATCATTGTTCCACCAATTAAATTCAGCAGTAATGGTCATTTCTGAGCTGTTTGAGTAAGCCCACAAGCTTACATTTCCAGTAGTGTTTTCAGCACTTGCCGAAATAGAAGTTAGCGAAAACGCCACGAAGGCGAACAAAAGTACGGTTAATTTTTTCATTTCTTAAATTGTTAAAGGGTTTGACTTATTTGTTGGTATTATATCATAAATAGGTATATAAGTCAATACCATTGAAAAACCCTTATAAATAGGCTAGTATTACTACATATACATAACAATACAAACCTATGTTGGAATATACCGACCCCAGAAGGAAAGTATTTTATCGAATGCACAAAATACTTCCTACGGGGCGAGACGAAGCAATATAATGTTTGTGGTAAAAATTAACTAATTAATAAATTAAAATATATGCTTGAATATAGCGAAATTAGAGAACGAAAAATCATTATTTTTGAAGACGAGCCGTGCGAAGTGCTTGAAAATCACGTTGCTCGTACACAGCAACGCAAGCCTCAGAACCAAGTAAAGCTCAAGAGTCTCCTCTCGGGGCGTACATGGAATACTGTTTTTCATGCATCAGACAAAGCAGAAGAGGCAGAAATTTCAAAGAAAGACATAAAATTCCTCTACGCAAATCGTGGCGAATACTGGTTTGCTGATCCAGAAGACCCAAAAAACCGTTTTAAAATTGAAGAGAAAGTTATTGGAGATGCAGGTAAATTCCTTAAAGCGAACGAAAATGTCACAGCTCTTGTCTGGGAGAATGACGGAGAAGAACAAATCATAAAGATTAGTCTACCTATCAAAATGGAATTTGTAATCAAAGAAGCTCCACCGAATATCAAGGGTAATACTGCCAATGGTGGAGGAAAAGTGGTTACACTTGAAAACGGAGTAAAGATGACTGTCCCCTTCTTTCTAGAAACAGGAGACAAGATCCGAATCAATACTGAAAGCGGAGAATATGTAGAACGAGTACAGGAGTAAAATAAGTTATGGAGTTGAAAATTATTAACCACAGAAAAACCAAGCCATCTGGCTTGGTTTTTCTGTGGTTAATAATTAGGTTTTTATTTAACAAACTTTACCGTAGACATCCATGTAGTAATAGAACCGTTATTCTTATCCCAGCTTAATACAGCTTCGACTGACTGTTGCATTCCAGGAACTCCAATAAATTTATCTGATGAATCAGATTCTGTAAGATAATAATAAGCATTATATTGAGCAAATTTAATTACTTCTGCTCCACATTTTTTATTTTCCTCCGTTTCAACAAGATCCCCTGCCTCACCAACCTCAAAATCTACAGGGGGTTTATCTTCTTGACCCCAAATATGCCCATCTGGAAAATATATTCTCGCTACCATACCCATATATGGACTATAAAATTTTGTTTTTTCTAGGTTTATTTTAGAAATAACAATTCTACAATCTGG
>JBAYUP010000005.1:0-37895 GCA_041675045.1 Minisyncoccota bacterium | reverse complement strand
TCCTGTACCTCCGTTACCAACAGGAAGTGTACCTGTGACACCACTTGTAAGTGGTAGTCCTGTTGCATTTGTGAGAACAAGTGTTGATGGTGTACCTAAGTTTGGAGTCGTGAGTGTTGGTGAACTTGCAAAGACCAGTGCACCTGATCCTGTTTCGTCAGAGACTGAACTTGCAACTGATGATGAGGTGCCTGTTGAAACAAGATTTCCTGAAGCATCAGTGAATACAAGACGCGATGCGGTAAGTGTTGAGAAATTAATTGTGCCACTTGAAGTGATGCCTGTAGCACTTGCAATTGCACCTGAGGCGTTGACTTGGAATGCGTCACCAGCACCGACGGTAAAGAGTGAGAGTGGAGATGTGTCGCCGATGCCTATATTTGTACCTGTATCAAAAATCAAACTATTCCCAATAGCTACACCATCTGGAGTAAACTTGGTGAGATAGTTAAGCGTCCCAGAACCACTCACAATAGCAAGTGACGAGAGTGATGCCCATGACGTATCAACACCGTCTGTCGTAAGAATTTTTCCTGAGTTACTTGTTTGCGATGGAGCAAGTGCATTGAATGCCGAATTTGCAGAGGTCTGACCTGTACCACCTTGTGCAATAGTTACCGCTGAATTCGTTGTGAGAATAGTCGCATTTGCATCAGGAAGTGTGTATGTTCGTGCAACTGTTGGTGTACTGAAAACGACTACTCCATCACCGACTTCTGTCCATGGGTGTCCTGGGTTTGGTGTGGTCGCAGACACAATACGCACGAGTGAAAAGACGAAGAAAACAGTGAGCGCTGTGTACGCAATATATCGCGGAGAAAATCGCGGTTTTAGTAAAACTAAAACTTTTTTCACAAACGAAATAAATTTTTCATTGTTCTCTACAGACATAATACGACTATAGTATATCATGAACAATCACGCGTTAGTGTGTGTATATCTTTTATTTATTTTTTAAAACAAAATATCTGAGTATGATTTATGGGATTTGTGTTTCAGGTGGAGTATCATTTTCATTCGAGGTCGTATCGTCAGAAGAAATTATTTGTTCTTCTTCATCCGAAGGTGGTAGATCTGTTGGTGGAAGAGGATCTGTCACAACGGTATCATCTGTATCATCCGGAGGCAATACGTCGCTATTTCCTGATGCATCA
Organism: Minisyncoccota bacterium; assembly: GCA_041675045.1. GTDB lineage: Bacteria > Patescibacteriota > Minisyncoccia > Phycocordibacterales > UBA9973 > UBA8515. The sequence goes on along the minus strand of JBAYUP010000005.1, from coordinate 36,741 downwards.
TTCCCATCACCTGAAACACCTCCTCCTGTGTTACTTGTATCACCTTCTTCATCTGACGGAGGAGTAATTTCGATCACACTACATTCACCACTTTCTGCTTTTGTTGCTGTTGGCTTTCCATCAATAATAGAGAAACAATACGGTGTACCGTCTGTCTCGTCATAAAAAATGATACCTGTTCTTTTGTTTTCTTTTCCAATCTTTAGTGTCTCAACGGTAATATTTTTTAAGTCGGCAACTCCGCCAGACACTCGAACAACAACACTACTAAAGAAATCAGACATCATAGAGAGGACACCCGCCTGCGATGTAAATAGAGCACTGATTCCCTCCACTTTAATATTCAAATCTTGAATTGATTTCACAATAAGAGGAGTGAGCTGACTATAGCTCACCTTCCAATATTCATTTGGATTTGTGGGTGCAAACACCGCATCAGGATATGATTCGTATAATTCTTGTGCAACGAAACCATGCACGAGATTTTCAGGATTTGCATTGTAATAGAAATCTCTAACTTTAATACTCATCAAGTCAGTAAGACCAATAGTTGTATCGGTAATTGGGTTATTATTTTTCAATCGTTCGTCAGATGGCGCACAGACATTGGCTTGTCCACCGGTATAACAAATAGATCCGACATCGCCTCCATCTCCATCATTAAATTGAATCCATTTCCCTGCACTTGGTGTATCGGCACCTGCTTGGATGACAATACCGTAGCGGTTGTCATTGTTACCATCGTTGAAGAAATTAGCAGAGTAGGTTGAGGATGCGTCAGTTGCAACGTCAAGTTTAAAGGAAGGAGTTGTATCACCGATACCAAGGTTACCGGCAAAGTAATTAGTAGTAGTAGATCCATCTTGATATATACCATACCCTTCTGTGTTTGCTATATATACAGCGTAAAAATTTGTAGCATTCTGTTCATCTGAAGGAGTAATATGAATGGCACGATAATCAGCAACAAGCGAAATATGCGGACGAATGGTGATACTAGATGTCACACCATTCGCTCCTCCTGTCTGACTAATCTCAGAGTCAAGCAATATATCATGATATTTTGCGCCACCAGATGTTGGGTTAAAGGTATTTGTAATAGCCATAAAAACAAAATCATTATTCGCAGTACCATTTGTCGTAAGTGAGTTTTGGAATTTAAAACCATTTCCACCAGTCCCAGACATTGTCGTCTCAAAAAGCATCGCATTGTTTGTATTGAAAAGTCCACTCTGGAGATAAATAGCCCCAAAGCGATTTGTAAGTGTCCCGAGAGTTCCTACACCATTAACAGGATTAAGACTACCGTTGTAATCAATCTTAAATTTCGAAACTCCACCAACCTGTAAATCAAGCAAACTTCCTTCGTATCCAGTTACTTCGTTTACACCAATAGATGTTCCGAGTGAATTTCCATTAAAGTATCCCGATGTCGAAGCATCTCCAAATCCACCACTACCAACAGAGAGTGTTGCGAGACTCGCTGATGCAGTAGGAACTGAAGTGAACGCACCACGAGCTGCAGTAAGTGGCGCATTCGCAGAATCATCAGCGAGACGAACAACAAGACCATTCGCACTACGCTTAAGCGCGGGGAAGGATGACGTACTACCACCAAACTGAATTCTACTGAAATCATTTTCTTCATTATTTGTGAGCTGAAAAATACCATTTCCACCACCAGACTTGAGGCGACCAACACCTGTAATGATGTATCCATTCGCTCCAGCAGAAGTATAATACGACGCATTAAAGCCAACACCAGACATTTCGCCGGCCTGGGTAACCTTAAACATTGACGTTCCCCCTACTTGAAGATCAATCAAATTCCCAGTAAATCCGCTCGCTTCATTCACCGCAATACTTGTACCACTTGCAGTACCAGTAAAAAATCCACTTGTTGCACCATCAAACGCACCACCTCCAACAGAGAATGTTCCATAATTTGCCGATGCCGTTGGAGCACTTGCTATGTGCAATTTAGACAGAGGAGATACTGTTCCAATTCCAACATTACCATTACCGAGAACAGCGAATCGTGTTCCACCGGTGAGACTATATGCACTATTTGCTACCGCTGAAAACGAACTACCCACCGTAAGACTTGTGTTATTCCCAATAGCAGTAATCACTCGAGATTCCCCGCTTATTGTAATAGTGTCTCCCACTTTAAACGTATTTGTAAATTGCGTATTAGTACCTGTGACTGTTGTTGGAGTGCCTGCCAATACCGTCACTGTTCCAGTCCCTGCGTCTGGTTGCACAACTTGTAGGTTGGCATTCGGAGATGTTGTTCCAAGACCAATATTGTTATTAGTTGCAATATGCCACGCATCATAGTTACCATTAATACCAAAACCAAAAGAAGTAAGTGATGTTGCAGATGAAAGATACGCAACGCTCGCAGCCGTATTTGTTCCATACACAACGCCATGCTGGCTTGCTCCAATGAAATATGCAATCTGACCATCCGAACTTGTGCGCACATCTAATCGTACTTCAGGTGTTGCTGTTCCAACTCCCACATTGCCACCCAAGAACGCTGCTGAATAATTATTCGTTGCACCAGTCTGCGCATTCACAGTGAGACCGTAAGAATTAGTTGCAGTCGACACAGCACCAGCTGAGATGAGTAATCCATGTGTATTCGTAAGTGCAACGTTCGTTGATTTCACCGGAGCAGAAGTTAGATGAAGAGCTGCGGCGTTTGTTACTGTTTGGTTTGCGTTTGTTCCGACTAATGTAAGCGCCCCGATTTGATTTGCAGAAAATGTTGCGTATGTTGTTGGATCAACTCCTGAGAGTGTCACAGTGTGTGCACGAGTAGTGACACCAGACACTCCTGCAACAGAAAAAGTTCCCGTAGGTAAGATGTCCAATTTTGAAAGAGGTGTTGCGGTTCCTATTCCAACATTTGTTCCATCATCATACACAACACTGTTTGTGCCCGCAGTTGCACTTCCCCATTTGATTAAATAATTTGTAGTTCCTGATGTAGTGATACCCATAACTGAAACAGTACAGTCAGTCGTCGATGGTCCACAGGTAGGATTGAGTGTCTCTCCTGGTTGATAGAGCGGTGTCGCGAATACGCGATATCCAAATCCGCCAATCATTGAGATGATTACGAGAATAGTTGCGAGACGAGTAAGGAGAATTGGATTTTTTATTGTTGCATATTTACGTGACAAATATTTTTCAAATGGTTTCAAAATATTCTTTTTGAAGATTCGAAAAAGACGGGTGATTTTTTTCTGTTGTCGTCGAAAAATAACCGGGGCTCGTTTTGCGAATCGTTTGAAAAACATAATCAGAAAATTTTTCTTTGTGCGCCGATGCATAATACAACTATAGTATATCATAGCTACATGATATATATAGTGTATTTGCAAGGATTTTTACCTAAAAATCAGTAAAAAAGTGGATAACTTTTTTATTTAAAATAAATTACCGTACAACCCACCCTTTTTCAGAAATTTTTGTTCCAATAGTGCTCATTATTACTCCAATTTCATCATCAGTGAGAGTTTTTTCATTTGATTGAAAAACAATTCGAAATGCATAAGAAGTTTTTCCATCTTTAGAAAAAGTATCAATTAATTTTGGCTCAGTAATTAATAATTCACCAGAATTTTCTTTTATAATTTGATACACATTATCACTTTCTATTTCACTTGGCACCCACACCGCAATATCGCGAGTGATAAATGGATACGGACTCCACACACGAAAGTTAGTAGTAAGTGGTAAGTAGTTAGTAGAAGAATAATTTTCATATTCTTTATTCATAACAAATTCATCTAATTTCATTTCTTTAATTTCTTTTTTGTTTGCGTAGGCAAGATGTATTTCTTCTTTTCCATTCACAAACACTGTTCCAATTTCAAATAATTTTACTTCAGTGATTCCGAGGAGCGGTGCATTCAGTTTATTCATCTCGTATGCTTTTTTTAATCCGAGAGATAAATTTGTGCGCAAGAAATTTTTATCTGATGCCGATGCAAGTACTTCAACGTCCCCTTTATTAGTAAAAGTATACGTCATCACTTCATTGTATCCTTCGCTTACTAACTGCTCTCGAGTAGAGATAATTTTTAGATGCGTGTCATTTTGTTTTTGCGCAAAATTTAATTTCGGAAGTATTGGAATAACTTTGTCGTACCCATAAATACGGCCAATTTCTTCGACAACATCTTCTACTAAGACTAAATCAAGACGAAGTGCCGGAACAGTAATTTCAAAACTATCCCCTGTTTTAGAATATATAAAATGATAGTTTTTTAAGATTGTTTCGATATCGAGAGATGAAAGAGAGACACCGATCTTTTTTGAAATCATATCTGAAGAAAATGAAATCTTCTTTTCTTTTTGCCATTCCTCACGAGTTGGATATATATCAATAACTTCTTCAAAGGAAGCTTCGGGACACATCTCAGAAATGAGTGCCGAGAGTTCGAGCATTCCGAAATCACATAATTCTGGAGACAAATCATTCTCAAATCGCTTTGCCGAATCAGAAAGAAGCCCTAATCTGCGTGCTGTTTTACGAACCGCAGTTGGGTCAAAATTCGCCACTTCAAGAACAATATCTGTTGTACTATCAGTGATTCCTGAATCTCTGCCACCTTTTACCCCTGCCAAACCAAGGGTTTTATCACCACTTGTGATTACGGTATCCAAAGATACGAGCTTAGCAATAATTCCATCCCTACCAACAACAGGTAACTCTTCCCCATCTGTGGCGTTCGTAATAGCTAACTTGTTATCAGTAATTTTATTTAAATCAAACGCATGCGTCGGCTGACCACAGTTATACATGACGAGATTTGTTGCATCAACAATGTTATTAATACTTCTCTGTCCAATAGATTCCAAATGCTTCACTACCCACTCTGGCGATGGACCAACTTTGATATTACGAATAATTCGCGCAGTATATCTGCGACAATTTTCTGTCTGTATATCAACTTTCAAATCTGTCGGGCTAATTATTTTCTTCGACATGATATCCTCGTATGTTTTTGTCGGGTCGGTAAATGAAATACCAAGTTGCCCAGAAAGTTCTCGTGCTACCCCTCTATGAGAAAGCAAATCATGTGCTCGATTTGGTAAAATATTTAAATCAAAAATCCAATCTGAAGTGTCCCCTGTTCCGAGTTTGTCGAGGGATTCAACTTCTGTTAAATGATACGTAAAAACATCACGGAGTTTCTCCGGTTCAACAACATTTGGTATATACCACTTTAACCAGTTATATGATACTTTCATAAATTATTTTTTCTCTATACATTTTAGACACTTACATTTTGATTTCAAATGATCATTAAAAAATTCTTTACCATAATCATACGCGAGCTCTTCTCCTTTTTTAATATTTCGTTTTGCAAAAATGAGCACACGTCCTTTCTTAATTTCTGCTTCACAATTTGGTCGACATGAATGATTGATGTACCGTGCCGTATTTTCACGAATTGTTCCATCAATCGTTCGCTTCTTTGTAATTTCAAATAAATACAAACTTTTACTCGTATACTGCTCTTTCTCTGGAACATCACGCCCAAAGTATTCAATAACATAGGCGCCCTTTGGGATATCTTCTTCGGCAAACAACCCAAGACCTGAACCAGGTGACGCGCGCTTAACCTTTAACGCATAAATACCCTTTTTCTCTTTCAGAATTCTTTGCATAAATAGAATTGATTCAATCAGAAATTAATATAAAGAAGTAAGAATAACTACGATTTTTTTACGTCCCAGCCAAAATAGACTGGAAAAATTCTCTTCGAATTATTCATTCGAATACCTTCAGAGAACTCATTCATTGGTATAAATACTTTATTTTGAAAATCAAAATAAGAATATTTAGCGATAGGTTTTTGAGATTCATTTTCATAACTTTCAACAATAGCATAGCGCCCAGAAGGCGAAGTGGTGACGATATTAAGACTATTATCATTTCTTACTAAAGTCTCAAGTTTGGTCGAATTTAAATTAGCAGATTGAAGTTTTTCAATTCCTGATTTTTCTTTCACTAGAAAAATTAATTGCCTATTCCCAGCCCACACAGGAAGAACATTTGTAAGGCGAGTATCTATTTCAGAAAGTATTTCTTTCTTTTTACTTCCAGACAACAAATCATAAACAACAAATCCATCTTTTGTTGGCCATAATGAAAACGCGACTTTTTTGAGATCGGGAGAGATGTAACCCTCATTATGACTCGAATTTTTTATAGTTACTGGTGGTATTTCGCCACCTACATCTGATAAGTTAATATAATTAACTTCTATAATGCTTTGTTCATCATAACCATACATGCTTATAATATGATTATTATCGATAGATAAATCGCCTGTTTGAAATTTACCTTTTGGTAATGTAATTTTTGATATTAATTTTTTACTTAAAGTATCAGGATTAATTTCATAATACCAATCAGCTTGATTGTTGTATTCACTTGTATATATCTTTTTGGTTTTTTGATTATATGTCCAGTTGAAAAAGTCATCATTCTCTGGTTCATATACTAAAATATCATTTCCTTCATTAAAAACATTATCTTTATAAATTCTGGCAGGTATACATCTTTTATCAGACGTATATTTAAGACACTCACCAGTCTGCATTGGATTAGCACCAGACATACTTACATAAAAAACATCCCCAGTTTCTGGATCAAATTGCACACGAGAAACCCTAGAGGAAAATTCGTGATCGATAGCTACCTCATGCTGACTTATTATTTTGTTAACATCAAGATCATATTGAATAATGGCAATTTTTCTGTCACCATAAAAACCACTACCAATAACAAACATATCTTCTTTCTGATCAGGAATTCCTATTCTATTTTCCCAGTAATTGCCGACAAAAAATAATAAAGAGAGCATAATCGTTGCCCCCAAAAGCGATACCCATTTAGATTTTAAGATTTTTCTCATACTACAATTCTATCATATTAAAACTGATTCAACCGTAAATCCCCCTGATAAAAAAGTCGCACGTCTGGAATACTCCACTTAATCATCGCAATACGATCAAGTCCTCCACCGAACGCGAAGCCTTGAATCTTTTCGGGATCAAGTCCAGCATTGCGAAGTACATTTGGATGAATCATTCCCCCACCCATCATTTCAAGCCACTTACCGTTGAACTTGGCGTGCACTTCAACAGATGGTTCAGTGAATGGAAAGAAACTCGGGCGAAATTCAATTTCTGCATTTTCTCCGAGAACTTTTTTATAAAACTCAATCAATACCGCTTTCATACTAGCGAGCGAGATATTTTCTCCGAGCATACAACCATCAATCTGGAAAAATTGCATTTCATGCGTAGCATCAGTCGCTTCATTACGGAATACTTTGCCAATCGAGATGGAGGCAAATTCTTTCAACCCCTCTTTGGCAATACGCTCAAGCACCCGCGCAGTCGTATTTGTCGCGTGAGTACGTAGTACATGTTCTGGTTTATTTTTTATATAAAACGTATCCTGCATATCTCGGGCAGGGTGATCTTTTGGTACGTTGAGTGCATCAAAATTGTACCATTCTGTTTCGAGCTCAGGAGCGTTTGTTATTTCAAATCCAAGTGAAGAAAACACAGAATATGCTTCATCGGCAAGGAGCGTAAGAGGGTGAATTGTTCCTTTCTGGTCGTCTTTCATTGTGTGAGTATACCAATACTACGCTTTATTTTCAACAATTAATCTTCGTTCTTATTTTCAAACAAATACCTCCAAATTGCGTACATGGCATAGGTATCAAGCTTACAATATGTGAGTAAACTTTCGATTTTTTCTTTTATTTCCTCTTCGTCTAAACTTTTGAGTGCAATTTTATTCCATGTGTCTGAAGCCGTTGCACCTTCTTGTATATCGAGCGCTTTGTACGACAAATCTGGAGCAAGTACTGGTAAAATATATTTAATAGAAGTCTTTCCTTTAAAATCTGGGTGCACAAAATGTTGTTCAGTAAAAATATCTTCCAGATCAATAATACGTGAATTCAAGTCTTCTAAAAAAACTTTGTAATCAGGATTTCGATTTGCTAAATCTTTATTTCTCCCCATTTCAAAACTTTTATGCCACACAACAACAGACCCGTTCGAAGGTACGTGTGTTTGTAATGATTGAATAAATGCTTCATCGGGATTTTTATTTTCAGTGAAAAGAAATTCTTTATGGAGTGGCTCCTGCCCTCTCTCATGCAAAAGATGTACAGAGAATTGAAATGGAATCTGATTAAATGGGCCATATCCTGTGAATCGTGGCAATGCAGAAGGAAATGTCTCGTAATCCAAAAACGCTATCGGAAATTGCACCTTCATTCCAAATTCCTGAATTGAGTCTTTGTCCATAAAAACTTTATTTGTTTGAATCGCAGTCACTTGGTTTCGTTGCTTCTCACTCAGAGGGAAATCTTCTGGCACATCATGAACCGAAAAAATACCACTATCAATCAACTCTTCGAGTTTTCTTTTTGATGAACCAATACGAGAAATATCATGAACACTATACGAAGGAACATCCGGATTCGAATACGAAAAGGTTGTGCAGTGAGAGCTTCGTCCGCGAGTAATACACTTACATGAACCAACTGGCTCCTGCTCTTGAGACAGAACTTCATACGCATTTTTCATCTGCTCACGGATACCATCAGTGATTTCAAATACACGCTCCGTAAAATCTTCTTTACTAAATAAGGCTTCGATATCAAGATCCCCTACGCGAACATACTCGGCATTTAATCTCACAACATACAGACGTCCAATCGGAATACGCACATCCTGAAGAACGATGTATTGAAAAGCGATATCCTGAGCATAGAGCTTGTCTTTGGCCTTCTTGTCTTCCCCGCTATTTGAAGCTTTTACTTCATATAAGTCATAGGCGTTCATTGCTTCGTTCCAGACAATCACATCACACGCCATTTTATAAAGCTCTGTTTCAAATACAGGTTGATATATCACAGGCGTTCGCGCTTCTACAAGTTGCATCGTTTCTTCTGTTGCATCACGATCAGAGACTAAAATACCATTCGGAAATAATTCTCGAGCAAGAACGTCCACTTCATTACCTGTCTCAATCACCCCTTGATCAAACACAGAAAGTGGCTTCGCAAAATAAATATCTGGCTTGTGAATTTTAAGCCACGCATTTTTCGCACAATCGAGATAGATAAGAAAATTTGTTTTAGTTAATTTCATGACATGCGAATTCTCGTATGGTGCCCGATATTTTTCATAGAGAAAAATCACCCTTTGTAGTCGGTGATTTTTCTCTCTTTACTGAAAACTAGAAGACCGTTGATCAAGTTCTGTTCTTTCTTCCATTGATTTATTTTTATCATACGAATGGTCGATCTGGCCAGTGTCTTTATTAAAGAGGACAACCTCTCCATTTTTATTTTCCATGATAATACTATGCCCAATAGTGCTGCCCTCTTCAAAACCCTGCTCACGGAGGGTTTTGAATTCTGGACGTTCAAAATAACTTATTGAAACAGGTTTTTGCTTTTCCATATATCTGCATTATATACCGAATAGGGTAAAAATAAAATGCCAGCATCTCGTTATGAGCTACGGGCATTTTATGGGATTTACATGGTCTGTTGACCAGTAATGCTACTTTTTGCAACGTCTTCAATTAATGAAATGAACGAGCTCATAAAGTCACGTTTTTGCTGATTTGACATCAGGTATTCATATATTCGAGGAGAAAAACATGTTGGATCAGAGGAGCCGGTAAACTGTAACCGTAGTTCCTGAAATCGTGATTGATGATTCTCATCAATCAAAAATGAAAGTAGAGCCAGAATATTGACAACAAAATTTTTGCGCATTTTGTTTGTCTGATAGGCCTGAAACAAATTCTCATCTTTCTCTCTCAGAAGATTTTTAATACGAATACGATTTGCCTTATCGATACGAAACCAAAAGTGTGCCCATCCAAATCGCATAAGTATTTTAAAAATCGTCAGTGGAATCCAATCAACAAATCGTTTAAGCAATTTTAACCTATAGTCAACCTTGCGAATAAGTCGTGTATTGTCTTCATCTTTATCAATCAGAATAGGTGCTTCCATGAACATTTTAACTGCCTTCCATTCTTCTGATTTTTCGGCAAGCAAAGTAATAATGCGTAACACTTCTTCATTTTCATAATAGATAACATCGGAGATAAATCCTTGTTGTTGCAAAATTTCAATGTACTGTTTGTTAACACTCATAGCTAGAATAATTTATTTTGTATATTATAGCACTTTTTTATTGAAAAGTCAAATACCTCGTATCTACTTATAAAATAAGCTATAATCACCAAATGCACATATTATATTCATACATAAAACAATACTGGAAAGTTCTCATACTCACTCTCGTTTTGGCTACCATTAACCAAGTGTTTTCGCTTCTCGACCCGCTTATTTTCCGACATGTTATCGACAACTATGCGACAAAGTTTGACCAATATACCTTCCCTGAATTTATTCGAGGGGTTGGTATCCTCCTTGGCGCAGCAGTCGGGGTAGCATTCGTGTCGCGTGTCGCCAAAAATTTCCAAGATTTTTATGTAAACACGATCACCCAACGTGTTGGCGCAAAAATGTATTCAGACGGAATCAAACACTCCCTTGCTCTTCCCTATCAAGAATTCGAAGACGAACGAAGCGGTGAGACTCTCGGTAAAATCCAAAAAGTTCGCACTGATTCAGAAAAACTAATCAACTCACTTATTAATGTTGTTTTCGTTACTATGGTTGGTTTTGTCTTCGTTATGATTTATGCAATAAAAATATACTGGCCAATCGCACCTCTGTATTTCATTGCTATTCCAACCATTGGTGGAATAAGTCTGGTTCTCAGTAGAAAAATAAAACATGTTCAGCAAAAAATAGTTGCTGAAACCGCATCACTTGCAGGAACAACAACTGAATCTCTCCGTAATATTGAACTTGTAAAAAGTCTTGGTCTGTCCGAGCAAGAAATAAATCGCCTCAACAACACTACAGAAAAGATTCTCGCCCTCGAATTAAAGAAAGTAAAATATCTTCGTAGTTTGAGTTTCGTGCAGGGTACCATCGTTAACTTTGTTCGTACCGCAATTCTTTTTGTGATGCTCTATCTTATCTTCTCACAGAAAATCACATTCGGAGAATTCTTCTCATTGTGGATTTATTCATTCTTCCTTTTTGGACCACTCCAAGAACTTGGAAACATCATCAGTACCTATCGTGAAAGTGAGGCGTCACTTGAAAACTTCAAAGCAATCCTCGAACGTCCAGCTGAAGCAAAACCAGAAAACCCAAAACAGGTTACCTCGATAGATTCTCTATCATTTCACGACGTAGCATTCAAACACAAATCAAGTACAACTGAAGCGCTCGCTGGTGTATCTTTTGAGGCACATCGCGGAGAAACAATTGCATTTGTAGGACCGTCTGGATCTGGCAAGACGACACTCGTCAAACTCCTTGTAGGATTATATAAACCATTCCGAGGTGTTATTAATTATAATGACGTTCCTCATACTGAAATTGATATTGAGAGTGTGCGAAGTCAGGTTGGATTTGTGACACAGGATACACAGTTATTTGCTGGCACAATTCGCGAAAACCTCGTTTTTGTAAACCCACATGCAACAGATGAAATGTGTCTTGATGCGCTTATAAAAGCATCCTGTCAGGGATTGCTCGATCGTGCAGAAAAGGGTCTTGATACCGCCATAGGTGAAGGTGGGGTCAAGGTTTCAGGTGGAGAAAAACAACGCCTCTCTATTGCCCGCGCACTGTTGCGCAAGCCAAATCTTTTAATTTTTGATGAGGCAACAAGTGCTCTTGATTCACTCACTGAACAGGAAATCAGTAAAACAATTCGTTCAATTGGCGAAGCAAAAGAACACATCACCGTACTCATCGCACACCGACTTTCAACTGTCATGCACGCTGACCGAATTTATGTTCTTGAAAAAGGAACCCTGACTGAATCTGGTACACACAACAATCTTCTACAACAAAGAGGTCTCTACGCTGCGATGTGGCGTGAACAAGTTGGAGAAAACTAAACATATACTCACTTTCAACGGCCGTTGAAAGTGAGTATAGTTACAGAGAAATAATAGTTATATCGACAGTTTCGCCGAACCATTTGTTTTTCCAATTTTCAAAAACAGCATTTTCTTTTGAAATTAAAATTTCAAGTGTACCCTCTTTCGAAAGAGTCTTTTCTAGGTCTGAGTGAGAAATAAAATGAGTACGAATATAGTGTGGAATAATATCTTCTTGGTATATCCATGTATGTATTTGAGGAAATGCTTTTTTGAAATCCTCGCGAACGATTCCATAGTGTGTACACACAAGCACACCGACATACTTCGTCGTATCTTGAAATGTGTTAAATGATGCAATATAGTGGTCTGTTTGTTCTCCTCTCTCAATTAGTGTAGCGAGTTCTGGTAATTCAACTTCGCGAGCAGACACATCTCCTCGCTTTTCTATTTCATTTTTATATACATGACTTGTTACAGTACGATGTGTTCCAAAGAATATCGCAGACTCTTCTAGGGGAATTGCTTCTACGGTCGGTCTAACCATTCCCCATACATACTTGCCTGGATATGTTTTCATGACCCACTCGCGTAATTCCTGAAAAATGGTTGTACTCGTTGTATTACATGCAAGGAGAATAATTGTACATTCACGAACATCAAAAAGGTAGGTACAGATGGCTTTCACTCTATTTAAAAGCTCTTCGTCTGTTTTGTTCCCATAAGGCACATATGCTTGATCGCCGAAAAAGACATAATCATATTCTGGTAGAAGAGTGCGAAGATGCTTCAACATCCACAACCCACCAAGTCCAGAATCAAGTACGCCAATTTTTCCTTTCGTTTCCATTGGTCTATTTTAGCATAGTATCGAAACGTGAATGGAGAACACGAAATAACTGCTGATACTCAAGAGGGCGCGGAATATAGTCAGTCAATCTTTTGTTTAATTTTTGCTCAAGTTCACGAAAATCAATCCAGCAAATTTCCGAAACTTCGTTTTCGTACATTTTAGTTTCAACTTTAGCTTTTACAACCACAAGATAGACATCATCAAATTCATTATTTATACAGTGACCCTGCTTTGTTTCAGAAGTAAATTGATCAATTGTAGTAAACAATAATTCGAATTTTTCAAATGGTAGATTTACTCCAACCTCTTCTTGTAATTCTTTTTGTGCTGTTTGAATGCTTGTATACCCCGCGTCAATATGACCTCCAGCAGAATTTTCCCAAAGCCCTGGATAGGTATGTAAACCAAGACTTCGACGCTGGAGTAATAATTCTCCCTGCTCTGTAATCAGCCAAACGTGCACGCCCTTGTGCCAGTCACCATCACGATGGACATCGTCATACCATTTTTGTACTCCCGTCGGATTACCAGAAGCATCATATACATCAAGAAGTGTCGGAGAAAAAGTCATATAAATTAAAAGATGAGTAAGTCTCTAGTAGAGTTAGTTAATGGCACACACCCTTTCTTAGCAATGAGACACGTATCTTCAATGCGAAGTCCGCACTTATTTTTTATATATAATCCTGGTTCAATTGTTATAATCATATTTTCTTTAAGTACGGGACGAGTAAGCTTATGATACAGCTTTGGCGCTTCGTGAATCTTTGTACCTACACCGTGGCCAAGCATGTGAATAAAATACTGCGCATGGTCTCCGAGCGATTTTCGAGAAAGTGCATCGACATCAGCACAACGTATTCCGACACATGCATTTGCAACACCTACACGATATGCATGCAAAAGTGTATTATATAATTCTTTTTCTTGTTTAGTTGGAATGCCAACATATATCGTTCGTGTCATATCAGACATATATCGCTCGTAGATAACTCCGAAATCAATAATTACAAAACCAGAAAGTTTGTTGTGTGTTGGCTTTGGATGGATATCATTTCCTGCTCGTTTTCCCGAAGTTACGATGGGCGGAAAACTTGGTTTTAATCCCCTCTTTTTGATTTCAAATAAGATAAAATCACGGAGTTCTATTTCGGTTTTAAAGCTGAAATTCTTGAGTATTTTAGAAAAAATAGCATCTGTTTCTTGGCACGCTTTTGTAATCTTCGCTATTTGTTCTTTTGTCTTTACCTGCGCCATATTTCCACATACTACCTGATTTTAATAGTAATACCAAATAAAAAAAGAATGCGAGTACTACTCAACATTCTCTTTTTTATTTATGTTTCATATAGGCAAGCCAGTAATGTCTTTTATAAATTCGGTCGTTAAATGTTGAGTAACTCTCCTTTTTCTCTATATGAAGAATCGTGAAATACATCCCATATAGCTTCGTAAAATCCTCTTTACTAAACACCCTTTCCGTAAGACCTATTTCTTTTAGTATATAGGTATCGTATTCTTTCCCTGGACTTTGTTTGAGTAAATTCTTCACATTTTTATTCCCCTCTTTCGCAAGCGCCCGAACAAAAAAATATCCGCCCGGTGCAAGCACCCGAGAGACCTCTTTGAGGTAGACCGCTCTTCCCTTTTCATCGAGCGAATTCGATGATGTGACGTCGAGGGCAATATCGACAGAAGCATCAGGAATATCATAGGGTGCGCCAATATCACCGAGACGGTAATCAACACGAAGCCCGCAAGCAAGCCCGCGGGCTTTCGCGAGAGAAATCGCAGTTTTTGAAATTTCAATTCCAATCACAGTATTCCCCTCCTCTGCGAGGTAATTTGCATTCCGTCCCGTCCCACAGCCAAGATCAAGAATCGCTCGCCCAGTGACAGGATATTTTTCTTCCTTTTTTAAAAATTTGAGAAAACGAAGAGTGTCCGCCTGAGGTCCTTCATTTTTTGTAACCAACTTTGGATTCCGATATTCTTTATCCCACGCGTTTCCTTGGTGCATAGTTTATGCTTTCGTAATATCACGTGGATAAAAGAGATTCATCGTCCAATCAACCATTATTTTTATTTTCTTTGATTTTGAAAAGAATTTAAAGAGATAGATTGTACGCCAGAGAAACCACGCAAATGCACCTGAGAATCGAAAGCCTCGAATGTTTGCAACGGCATGCCATTGCCCGAGAGATGCGAGTTCTCCTTGTGAGACATACGAGAACGGTAATAGTGGCTGATTGGAAAGTAAGCGTTTGATATTCTCTCCCGTATGAAGACCCTGCCGAACAGCAATCTGCGCAAGCATTGGCATCGGTTTTTCATCTTTACCTTGTACGCTTGCCATATCACCCAACACAAACACATTCGGACAATCATCAACTTGTAGATATTTATTCACTACCATGCGTCCGCCCTTATCTTGAACAATAGGATGCATGAATGTCGGAATATTCGGCTTTACTCCCGCAGTCCAAATCGTATGACGTACTGGCAAAAACTCATCATTCCCAAGCACAAGCCCATCCGTTCGCACCTCTTTAACTGTTGTATTTAACATGACTTTCACTCCATTGTGACGAAGCACTGACAGTGCATTACTGCGCAAACGTGAGTGAAATGGAGCGAGTAATTCAGGTCCTGCATTTACAAGGTAGAGAGAAATATCAAGAGGCGTAATAAGTCCCTTATAATATTTCAAAAATGTATCTAGAAAAAGATCAGCAGTTTCTGACACAAGTTCAACACCAGTCGCTCCACCACCAACAACAGCAAAAGAGAGTTCCTTTTTTCTTTCAGTTTCATTTTTAATCTCTGATGCTTTTTCAAATGACTCGATGAGCATTGTCCGAAGTTTAATCGCATCATGTAAGTCTTTAAGAACAAAACTATTCTCTTCTGCGCCAGTAGCGTTGAAAAAGTTTGTGGTTGCACCGAGCGCGAGAATAAGAATATCATACGGCAATTCAGCAATACTTGTTTTTACAATTTGCTTATTACAATCGACAGACAATAATTCAGCAACATGGAGTGTATCCTGATTTTTGTAAATGATTTGACGTATTGATTCTACAACCTGATGGTGAGCAACACTCCCCGTCGCCACTTCATGTAAAAGCGGTGTAAAGAGGAAATAGTTCGTACGGTTTACGATTGTAATATCCACCTCTTCGTGCGAGAAATGTTTATAGAGACCCTTGTATGTATAGAGTCCACCGAATCCCCCACCGAGAATAACAATTTTTTTCTTTTGTGCCATGCGTGTCCGTATTTTAACACACTTTGTGTTATTTATTTCAGTATCTTCTTATGCTCTAACCTTCTGTGAAAGTTTATGCAAAATACGACATGGTTCTACAATACGCGGATCAATGATATTGTAATATCCATTAAGACCATTACGTCGAACTGTTACCAACTTTGCATGCCGAAGCAAAGCTAAATGCTGAGATACATTCGCCTTTGGAATCCCAAGAGTTTTGACTAATTCTTCAACAGGCATTTCTTGTTCTCGAAGCAAATTTAAAATCTCTAAACGCTTTGGATTAGCAAGAATTTTGTATATTTCTGCATTCTTTTGATAAGCCGTTCGAGGAAGTGGTTGTTTAATCTTCATAGTTTCTAAAGTATGCAACAATTGAATTCAAAAAGCAACTAGCGAGAATACTTCAAAAATCGAAGCACAACCACACCACACGCAATCACACTTACTCCAATAAGAGTAGTCAGAGGGACTCTCGCTTCACTTTTACTCGCAGTTGCAAGAAGTGTTGATTCGGTTTGTGAATCTAGCACAACAGATGGAGTACTTTTGGGAACACTAGGAAGAGGTATTAGCTCGGGCACAACAACGTTCGGACGTGGAATTTCTTCTACTGAGGGATGTGCTGTGACATCGACAGGTGTCAACACGATCTCCGACACAACAACTTCTTTTGATTCTGGTTTTGAAACAGAGTGAAGAATTTCATTCCATGATTTTCCAAGTAGTGCTGGAATTGCATAACTCGTTGCCCATATTCTATTTGGCAAAGTTTCACCCAAAGAAAGCACTGCTCCGTCCGTGCTTTGAACACTAGCCAAATAATCGTATCCCGTATTCCCATTCTTCCTCCATGATTCATTAAGTACATTGGAAGCTTGAAGTGCCCAACTTGTTGAATATACATTACCCCACCCACCGTCATTATTCTGTCGAGCTGAAACATAGGACCCAGCTTGTGTAAGAGAATTTGAAACTCCATCCATTGAAGTAAAAGGTTCGAGCGCCTGAATAACCGATGACGTGAGATCAATGCTCCCCTCCCACGATCCATCTACTCGTTGCTTGGATAAAATAAACTGAATAGATTTTACAATGAAAGCATCATCTACTGTATACCCCGCATGAGTAAGTGGAATGAGTGCGAACACATCATCATTGATAAGTAGTGGATCACCAAATTGCACACCATCAAACGAACGCACTATGGGAGAAATATAATCAGTCTCACGAAATGAATAGGGATTTTCGCCAAGCGAAAGAAGCGCCATTGCGTGTCGCTCATTATCTGTCAAAGAATGAGATAGTTCGCTATGAGCATGTATATATGAACGTAATAAATCGAGAGAATCGCGTGATACATCCTTGGTCGCAGAATATGCAATCGCTACCCAGTCTGTATACATATCGAAACCACCAAAAGAACCATCCCGAGATTGTGCGTCTTTTAAAAATGCGAGTGCTAAAGGAATGTTAAATACAGGTCTCGTGACCCCCGCACTTCCCCCACTAGACACAGACACCTGTGGTCCTATAACAGAGAGCGCTTCAGTCGGAAAATAAAAATCTTCCTTAATACCAACATTATAAGAACCCACTGAAATACCAGAAAAAACCACCTGCCCATGCTCATCAACCATACGTGTCTCTACTTCAATCGGAGACCATGGATTATTCGGATCTGGCTGGGTAAGTCCCATAGTAACACCAACCCTGCTCTCCCATGTATCACTTTGATAATCATATTCTTCAGCTGTCGCAGTAACGGTATCTGCTTCAGAGACCTCTGGTGCGTCTAATACAACTCTATACTGTGGCCCAAAATACACATATATAGTTTCACCACCTGAGACAATATTTTTATCCATACCAACTCCAAAATACGCACTATTGACTGTGTATTGCCAATTATCACATTTTTGGCCAGTCGTATTCCCGGTAATACATTTTAAATACAAGGAATCAAAAGAAGGGTAATATTCTAAATTAGAAATAGAAAACAGCGAGCTTGTCGCATCAACAGCGCTCAACAGCGCAAGAACACTTCGTGCATCTATGGCATGAGACACCCCAGATGTATCCACTAGGTCAACAGTACCAGAAGACGGAAGTGGAACTGCTCCAGAAAAAAGAATCGTGCCTCCATCTCGAATGATCACATTTTCTAACACCACCTCTGGCTCAGTAACTACGACTGTCCGCGTCACTTCAACAGCTTGATTACCAGCGATATCTTGGGCATTGTAGGTCACAAAATATGTCCCAGGGACTGTAGTGTCTACGCTATTATTTACTAAAATAGTTTGAGTGATATCACCATCAACATCATCAAAAGCAGTCGCCCCAGCATCACTATATGTATCCGAAACAGAAATCGAGACGGTACTATCTCCTGTAAGTGTAATAACTGGAGATACTGCATCTTGAGCATAAGCATGATTTGATGTGACGACAAAACAAATAAACATAATAACGAACACTAGTATTTTTTTCATATAATTTTTATTTTAATTTCCATTCAATAATATCTCCGTCTTTTAGAATATACGAAGAAACACCAACCGAAGCCTCTTTTGAATTAACCGAATAAAACAAATATTTACCATTACCACCAGAAAGTGTGCCAACACTTGTCACAAAAAATCCTAGCCCAGAATAATTTTTACCAATAAAAACAATGTCTTTATTTTTCTGTGCTAAAACTAAAGCATCGTACAAGGAAGCACCTGGAGAAACTTTAGCATTTGCCTTTTTATCTCCAGCAAGAATTGT
Organism: Minisyncoccota bacterium; assembly: GCA_041675045.1. GTDB lineage: Bacteria > Patescibacteriota > Minisyncoccia > Phycocordibacterales > UBA9973 > UBA8515. Next base: position 17,805 of record JBAYUP010000005.1, on the reverse strand, counting down.
AACTGATATTGTATCCCGAGGAGTAATCAATGTTTTCGAATTATCTACATCTTGTATATTTATTATTTTAGGCGGTGTATTTTCATTCATCTTAACTAACGAAAGAAAAAACATGACTACAATCAATAAAAAGATAACTATGATTTTTTGTTGTTTTTTTGACATAAAAAGAAAACTCCTTCCGAGGAGGAGTTTATAAGATAAATGCATAGATTACATTTACTTAATTCCTGCTCGGGACACACATCATATATAGTATTCGGACTTTCCTAATATAGGATTACCGTAGCGGCACTGTGGAGGATTCACACCTCCTTCCCTATATATGACTCTCTATTGTATTTATTTTATCCGTACATATTTCTTAAAAAATTATTTATAATTGGGATTATTTTCTACATAACCCTCTTGATAGTTTGCAAAACGTGCTAATGCATAAAGAACACTTGATAAACGATTCAGAAAAATAAGACTTTCCTCGCCAACTAATCTACTTTTTTGTTCTTTTAATAAAACCATCTGCCTTTCCACACGCCTGGCAACTGCACGAGCAATGTCTAAATAAGCACTTGATTCTCCCCCGCCATAAACAACAAAAGAATTTATAGGTGGTAAAACTTTTTCAACTTCAGAAATAATTTCTTCAAGATACAAAACATGATCTTTTGTTAAGTGTATGTCTGACCCACCAATCTCTGCTTGAATACAAAATAAATTTTGCTGCAATATCTCCAAAATTTTATCGTACGAAATGTTTTCTCCTTTAACCGAAAGAACATTATTTGATTTTCTAGAAAGAACTTTCGCATATCCAATCACACAATTAAGCTCATCTAGTAACCCAAGTACTTCAAAAACAAAATCTGATTTGCTTAATCGTTCGCCCTGGGCACAATTGAAAAGTTTTGTTGTTCCATGGTCGCCCTTTCTTGTGTACAACATATTTTTATATTTCGCATAGACCACCAACACACGCGAGCTCTTTTTTTACTTCAGTTTCATCTTCTTTTTCGTAGGTAACAATTTTCGAAAAATCTAAATCCCCAAGACGCTTTTTCATTTCCTCGTATTTTTCTTTTGTAATCGCTTCATATGGCGCGAGTTGATAGACATGATTTGAACGAGGGAGGAATGAAAGGCCTCCTACAATTTCCCAATTCTCATAAATCCAATTTGCTACAGCGAGCCATTCATCTTCACCGACTGAAATGGTTACAGATGGATTGTGCTCTGTGTAGTGATTCTTTACCACTTTCCAGTGTTCAAGCTGATCAATAGCACCAACATCATCTTTACAAATAGCACCATCTGGGGCTTTAATTGGAAATTCGAGTACAAAAGTAGTAGCGTCTTCTCTTGATTGGCCGACTTCTGGATAATGAGGAACTCCTTGGTCTTTTAACATCTTAAACAGTGCATCTGTAGCTGATATACGAACACGGCGAATATAATATGGCGCATGACGAGTGTGCATTCCAGAAGAACAATCTACGGTCTGAGAAGTATTTCCAGAAGGTTTTACACAAGTAACACAAGTAGACTGATTAATACCAAATTTTTGTGCGTATTTTTTATTTACTCTAATAGCTTCATTTTTTAGTTTCTCTAAAACTTTTGGGTCACGAACAATCGCACAATCCCATTGGCCAGTTATTGATACACCGAGAAGTCTTTCTTTTTCGCAATTCTTTTTCCATTCTTTTGAAAGATATGGGAAATACGTAAGTGTTGATTGGTATGTTCCTAGTATTGTGGCCACACGAACTTTTTTCAATAAAGTTTCTTCTGTGTCATCAGCACGTGCGACAACCTCAGAAAGATTACAAAATTGTTTCGACTGAAGAATTATTTCTCCGCAAGGGTTCGTTCCCCAAGATGGATAAATACCACCCTTGAATTGATCGAGTCTACGCTTTGGTAAAGTCTTTACGAGTCCGCCACGATTAAAAATACCTCTTTCTCCTGATCCAGATTTCATAAGGGCAATCCATTCATCCAAAAATTCGGTAGAGCTTGGCTTTGTCGCATATACAGCAGAATTATTTGCAAGCATTCTTTGGCCTTCTGAAATATAAAATTGACCTTTTTTTGAATCACGAATCATTTCATCATCTAAATCAGAGAGTGAAATCATTGCACTTCTTCTTACTCCACCAGCAACAACACACTCGCCTATCTTGCATATGATGTCGTGTGCGTCCATATTTGAAAGATGACGTCCTTGTTTACGAAGAACTCTTTCGCGTGTGAATTCTAGTAGAGAACGAAGTGGGTCTGGACCAGAACTTTTACCTCCCATTGTCTTTAGGCGTGAACCCGCTGGTCGAATAAGAGAATAATCAAAATTTATATCACCACCCTCAAACCATGTTTTAAGTCCGAGAGAAAATGCGTCAGCCCAACCTTCTTTACTATCAGGGACAACAAACGTAGATATTTTTTTATTCTTTTGCTTTTGTACTTGTGGCAATGCTTGAATATTCTCACTTTCAACAGACCACCCTACACCTGTTCCACACATAGAGATATACATTATCTCAGCGAAGTCCTGAAATGTTTTAGGAGCGATAAATGAGCAATTATATGCACATACGTTAGTCCTACTTGCTGCTTTGCCAGCAAACTGCAAAAGACGCATAGACGGTAACGCTTCTTGTTTTAAAATAGCTTCACGGACTTCTTCGTATTCAGAAGTAGATAATTTACCGTTTATATTATCTTTCATAAAATCCATATATCTTCCCACTGTTTCTACCCATGTCTCGCGACGATCAGCTTCTGGAATCCATTTTGCGTAAGTACGATAATACACAAATTCAGCGAGCGGATTTCTAAAATATTTTTTACTTTCAATAACTAACTCTTTTACTCTATCTGGAACAAATCCTACTTTTTCACGAACCAAAGATCTTTCTTTTCGATATAAAATATATGACTTTGCTGTCTGAAGAAAACCAGAGACAATTAATTCATTTTCAACAATATCTTGAATCACTTCCACAGATGGAATAAATTTCTGTATTTTCTTTTCATTTTTTAAATTTTCAAGTGCATTTAAAACAGAAGTTGCAACTTTTTCAGCAGATGTCTCATCTCCCTCTTTCACTGATTGCATCGCACGAAATACGGCGCGAATAATACGCTTCTCATCAAATGGGACAATTGTGCCATCGCGTTTTTGTATTTGTTGTATGAGAGAATTCTTTTTTTTATTTTTCATGCGTTTTGTATGTTTAAAAATGATAAGAGTGATGATGTTTCAAGTTTTCTGTTTTCAATCACAAATCGATAGATGAGAGGAGAAACAAAAAATGCAAAGCTGACGTTCCCTAAAAGATGTAGTGCGGTAAATGGTATTTGACCAACAAATGCTTCGACAAATGGCTGTTGAAAAAAGAGGGGTCCGATAGAAAGACCAGTCACTACATCAAAAGCAATCGTTCCCATAACTGCAAAGGTCGCGTACTCGAGTGAGGTATTGTTTTTATTTTTAAAATAATAAGAGGCCCATATCCCCAAGAATCCATACATGCCGGCAGTGACCCACGTCCACACACCAATTTCCCCAGCAAGTGCATCAAAAATAACTATACTAAAAAATGCAAACAGGAATCCTGCTGTTCCTCCGTAACTCTTCGAAAATGGCATCTGAGTTACGAGGATTGGCTCAATATTGGGTGGACGAAATGGAATAATTCGTATCAAAAAACAAATTCCGAACCCAATAACATATTTGAACCAGTTTTTTTTGTATGTTTCCATGGCAAAGGTTGTTAAAAACCGCTTGGCAACACCACAAGCGGAGTGTATACTAATGTGTAGTCTAGTTGCATAGTTTCGCAACTGTTAAACTATTATACCGAAGAAGTTAAACAGTAGGCAATGGTGAAAGCGCTCTTTTCCGCTATAATGAAACAGAAGGCGATCACTTGGCAAACGTTTTCATTATTAAGCAAGCAATCACAAGCATTATTAATTAGTAACTATTTTTATGTTTAAATATCTTATTTTTGAAATACTTTCAGCGGTCGCAGGAGTCATTGCACTCGTAATTCTCTTTATTCATGTTGCAAAAAAACCTTCTATCCACAATAGACTCAAACAACGTGGTGTATATATACCCTTAACTCTTTTTATTATTGCACTAGGCACTGGATTACTCGCAAATAGAACATACGCTCCTGATTTTGCAATGCCCACATTTATGCACTCTCATGCCCCAGGAGGACTCCCGCCGAGTATTCCCTTTCATAATATTCTTGATTTTTTTCTTCATGCAAAAGAAATTGAAAAAATCCCTGATATTTCTGCGAATCCAAGTGCCGTGCCAGCTGAGGCGCAAAAACCAGATGCGGATAGTATTGTAAGAATTAATCTAAAAACACAAGAAGTGATTTCAGAAATTGCACCAGGTATTTATCAAAACTATTGGACATTCAACAAACAAGTCCCCGGCCCTATGTTACGCATACGCGAAGGTGATACAGTTGAAGTATCCCTTGAAAATGACAAATCAAGCTTGCACCACCATAACCTCGATCTCCACGCAGTGAATGGTCCCGGTGGTGGATCAGTGCTAACGCATGTTGCACCAGGCGAAACAAAAACGTTCAGATTTAAAGCACTAAACCCAGGTTTATATATTTACCATTGTGCAATGCCAAATGTAAGCACGCATAATTCGCATGGGCAATATGGGTTGATTATGGTTGAACCAAAAGATCCAAAGTTGGCCCTTTCTAAGGTTGATAAAGAATTCTACATCGTACAAGGTGAGTTTTACACTACAGGAGAAATTGGGAAACGTGGGCTTATGCAATTTGACTCTGATGCACTTATTAAGGGCACGCCGAATTATGTTGTCTTTAATGGAAAAATTGAGAGTACCCCTCGCCTAAAAGCACGAGTCGGTGAAAAGGTTCGTATGTATGTTGGTAACGGGGGTGTTAATCTTATTTCCTCGTTCCATGTTATCGGAGAAGTGTTTGATACAGTATATCCAGAAGCAAACATTGGAGGATCCATTGAACACAACGTACAAACAACAGCAGTACTACCTGGGGGAGCTAGTATTGTCGAGTTTACGATTAATGCCCCTGGAAATTACCTCCTTGTTGACCATGCATTAGCGCGAATGAACAAAGGTGCATGGGCAATACTCGAAGTCTCAGGAAGCGACAACCCTGATATTTTTAAAAAAGTTGATGGGAAATCATCAGCACATAATGATACACATTAATCTTTAATTTCACATTTGCGCATGGTACCGTAGAGGCCAGTCGCGGGAACGCTCATTAATTTGCGGAAAGGGAGGGATTCGAACCCTCGGTCCCCGTTAAGGAACACAGTCTTTCCAGGACTGCCGATTAAACCACTCTCGCACCTTTCCTTGCTTACACTCTTATACCACAAAACCTGCCTTTCGGCAGGCCCTGTGGGGTTGTGAGTATATAAAAATAAAACTCACAGCTAAAAAGAACACCTGTTCCTATACTACCGATTTATATCTTTTCGTGCAAGGAATTGTTGGTGAAGCACGTCTGAACTGAGCTTATTAGCAATATATCCAGCAAAAAAAATTCTGCTTTTGTTGTGTGTTCGCTCAATCGATGCCCTATACACTTCAAATTCAGATGGGGTTAGAGTGGCATTTTTTAGTTTTGTATACATTTCCATATCATCAATAGTCAATTCATCAACTGATATGTTTTCAAAATGAACTGCCCCCTCGCTTACTGGGTGTTCTTTTAAATCACGCATTTCTGTGATAAATGATTCAAATTCAATCTTAGATGGTTGTTCCAGAATTTCTTTATTCATATTACATATGTCTCAAGATTTTTACTCTATCTTCTACTGGTGGACCCCAGAAGCAAAGTTTGAAACCGAGTGCGCTCCAAACTTGCTACGGGGCGAGATTTCAGTATGTGTATATTATAAATAATAATTACATTTGTCTCAAGATTTTGACTCTCTCTTCAACCGGAGGATGTGTTGAGAAAAGGTGTGCCATTTTTCGTCCAACACTATTTGAACCGAACGGATTGGCAATGTAGAGATGCGCGATGGCAGTTGATTTATGCATCATTGGACGGTTATATGCACCTATCTTTTCGAGCGCAGATGCCAAACCTTCGGGATACCGAGTGAGGAGCGCACCTGACGCATCAGCGAGATATTCACGTTTGCGTGAGATTGCGAGTTGAATAAGCGTTGCAAGAATTGGTGCGAGAATAGAAAGCACGATACCGACAATCACAAGTGCTCCCCCTCCACGATTATCATCTCGACTCCCACCAAAAAATGACATGCGAATCAGCATATCAGAGACGATAGAAATGAATCCAACGAGAACCACCGCAACCGTAGACACGAGCATGTCACGATTGCCAATATGAGAAAGCTCGTGAGCAATCACACCTTCGAGTTCTGTTTTTGACATCATACCGAGAAGCCCTGTCGTCACCGCAACTACGGCATGATTTTTATCACGACCAGTTGCAAATGCATTTGGTGCTGGGTCTTCGATGACATAAATCCGTGGGAGTGGAAGCCCTGCAGTAATTGCTAGATTTTCAACAGTCGTATAGAGGTCAAAATATTTCTCACGCGTTGCAGGGTGAGCACCCGCGATTGATAATGCAATCTTATCTGAATACCAATACCCGATAATATTCATCGCAACGGCAAAAATAACAAAGAAAACAAGAATACTTGCATTGTCATAGATACGAGCAAAAGCAAAACCGAGCATGATAACAATGATGAAAAACACACTCATCAGCATCCACGTTTTTGTTACATTCTTTGATTGTTGAGTATACAGAGTTGCCATAGATAATTTAATTTGTTGGCATACGGAAAAATGGCATTGAACCATAAACCACCTTACACTGATTTAAATCAAAATTTGCAATCTTGGTAAGGCATGGTGCCGGTGAAAATCCTCCACCTACATCACACGAATACTTTTTGTTACCAACTGAGCCATATACATCAACACTGTGATAATCAAAATATGTTGCATTACCCGGCAATACCTTTTCCGCAACATAATAATTATAATATATTGTTCCTCCTCCAAAACATTTATTAGATTCATACGGATTCTGATCGCAACCATATATTTTTACAGGTGGATAGTATTCGCCATTTTTCAAAACCTCCTCTGTTGGATAGTTAGCAACTATTTTTTTAATACTTTCATAATCATCTCCAACAACCCCACCCATCGGGCCACCTGGGCATGAATCATCAACCTTCTTATTCTTTGAATCATCTACTTTTTTATTAATTACAACAGAATCATTAGTTTGCTTTTCGTCCGTAGTTCTTTTGGTTTGTCTACCCAAAAGCATAATCAACAAAACACCAAGAAGAATAACAATAATCATCAATAGCACGGTATTCAATTTTGAAGTATTATTTTGCATAATTATTATTGGTATTTATTTAATTCTTCCCAAACTTTTTTTATTTCAGGATTATTACCAACAGCACATGTGGCAGTTTCACTATCTCCAACACAATTACTCAATCCTAAAGAAACACGGAGAGGTGAAGGAAGTTTTATTAAATAATCTTTTGTAGAAGCTGATGGTCCAATCTTCTCAACTTCTTGACCATTAATCATTTCTTTCCAAATAACCCACCCTGCAGGATAGCGATTTCCGTAAGTCGCTTCACTAAACCCCATAGATATTTTTACCCCAGTTTGTAAAGTAACTAAAATTACATTTCCTTGAATTGAATACTCTTGAAAACTCTCATTTGAAAGTTTATAAACTTCTCCTGTATTTTTATCAATAGCATACAAATACATACAAGCTGAACCACACCCAACAGGAACGATTCGAAAGTGTTCACTGAAATTTACTGGCTGAGAAAATTCTTTTGAAAAAAGAGTCTTGTATGACTTTACATACTCATTATTCATATTTAGCTTTATATTTGCCTGAGAAGATAAGATTTCCTTATCTTGTAATATTGGCTGATTAAAAGTTACATTTTCTTTCTTGTCTGACATTTTCCAAATTCCAAAACAAACCAACAGAATCAGCACAACCAATAAAACAGTATTCAATTTTGAAGTATTATTTTGCATAATTTTATTAATTAAATTGTACTGATTTTACAACATCAAAAAAATCTTTTTGAGTAATTTGGTAGGATGAAGAAAAGGTAATGTATTTAAAATTATTTTTTGGATTAGGAATCTTAAAAATAGCCATATGTAAAGACAGGGAGCCAAGTTGTGGATTTATTTTTTCAAGATTATCGATATAAACAAAATCATGCCCAGTTGTAGTTTTCATTAAAACACCATTTTTTACTTTACTATTATATTCATTTTCATTTCTCAATGCGTCACCAAGACCTTTTTCACTAAAATCAGAAGTCATTGAAACAAACTGAAACCAACCATTACCACTATCAGAAATGACTTCTGGTAACAAACTACCGTCTATGTACATAGAGGTACCATTTTCACCAAATCTAACTAGATTCTTAGTACCATAATCATTAAGAGTCTCACCCTTACCTTTTACATCTCCATATTTCTCTGGATACATAAAAGAAAAACCAATAAGATCATTTTTATAAAATCGAAAACCATCTTTAGTAGATTTTTCTACCAACTTAGTATCATTAGTTTGATAATTTTGTTGATTTTTTATAAATATACCTTTCCCCTCTTCCGCCTTACGGTCATGCCACAAAACCCAGATTATTCCGAGAGCAAGAATAATGAGGATAATAAGTAGAATTGTATTTAATTTTGAATTGTTTTTCATAAATTCGTAATTATATTAAAACTTCACCTCAACTGGCTTTGATTCTGGTCCATTATCATCAATATCAAAGAATTCCATTTTCATAAATTTGAACATCCCTGCAATTATGTTGCCTGGGAACATTTGAATATTCTCATTAAGCGCGCGAACATTACCATTGTAGAATCGGCGTGATGCTTGAATCTTGTTTTCAGTATCTGAGAGCTCTCGTTGAAGTTCAATAAAATTCGTATTTGCTTTCAATTCTGGATATGCTTCAGCAATGCCAAAGAGTCCAGTGAGTGCCCCACCGAGCATTTTCTCACTTGATGAATGTTCACCCATAGAGTGTGCAGACATCGCTTTTGCGCGAGCTTCAGTCACCTTTTCAAATGCTGTCTGTTCATGAGTCGCATAGCCCTTTACAGTACTCACAAGATTTGGAATCAAATCATAGCGACGCTTGAGTTGAACTTCAATATCTGCCCATGCTTCCTCTGCGCGAGTTTTAAGTGAGACAAAGTTGTTATATTTGAAAACAAAATACAAAACAAAGACACCAATAATTCCTAAGATGATATACATAAAAATAAATAAATTAATGATTAATATGGTCGATAACCAGAATCCGACATCATGCGACCACTATCCCTATATGACGGTTTCCCATCTTTGATTGCTGATGAGTGTTGCCCAAGAAAATATCCAGCAAGGAAACATCCAATAATGAGGAGTAAAATCGCAGGTGCGGTATGCTTGTTGATAAAATTATGACTGTGACTTTCGTGTGTATGATGATTAGACATAGAGATAAGAATTAATTAATAAATTTTAACGGAATTAATAAATTTAATAAAATCCTCAGTTGATATTTTATCTCCACCATTATAATTCCTTTGAATCCATAAACCAGAATAAGAACGGGCAAGATTAAACTGAGCAATAAAAGTAGAATGAAAAATATTTTGATCTAATTTTTTGTCGTAAATTATACTCGGTAAAATATTCAAAATACCTCCATTACTTAACTTAAGAAATGTATGACTAGCAACCCCTTTCCATGCCATATCCTTAGTATTCGAGAACTTAAAACCTTTTATGTGTTCAAAACGTAACAGGTCTAACTCATTATAATCACAAAAAATATCATCATTACAAATTGGCATCTTAAAATTTTTTGTGGCACCCTCAATTGTTAGAGCACCAAAGTATGGGTCACTAAATCCACTTGGATTACTAGAATTCATTCGAAACTGTGTTCCATCTTCGCTTTTCTGAATACTTATTTCACCAAATTCAGCAGGGTAGTTGAAAGAAATCCCCAGCTCATCATTCTTATATTCCTTCCATTCAATAAACTTCCCTGCCTCTGTCGGCTTAGAAACCTCTACAACTTTGTTTTTAATTAGATTGTCCTGCTCTGAGCGCGTACCAGCATAGAAACCAAACACGAAACAGAACACAATAAGCGTTGCTAAAATAGTAATTTTCGCCCAAGAACTTAAATAGATACCCTTTTGTGACATGTTCCTATTCTATCAAAAATACCCCTCGAAGACGAGGGGTATTTTTTCATTATAAACTTAGGCTTTTTTCTGTGAACGTTCGATAAGCACAAGGAGTGGTGAGGCAAGGAAGATACTTGAATATGTTCCAAAGAACATTCCAGCAGTAAGCATCATAGCGAAAACCTTTGTACTTTCTGGACCGAAGAATACGAGCGCAAGGAGCACCACGATAACTGTAAATGATGTCGCAATAGAACGAGTGAAGACTTGTTCCAAACTCTTCCCTACTTTTTCTTCGAAAGAAGTTGAGCTTCCGCCATGAATATTCTCACGAATTCGATCAAACACAACAATAGTATCAGACACTGACAATCCAAGAATTGTAAGAATCGCTACCACAAAGAGTGTGTCTACTTCTGTTCCATAAAAATGACTCAGTACAGCAAATGCACCTACAGGAATAATAATATCGTGAATCAATGTCGTCACTGCAATCAAGCCATACTTCCATGATGAGACTGGCTTTGAAACCTTACGGAATGAAAATGCAATAAAGAATATGATACCGAGTGCAACGAGGATAAATGAAAGGATTGATTTACGAACCAACTCTTCTCCCACTGAGGGACCAATCGAAGTAAAACTTTTCTCAACAGCATTCGAACCAAGTGCGCCAATGAGAGTCTGACGTTCTGTCTCGGAAAGTGGGCGCATTTTTAAACTATACCCCTGTGTACCAATTTGCTGAATGAGTATTTCTCCGAAACCAAGTGACGCAAGCTTTTCTTTGACTACTTCCTGACTTGGAAGCTCTCCTGTGTATTCAACTTCAGCAAGTGATCCTCCGCGGAAATCAATACCAACATTAAGTCCGAAATAACCAATCGCGCCAAGCGAGAGAGCCATAAGGATAGTCGAGATGGTAATAAATATTTTTCTGTGTTTAACGATAAACATATAATTTAATTGAGAGAGTTAAAGTTTATAAAGATACAACGCATACTTAGACGTTATTATTTTTTCGCATTACTAAATCCTGACCCAAAAAGAAACTGTGTAAGCTTTGTCGTCTTTGTGATATTAAGAGACACGAGGAAGAGACGACTGACCGAAATAGCAGACACCATAGACACTATCACCCCGAGCAAGAATGTAAGCGCGAATCCTTGAATAAGAGGAGTTCCAAACCAGAAAAGAATCACGGCAGTAATCATACTTGAGAAATTCGAATCACGGATAGAGAGCCATGCTCTGCCAAAACCATTTTTAATTGCTTCAGCGATTGAGTGACCATTTCGAAGCTCTTCTTTAATACGTTCAAAGATAAGAACGTTTGCATCAACAGCAATACCAATCGAGATAATAAAACCAGCGATACCTGCTGCGGTAAGTGTTACAGGGATGAATTTAAAGAGTGCGAGCATTGTCGCAGTATAGAGAGAAAGAGCGATGACTGCGATAACTCCTGGTAATCGATACCAAACGATAAGGAACAATGCGATAGCGAGGAAGCCAACGAGTGATGCTTTGACTCCCGCTTGTGTTGCCTGACTTCCTAATGATGGGCCAATTGTCTGTGTTGAGATAAGCTCAATCGGAACAGGAAGTGCACCAGAGTTAAGACGTCCGACGAGCAATTTTGCTTCTTGCGGAGTAAAGCTTCCTGAAATTTGCGCTCTCCCACCACTGATTGCTTCGTTGACTGTTGGGACTGAGATAGCTTGCCCATCGAGGAAAATAGCAACAGATTTGCCGACATTTTCACGTGTAATCTTTTCAAAAAGTTTTGAGCCCTCTTCGTCAAACTGAAGTGCAACGATTGGTTCCCCTGTTGTCTGATTAAATTCAAGAATCGCTTTATCGAGGAATCGTCCTGTGAGCTCTGTCTTAACAAAACCAAAAGATGGGTCGAGTGTTATTTCACCATTTTCACTCAATGTAAATTCTTGTTTTGCGTTCTTGTTAGGATTCTCTACACGGAAATCAAGAGACGGTGTCTGACCAATCATTTCAACTGCCTTTTTTACATCAGTCACACCTGGTAGATCAACAATCAAACGCTCTTCGCCTGCATTTGAAAATCCACCATTCTGAACAGCAATGACAGGCTCAGCAACACCAAAGGTGTTCACGCGTCGTTCGATAACATCACGGAGCGCGTTCATTGAATCTTTGATTTCATTCTGTGCAACAACACTCACATCAGCACGATAGACGAGATGTGTTCCTCCAGAGAGGTCAAGACCAAGCTTGAAAGGATATTTCGCAAAACCGACAGGAGTTTCCCCTGTTGGAATATTTTGATGAGAGAGTTCTGACTTGTAAACAAAAAAACCAATTCCTATTCCGAGAAGCACAATAAGCAATGCTGTAATTCGTGTTTTTATCATCCGATTGGAAAGCATGTCGCGGTTATAAAAAATAAACCGGTACCTGCAAAATTAGATTAAAGTTAAATATGTAAATCATACTAATCCGCTAAATCACAACCATGAATTTAGGCAGAATTACTATAATTGCCTTATTTTATAGGGTTTACCCCAAAATAGCAAGGATGGGTATTACTTCATCCGAGGACGCAAAATGATATTTAAAATAAGGGCTATTGAGACACCGAGCACCGCTCCACCCAAAATATCAATAGGAAAATGAACCCCGCCAGCTACACGCCCGAAGCATACAATAAGTGCAACAACCCCGTACCAAACCCCAATCGGGCGATGAGAGAGGAAGAGCGCTGTTGCCAGTGCAAAGAAAAATGTCGAGTGACCAGACGGAAATGAATCCATTCCCCCATGATAAAAAAGTGGGGTGATTTCAGGAATCGCGATAAATGGCCGTGGGGTGACAATGTAATTTTTAATGATTGAAGCAAGTCCCCATGCAATAAATCCAGATGAGAAGACGAGCGCAATCTCGCGAGCCTTACGCGTGAAATTTACAAACGGCTTTGTATAAGAAAATTCTGTATCATGATGTGCATAGAGAAAAAGCACAGCAAGAACAATCATGAGGTAGCCGAATCCGTTCGCAGAAAAAACAATCAACCAATCAAGAGTGGCAGACCGATGTGCAAGAGAAAAAATTGAAAAGAAAATTTCGTTATTCATCCCATTAGAAGTAGATCGCGATACATTCGCGCTTCTGCCATATTATGCTTTTAATTTTTTCAAAATGTAATTTCATATTTTTCTATTGATATTAAATTGCGATCGCGACTTCTAACGGGATTCATTTCGTTTTTGAGCACACAGAAGCACATTAGAGAGAAGCATCGCAACAGTCACTGGACCAACACCTCCAGGTGAAGGAGTGAGCATGCCCGCTACATTCATCACGGAATTCGTATCAACATCACCGACAACAGCACCATCTTCTTCAGATGTTCCTGCGTCGATGATAATAGCACCTTCTTGTATCATATCAGCTGTGAGAAAATTTGCTTTGCCGATAGCCGAGATAACAACATCAGCAGAACGAAGAATTTCTTTCGGATTCTCGGTTACGCTCGTAATCGTTTCAACATCATATCCACGTGTGCGCAGTAGATGTGTCACCGGCCTACCAACGAGCATCCCCTGCCCGAGGATGACAATCTTTTTACCAGAAAGCTCAGGTACACTTTCATCGAGGATTTTCATAGAGGCCCGTGCTGTTGGAAATGAAAAAACTGGCTCATTGTTATAAAATAATGCTTGCGCGCGTGCGCCAAGACAATCAACATCAACGCTAGGATCAATCGCATCGAGCACCGCTTCTTTATCAATATGAGATGGGAGTGGGAGTTGAATAATAATACCGCACATATGTGGGACTCGATTTAGTGCTTCTATTTCTGCAATTAATTCCTCTGTAGTAACACTAGACGGGAACTCTGCTGTGCGAAATTTAATCCCTACTGATTCGGCAGTTTTTGCTTTGATACGAACATACGAAGCTGATACAGTATCTTCCCCTACAAGGATATCGCAAAACACAGGAACAAACGGAAGTTTTTCAACCTCGTTTTTTATGTCCTGCAACAGTTCGTCTCTTATTTTTTTGCCGTCAATTATTTTTGTTTGCATATATCAATAACATTTGAGGCCCCTCATAAAATATGAGATACAAGGATTAATTATATGACACCAGATACGAGGCACGGATGAGGACTGCGAGAGAGATGTAGTTGACCTACATTGACCGAGCAACCGGAATCCGTAACGAAGTAGATGATGTTAGATAATTAATCCCTATTACTATATACCAAGGAATTCATTGCGCATATCATCACGATGCGCCACCCGCCTATAATGACTCATTCCGAAGAGAATGCCAAGCCCGATAAATTCAGTCAATAAATGCGAGCCCCCGTAGCTCATGAATGGGAGCGTGATTCCAGTGACTGGCATTACCCCAATATTCATCCCGACATTAATAATAAAATGACTCATAAAATAAATGGCAAGCCCAATCCCATAGAGCATTTCAAAATTTGTCGCACCCAAAAGAGCAATCCGTAAGATTCGCCAAATAATCAAACCAATGAGTGTAAAGAGAAGTGTTACCCCGACAAATCCCCACTCTTCTGCAAATGCGGCAAAAATAAAATCTGTTTCGTATTCAGGAAGGAATTTGAGCCGAGACTGTGTACCAAATCCAACACCTTTACCGAGCACTTCCCCACTTCCCACTGCGATTGTTGATTGATAGACATTGTATCCCGCCCCCTGAAGATGTGAGAGTGGATTGATAAATGTCATGATACGGGCTTTCTGATACGGCTGAAACATAAACGCCCAAAAGAATACAAAAGTAACAACGGCAATACCTACCACAATAAAGAGATGCTTTCGTGATAATCCTGAAACAAGCGTCATTCCAAACCAGATAAAAAAGATAATCATCGCTGACCCAAAGTCTGGCTGAAGAAGCACAAGCACAAATGGAATAAGTGCGTACAATCCTGTAATAAAAATATGTTTAAAATTATCAATCTCAACGTGTCGTCGAGAAAAATATTTCGCAAGCATGAGAATAAGCACAAGCTTCATCATGTCTGACGGTTGAAAGGAGAACCATCCAAAAGAAAACCAACTTTGCGCACCGTTTGAGGTGTGCCCCACGACAAAGAGCATTAACAGCATTAAACAAAACGCAGAGAATAGTAATACGAGCACTTCTGTTCGTTTTAAAAAACGAAAATCAATATATGACAGAAATAAAAGTACCGCAAAAGAAATCGCAATCCATAGTAATTGGTGAGAAAAATACGGAGTCTCCTCAGTAAACGACTTCATCGTAACAAGCCCTGCACCAAGTACAGGTACAAGGAAAAGTATGAGAAGCCAATCAATATCGAAAAGTTTAGATTTCATCCCGTTAGAAGCAGGTCGCGGTCAAAAAGACGGCATTGCTTAAGTGATTTGTAAGTAATATATTTGTCGAATTTTTCATTTCCATTTTTTGATTGTGACCGCGGCTTTGAGCGGGGATTCATATCCTCAGAATGAAACTGAAAAAGGATTTATCATTGGAAACACATCCCATGTGACCGGCTGACTACTCAATGGTTCTGGCCATGTGAAAAATAACGAAGTGGTCGCATTACTCACTAAACCTTCTTTGTGTGTCTTTGAAGCTTGAATTGCATTATGATCAGCATCATAGAGAATCACAACAGCATCAAAAGCAGGCATGTCATAAATCGACTGATTTGAAAGCTGAGTTGTAAATGTAGGAGACCCAGAATCATCGCCAACAAGACCCGCCCCAACACGAATCGGGAGTGTTTGTAGTGTTGGTGCTTTCTTCATCCACACAGGTGACCCAGTGAAGCCGAAAGAAACACTTCGAACATCGCTTTGCCCTGTTTCAAATCGTGGCTCAAGAATTGCAAACTGCTGATTCGGTGGAATAAATGTTGTACCAGTTCGACGACCAATTAATTTATTGTTTGTATCATACACACGGAATTCGTACGACGCCTGTTCGACTCCCCCACCTTTATTTTGATTTTCAATAAAGGCAACAAGATTATACGTATGAGGAACAACAGGAAAAGCACGACTCCACAAAACGAGTGGTTCAGAAACCTGTGAACTACAGAGACGCATACAGACACCCCCGCAATCAACACCGAGTTCCCCTGCATTCTTTTTACCATCTACACATGTTGGTTTGGCTGAAATAATCGGATACAGGATTGCAAAAATTATTAATCCACAAATAAAAAGGACGATAGAAAGATACGTAGCTTGTCGTTTTGAGGCCCATGACATATATATGTGTATCATACCAAAATACCGCCCCAATGTGGAGCGGTATTAGGCGTGCCTAAAAATTCTATTTTTTAGGATTACCTCTCTCTTCTTCTAATGCTTTTGAGAGCTCTTTTTTTCTGGTCTCATATTTATCAACAGCCTCATCTACTTTCTTTTTTCTAATATCTATTTCTACTTTCCACCAATTAACATCTTCTTTTAATTTGCTTATATCAGCCATACAAAAAATAAATTATGATACTAACCGACCTTTTGTAATTCTATTAATTCATTATAGACGGTAGGAGATTTTTCTTTTATTATGTTCATCCAATTCTCAAAAACTTTAAATTCAGCTAAATAATTATCTTTTGATAATGCTGGGGCAAGAGGATTTTTCTTGATCCATTCTGGAAGATCCTCTGTGGTCGTATTGTTTTTTAAATAAGACTGAATTGCAGTTTCAGGATAACCCATCAGTCGACCATACTGTTCATGATCTTTTGAAGGGTCTGTCTTAGATAGCAATTCTACTATTTCTTCTGACTTAGCAACAAAATATGCTCTAGTTATTTCTTTATTTTCTATTACCTTTTCTTTGTAAAATAATTTGAGACTTTGCATTTTAGACACTATTGATTCTGGCTTTTCATTCCAAGTATACAGTTCTAATTCTGTTGCTGGTTTTTCACCTAAATACACCAATAACATACCCGCCTTTTGCAAGGATCCAATATCCATTTTTTCTATTTGTTCTATATTGAATTTCTCAAGATTACCCTCTGAAGAACTTTCCTCTAAGAAACTATCTTTAAGTCGAGCTTCGATTTTGTCTGAATGATACCCATATATTGCAATCTGTCTTTCCGACAAAGATTTACTATTTTTTATCGATGCAACTATTGCTTCAATAATACCGTCAGAAACTTGATTAGTGTCTGCAAATAATTGAAAATCCTTATCGGAAATAGATTCTTCTGTTCCGGTAGAGATAACCTCCCGTGCTTTTTCTCTGAATTTTTTAAGCTGTATCGATATTTCAATAAAAAATTTCTCTTCTGGTGTTAGGTTTTGAGATTGCTCTTTCAGATACTTCTCGAGCAACTCAGAAGTATCTGTTTTGGCAGTTACATCTAAAATTTCTAAAGTTCTTTTTGTATCATTAGTATGATCCATGCCCTCGTATGATTCATCCCATAATTTTTGAAGAAGAGAAAAATCTTCACCTATCTCTTCTGGTGAATATGATATTTTAATTTCAGGATTTTTAAGTTTCTGCTC
>JBAYUP010000004.1:0-38745 GCA_041675045.1 Minisyncoccota bacterium | reverse complement strand
GAACTCAAAGACACAGAGAAAGCAACTGAACCACCAAACAGATACACCGAAGCAGGACTCGTCAAAGAACTCGAAGCACGTGGAATCGGAAGACCATCAACATAAGCATCTATCATGAAGACGATTGAAGAGCGTGGATATGTCACAAAAGAAGGACGCACACTCTTCCCGACTGATACGGGGGATGTTGTTTCAAGTTTTCTTGAAAATAATTTTGCAGAATATATCAGTGATACATTCACCGCCGAGATGGAAGATGAACTCGATGAAATAGCAGAAGGTAAACGTGAATACGTAAAGACGTTGAAAGATTTTTATATTCCATTCCAAAAAGACGTAAAAGAAAAAGACAAACTCGCAAAAGCGACAAACATGGGTGAAGCACCAGAGGATATGAAGTGTCCAAAATGTGGGGCTTCGATGATCATCAAGCTCGCTCGCAATGGTAAATTCTATTCATGTTCAAAATACCCCGACTGTGATGGTGCTCGCACTCTCGAAGGAAACGAACTCGAAGGACCAAAAGAAACTGGTGAAATGTGCCCTCTCTGTGGCGAGAAAAAAGGTAAATCAGGTGGTGGTAAGCTCGTCATACGCCAAGGTAAATTTGGAGCGTTCATTTCGTGCTCACGATATCCAAAATGTAAATTCATCAAAGAAGACGAAGAAGAAAAGAAAAAGAAATTGACTGGTGTACAATGCCCTACCTGTAAAAAAGGTGAAATGATGGAACGACGCGGACGATTTGGGATTTTCTACTCATGTTCGAATTATCCAGATTGTAAAAATGCAATCAAAGCAAAACCAACAGGTAATATCTGTGACCTCTGTGGAAGCCTCATGATGGAAGGCACAAAAACTATCCCAGAACGATGTAGCAATAAGATGTGTAAAATGCATAATCCTCATAAACTAGGAGAGGATATCAAGAATAATAAGAAATAAAACATCTCGGCTACACCCTTAATTTTTAACCTTGTATAGACCCTTGCACGTACTTGACTTTTTGTGTGTTATGTGATATGATATACCTTATAATGTTCTTTTAGAGTATTTAGTGAATTATCTTTGTTTATAAAGTAGTAAATAAAGATAATTCACTAAATCTTCATTTTTAAATAAAAAATCATGACAGACACGACAACAGAAGTACCCCACGCCATTGAAGGCACACCTCTTTCTCGCTACACAGCAGCGGACATCCTCAGGACAATTGCTGATGATGGACAAGATGGAAACTCCCCTTTTCCTAATGGCGGATGTACACCCTACGATTTAGGTAGAGCACTGGCACGGCTTTGTCCCAATGCCTACATGCCCTATGAAGAGTTCATGGAACAATTCAATAAGGGTTTCTCTAAGTGGTAGTAAAAATACTTAAAGTCATTAAAGTTTCGAAACTTTAATGACTTTTTTTATATTTCCTAAAAATTTATTATCTTTTATTTTTTATGGTATATAATTAAAGATATGATTCCCCCAACACAAGATATCTTTAATTTCATGACCAATGTGACTGAAGAAGAAAAAGCTTTAATCACAAAAGCTTATGATTTTGCACGTAACGCCCATGAAGGACAACTCCGCAAGAGTGGAGAGCCGTATTTTATTCACGTTGTTGAAACTGCAAAAACGCTCGCTCGTATTGGAATGGATACAAAGACAATCATCGCGGGGCTATTGCATGACGTACTCGAAGATACAGAAACTCCTGAATCAGCACTCAAAAAAGAATTTGGTGAGGAAATTGTGAAATTAATTCATGGTGTCACAAAACTTGGAGCAATGAAATACCAAGGTCACGAACGCCACGTCGAATCACTTCGAAAATTCTTCCTTGCGATGGCAAATGATTTACGCGTACTCATCATCAAGCTCGCGGATAGACTACATAACGTACAGACACTCGAACATGTTCGTCCTGATAAACAGAAACGTATCGCCCTTGAAACAATAGAAATCCACGCTCGACTTGCTGACCGCATTGGTATGGGTAAATTAAAAGGTGAACTTGAAGACGCTGCGTTCCCTTTCGCATACCCGAAAGAATATAGTGAAGTAAAGAAATTAGTAACAGAAAATCTAGAAACAAATAAAAAAGAACTCGAGAAAGTTACCAGAGAACTGAAGGAAATTCTCAAGAAAGAAAATGTTACCGTTGTAGAAATAAATCAGCGTGTGAAGCACCTCTATAGTTTGTGGCAAAAACTAAAACGCTACAATATGGATATGAGCAAGATGCATGACATCGTGGCTCTTCGTGTTATTGTCGAGAGTGTTGAGGATTGTTACCGAGTGCTTGGTCTTGTTCATTCTGTGTGGACCCCAATGCCAGGACGAATCAAGGACTATATCGCGCTCCCGAAACCAAACGGTTATCGTAGTCTACATACAACAATATTCACCGGCAATGGTGCCATCGTTGAAATACAAATCCGCACCGCTGAAATGCACGCAGAAGCAGCGTATGGTATCGCTGCTCACTTCATGTATAAGGCAAATGGAAATCCAAAAAATAAAAACGATGTTCCTGAGAAAAAATTAGAATGGGTACACCAACTCAAAGAACTCCAAAAAGCAGTAAATGACCCAAAGAAACTCATTGAAGACTTAAAGATGGATTTATTCCATGACCGTATTTTCGTATTCACACCAAAAGGTGATGTAATCGATTTACCAGCTGAATCAAGTGTGATTGATTTTGCGTATGCTATTCACTCTGACATCGGTAATCACGCCCAAAGCGCAAAAGTAAATGGCAAACAAACAACACTACACACAAAACTCCAGAATAATGATTTAGTAGAAATACAAACAAATAAAAATACAAATCCGTCCTCGAAATGGCTTGATTATGCCAAAACAACAATGGCCAAAAAACATATCAATGCGTACTTAAAAGAAAATAGTCTCCTCTCAAAATTCCGCTCGTTTGCAAAATTCTAAAACAAAACCCTACCGCTTGCGCGGTCGGGTTTTGTTTTAGAGAGAAAAATTCTTTATATTATAGAGATCAACGTCTTCTTCTGTCTTTTTGATTTCATCATCATCACGGTCATCGACGAGATACATCGCCTCTTCTTCGGGAGTTGGATTTGATGCACCAGGAGTACCGAGAGAGTCTTCTGGTTGAGTAGCGATGAATTTCTCAAGCATCTCACTTGGATTCTTTTGATGATTTGATTTAATGAGATCAAGAATCGTACGGAGGTCATCATGAGTGAAGAAATCGATTGTGATATATCCCCCATTTTCTTTCTTTTCGATGTGCACTCGAGTCCCCAATGTTTCTTGAAGCTTTTCCTCCATTTCAGTAATTTCTGGATCAGGCATATATTCCTTTTTACGAATACGATCAAAGGCAATTTTACGAGCGGCCTTTTCTGCGTCACGAACAGTCATTTTCTTAAAAACGATTTCTTTAAAAAGCACCATTTGCTCTTCTGGTCTATCTGCAAGCATGAGAATAGGACGTGTATGCCCTTCGCTTATTTTACTTGCAGAAAGTGCGTCGAGGATTTCCTGAGGAAGCGCGAGGAGGCGCAATGTATTAGACACATACTCACGACTCTTTCCAACTTTAGTTCCAACCTGTCCATGAGTAAATTTAAATTCCTCAACAAGACGAAAGAATGCCCGTGCACGCTCAACAGCATTCAAATCTTCACGTTGGAGGTTTTCAATAATCGCAAGCTCAAGCTTTGCCATATTATCATCACCAATACGAATGATAACGGGGACTTGTTCAAGTCCTGCAAGTTTAGACGCACGAAGACGACGCTCCCCAGCAATCAGCTCATACTCAACACTGATACCTTCACCTTCTCTTTGAACTTCATTTCGAGAAACAACAAGCGGTTGAAGCACTCCGTACTGGCGAATAGAATCAGAAAGGTCACGCAAGCGTGCCTCATCGAACTCACGACGTGGCTGAAATGGGTTTGGTTTTATCTTATCGATATCTACCCAGAATATTGAGTTGCTGTATAGTTGTGACATGTTGTGTATTTTATCATATTTTTCATGGGGACAAAAATTTTCCATGTCTTGAAAAATTAGATAAAACATTGTATACTCCCCTTCGTATGCGTCGGTACTCAAGTGGTCAACGAGGGCAGACTGTAAATCTGCTGACTTCGGTCTTCGGAAGTTCGAATCTTCCCCGGCGCACAAAAAAAGCCCCTGTTTTTATTTTACAAACAGGGGCTTTTAATAAATTTTTAATTTTCTTCAGTTTTACACAAATTTAGATAATGACTAAAAGCATCTCTCTGTAAGTCATGTGCTTTTATGTACATATCCCAATAGGCATCTGCTTGAGATCTCGCAACCAGAACTGAATCATACAATGCATCACTTTCTTTATGGCTTATTATTAGCTTATCAATTTCTCGATCAAGTGCCTCATCATAAAGTTCAGAAAATTTTTGTTCTTTTTGGGAATAAAAAACATTCATTTTCAATGCATTTTTTTGTAAAATGTAGAAGGCGTCTCCAGCGAAGTTAACTGAATCACTTTCTTGTTCCATTTTATTTTTGCTTGAATTTGAAGCAGATAAATGGACAGGTTCAAAGTGAACATAAAAGAATAGAATTGTTGCAACACCAAGCCCGAGGGCAAAACCAGTCATAATTTTCATAAAATTTATTATTAAGTTGTTTCACGACATACTATCATAAAAAACTTAATCTGTCAACTATAACCCTGTATGCTATAATCCCCATATGTACAAAACACTTCTCATAACCCTAGGTATTGTCGCCCTTATTCTACTTGGAGCATCAATAACAGGACAACCAAAAAGCAAAAATTTCGGTACTACTCCTATCTCATTTCCGAATAATACGCCGAGCCAAGATGAATATTCAGAAACAATCGAGGAAACAATTGTTACCACAACAGAAAATACCTCAGATGCTCAAAATCCATACATACGCCAACCATTCTCTGTTTATACAAATCAATCACCTGTATTCACTTATTTCCCACAGACAAATCCGCAAGTACCACAAACACCTACACAAAACACACAGTGCCCATCGGTACAGACACGTGCACTGTGGGTCTGGGATTCTGATATCATAACGAATTCAAGTAATAACTACAGCAAGCGTTCTTCGCTTTTATCTTTTGCCTCATCAAAAAACATTACTACACTCTACGTAGAAAGTTACGGTATCATTACTGGAAACAGGACAGTAGACAAAACAGCCCTCTCCGAGTTTATTCGCCTTGCACATGAGAAGTGTATTTCTGTTGAGCTTCTTGCTGGTGAAAGTGAGTGGTATCTACCAAGCAATCATTCATCTGCTGTAAACTTCGCCCAGAAAGCAGTTGATTTTGCAGATAGTTTTGCAGTAAAACCCAAAGCAATTCACCTCGATGTTGAACCATACGGATATTCGAGTGGTTCACTCTGGGACGCAAACAACGGCGCACAGAGAGATGAAATTCTGGCTGATTATATTTCAATGCTTTCAAAAGTAAAATCTACACTCGATGGAACTCTCCTTCTTAATGTTGATGTTCCATTCTGGTATGACAGTGCAAGTGGACTTCAAGATTCTGGTACGGCATATTTCTCAAAACGAATTCTGGATACTGTTGATATTATGACTATCATGGATTATCGAGACACCGCATTTGGCATTAAATCATCAGGAGAAATTATTTCTTCAAAAAGCGATAGTTCGAATGGCATCTATGATCTCGGATATGATGAAGTTGTATATGCAAACAGTATCGGCAAAAAAGTCATCATCGGTGTAGAAACAAAATGTTTCTCTGATTCAGCATCTGCACAAATCACCTTCTGTGGAACACGAACTGTGGGAGGACAAACCCTCAAGAAAGGTGCTTCATTTATGAATAGTGAACTCGACAAAATTCGAAACGCATTTAATTCCCTTTCAGGCTTTGGGGGCACAGCAATTCACCACTACGATTCGTATACAATACTCCCAAGCTCTTACTAAAAACAATAAAACCCCTCACGGGGTTTTATTGTTTTTAGTGCGCTCGAAGCGGTGACTTGTTCATCTTCATCGGTGATTTGATTTTCTTCTTTTTCATTTCAATCACGAGTTCATTGTCTTTTAGTGCAACGGTGACAACATCGCCCTTCTTCACACCTTTCCCAATAATGAATGAGGCCACAGGATTGAGAATTTTATTCTGAATAAGACGATTGAGCGGTCGTGCACCATAGTGTGGATTGTATCCTTCGCGTGCAAGATACGAGAGCGCATCAGAAGAAATCTCAAGTTCGATGTCTTTACCAAGTAACCGCTCGCGAACAACAGAAATCTTGATATCAACAATCGTGCGAATCACATCTTCAGAAAGAATGTCAAAGACAATAATGTCATCAAGACGATTGAGAAATTCTGGACGAAAATGATCTTTGAGTGAACCAAGGACTTTTTCTTTTGTTGCTTGGTATTCGTCTTTGTGTGAATTATTCGTGAAGCCAAGCGATTCCATTTTCTCAATCAAATGAGAACCGATGTTTGAGGTAAGGATAATAACCGTATTTTTGAAGTTCACACTGCGACCCTTTGAATCAGTCAAACGACCCTCATCAAGAACTTGCAAAAGCACGTTGAATACTTCCGGATGCGCTTTTTCAATTTCATCAAAGAGAATCACTGAATATGGACGATGACGAATAGCTTCGGTGAGATTACCAGACTCATCGTACCCCACATATCCTGGTGGTGAACCGATAAGCTTTGATACGCTGTGTCGTTCCATGTATTCGCTCATATCGACACGCACAAGGGCTTTGTCATCATTGAACATGAACTGCGCGAGAGCTTTCGTAAGCTCTGTTTTACCAACACCAGTAGGGCCCAAAAACATAAATGAACCGATGGGCTTGTTTGGATC
The DNA here is from genome assembly GCA_041675045.1 of Minisyncoccota bacterium. Classification (GTDB taxonomy): domain Bacteria; phylum Patescibacteriota; class Minisyncoccia; order Phycocordibacterales; family UBA9973; genus UBA8515. The sequence continues at coordinate 31,856 of JBAYUP010000004.1, read as the reverse complement.
TGAAATTCCAGCACGTGAACGTCGGACAACATCAGCAATTTTCTTTATTGCTTCATCTTGACCAACAACACGACTCTTGAGTTCATCTTCCATGTGGGCAAGCTTGTGTCGTTCTTCTTCAAGCATTTTTACGAGCGGAATACCTGTCCATCGAGACACCACTTCTGCTATATCTTCAGCAGTAATTTCTTCTTTGAGAATTCGTCGTGATTTTTGTAATTTCTTTAATCGTGCAAGTTTTGTCTCAAGTTTCTTTTCGAGGTCAGGGATCTGTCCGTAGCGAATTTCCGCCGCACGAGCAAGGTCAGCGCGCATTTCAGCATTCTCTCCTTCGAGGCGAAGAGTATCAAGCTCTTTTTTAAATGCACGGATTTCTACAACTGTTTCTTTTTCATTTTTCCACTTGAGTTCGAGCTCACGAGTTTTCTCTTTTAAGTTCCCAATTTCTTTGTCAATATCCTTGATTCGGTCTTTTGCAACACGAACATCACTCACCGCTGAACTACTAGAAATTTCTTTTGTTAATGCTTGTTTCTCGATTTCGAAACGCATAATTTTACGATCAGCATCTTCGAGAACTTGTGGCTTATTCTCAAGTGCGAGACGGAGTGATGAAGATGCTTCATCAATCAAATCAACTGCTTTATCTGGTAAGAAACGATTTGTAATATATCGTGTCGAGAGATTTACTGCAGAAATAATCGCATCGTCTGTAATGCGAATACCATGGAAAAGTTCATACTTTTCTTTAAGTCCACGAAGAATAGCCACGGCATCGTCGATACTTGGCTCATCGACATAAATCGGCTGGAATCGGCGCGCAAGCGCGGGATCTTTCTCGATATGTTTTTGATACTCTTTGAGTGTTGTTGCACCAATAACATGAAGTTCTCCACGTGCAAGTGCGGGCTTTATCATATTTGAAGCATCAAGCGAACCTTCTGCGCCACCGGCACCAACAATAGTATGAAGCTCATCAATAAATAAAATAACCTTTCCTTCTGACTTTTTAATTTCTTTCATTATTCCACTGAGACGTTCTTCGAACTCTCCGCGATATTTTGTACCAGAAAGAAGAAGCCCCAAATCAAGCGCAATTAATTCTTTATCTTTGAGTGATTCAGGTACATCATTTCGTGCAATACGAATGGCGAGCGCTTCAGCAACTGCGGTTTTACCGGTACCTGCTTCACCGATAAGAATCGGATTATTTTTTGTACGACGAGAAAGGATCTGCATCATACGCATGATTTCTGTATCACGACCAATGACTGGGTCGAGTTTATCTGCTCGGGCAAGATCTGTCAGGTTGCGAGTGAACTTAGTCAATAATTTAGGTTTCTTCGATGAAGATAACTCTGTCCCTCCTTCATTACGAACAAGTGCAAGAATAGAAAGTACTTGCTCTTTATCAATACGAAATCGAGCGAGTAGTTGTTGTGCTTCGCCTGTTGTTTCAAGAAGTGACAAGAACAAATGCTCAGTGGAAACAAATTCGTCTTTGAGTGTCTGTGCAACCTTCGTTGAATTCTCAATTGCCTGTGCAAGATCTGGTGTTAAATAAATCTGATATGACTGAGTGACTGTACTCTTACTCTCTGGTGATTCAATCATTTCAAGAAGATTGTCTGTAAGGAGAATAGAATCAATATCCATACGGTCGAGAATTGAAGCAATAAGAGAATCCTCTTGTGTCATAAGGGCAGTCAATAAATGAAGGCCGTTTACATGATTCTGCCCACGCTCAATAGCAAGTTCATGTGCCTTGCGAATCGCCTCCTTTGCTTTTGTTGTAAAGTGGTTAAATGGTGGCATAGTGTTTATTTTATACAATAATTAGTTTGTAGTGTCAACTTTTGTATCTTTCACCTCTGTTGGTACCTTGAGTTTTGTTTTTGCAACAACGATGAGCATACTGAACCCGTTATCAAATTTCTTTAGAAGTTTGGCGGTATAGAAGGTATCTCCAAGTGCAACAGTGTGCTCTTCTCCTCGTGATGTCACACTCGAATCAATAAGAATGAGGCCTGTACTCGAAATAACAACACCTTGACCAAGAACAGTGAATCCTTCAGGTACAACATCGGGGTTTACATTTTCGCCTGTTGGGAGTGGAGGATAGATATCAACGAGTGTTGTACCATTGCTTGGAATAATTCCCTTTTGTTCCACAGGAGCTGGTACTGTTGTTACTTTTTCAATTGTCTTTTGAATAACATTATTTATAGTCTGAGGAACACTTTGAGGCATTTGTTGCATAAGTGATACCGTCACAATACCCGTCGCAAGTGAAACAACAAAGGATATAAGGAGTGCTAGTAATATAAGTTGTCGTTTGTTTAAATCTTTAATATCCATCCCGTTTAGAAGCAGGTCGCGGTCGTAACCAACCACACTCTGCGTAAATTAAGTTAAATAAAATAGTTACTAACATTATCCCATTTTGAGAAAACCGTGACCACGGCTTCTAACGGGATCCATATAGGATAGTATACCATAGCCGTCAAACCTATTTCCACTTTTTGTATTTTTTAAGAATAGACGCAAGGGCTTTGATACATGCGTCAATATCGCTCTTTTTTGTTCCGCGTCCCATTGAGATACGAATAGAATCATTTGAGTGTTTTGTATCGTTCGAACTACGGCGAAGCATTGCAATCACGTGTGAACCAGTATCATTGTCACTCGCGCACGCACTTCGCTCAGAAACAAGTACCCCCTTCGCATCAAGCTCAATTACAAGAAGCTCACTTGAAATTCCAGTAATAGAAATATTTATGTTATTAGGAAGACGATTTTTCTCATCACCATTCACCATAATTTCATATCCGGATTCTTGAGAAAGTACGCGTAATTTTTCAATTCCATATTCACGAAGTAAAACGAGCCGAGCGGATTCTTTTTCTTTTATTCGTTTCGCTTTAAGAAGTGCGTGCCCAATGCCTACAATAGCAGAGACGTTTTCTGTTCCTGAACGCAAGCCAAATTCTTGACCGCCTCCAGTATAGAGCGGTGCGAGTGCAATACTTCGTTTTTTAAACAACACACCAACACCTTTTGGTCCGTATATTTTTGAGCCATTAAAAGAAAGTAAATCAACACCAAGCTTTTCAATATTTTCAGTAAAAAGATAATTCATCGCCTGACACGCATCAGTATGAAAAAGTGGATATGAAGATGTATGTGTTTTCTTGAAATGTCGAATCTCTTTTGCGATTTCTTCTATTGGCTGTACGGTTCCGATTTCGTTGTTAGCATACATCACAGAAACAAGAACAGTCTCGGGGCGAAGCGCGTCGCGAACATCCCTTGGGTTCACGATTCCCCTCTCATCGATGGCTAGATAGGTAACAGTAGCTTTCCCTTCTTTTTCTAAGAGTCTGCAATTTTCAAGTACTGCTGAATGTTCTATCTCCGTCGTAATGATGTGCGGGATTTTTCGCTTTTCATTCGTAACCTGCCTGCCGGTAGGCAGGTTCGTAATTACCCCCCACACCGCAAGCGCAACACTCTCAGTGCCACTTCCTGTAAAAATAATTTCATCAGTATGAGCTGAGAGAGATTGTGCGACCAACTCTCGAGCCTGTTCTACAAGTCTACGAGCAACAACACCGAGAGAATGAATAGCGTTCGGGTTTGCACCTTTTGTTGTACTTTCAGCACTATTCATAGCCCGAAAAACATCAGCATCAATAGGAGTTGCTGACGCATGGTCAAGATATATGTATTTTTGTGTAAATATATTCATGATATGTATATTGGACCACTATATCATAGCATTGTAAAAAATGCTTTTGTAGTATATACTCTTTGTCAGTATGAGTACTCTTATTTTACTTTATATACTCACTGGAATCGTCATTATTCTCCTAATTTGGATTCTAGTTACAGAACGCCGACTACGGACGCTCTTTGCAGGCACACAAGCAAAAGACCTCGAAGAAGTTTTGAGTGCACTTATTGTTCACATAAAAGAACTCAAAGAAGGAGAAAAAGAAATCAATAAACACCTCACTGTCGTCGACAAGAGACTCGACGGAACTATTCGCCGAGTAAAAACCGTTCGCTTTAATCCATTCGAAGATGCGGGCAGTAATCAAAGTTTTGCCATCTCATTTTTAAATGACGAAGGTGATGGCGTTATTATTTCGAGTCTGTATGCACGCGACCGCATGAGCATCTTTGCAAAGCCAATCGAAAAAGGTGTATCAGACTTTGAACTTTCAGAAGAAGAAAAGGGCGTTCTCGCAAAATCAAAATAATCCCAAGAATATAATTTTACATGCCCACTAAAAACGTACAACCAAATACAGCATCTCGTCCCCCTGTTGTAGTCATCATGGGTCACGTTGACCATGGGAAATCAACACTTCTTGATTACATTCGTAAATCAAACATCGTTAGCGGTGAAGCTGGTGGCATCACGCAACGCATCTCAGCATACGAAGTAACTCACAAAGATGAACATGGCGCAAACCGACTTATTACCTTTCTAGACACTCCTGGACACGAGGCATTCTCAAAAATGCGTGCTCGTGGTGCCACAACAGCAGATATCGCAATCCTTGTCGTCTCAGCAGAAGACAGCGTCAAAACACAAACACTCGAAGCATATCAAACTATTATTGATAGTAAGCTTCCTTATATTGTTGCCATCAATAAAATTGACCGCCCAAATGCAAACGTAGAAAAAGTAAAGATGGATCTCGTGGAAAAAGGAATCTACCTTGAAGGATTTGGTGGTGATATACCTTTTGTTCCCATCTCAGCAAAAGAAGGTACGGGAGTAAATGATCTTTTAGATATGATTATCCTCGTTGCTGATTTAAATTCATTCACAGGAGCAACAAACGAAACAGCTCGTGGTGTTATCATCGAAGCACACCGAGACCCAAAACGTGGAGTATCCGCAACAGGTATTATCAAGAATGGCACGGTAGAAGCTGGTATGTTTATTGTCGCTGGTACAGCCATCACAAATACTCGCATCATGGAAAATTTCCTTGGTAAACCAATAAAAACAGCGACGATGTCATCCCCAATTTCACTTGTTGGATTCGATGTTATTCCAGATATCGGTAGCACGTTTGAAACATTCCACACAAAAAAGGAAGCGGAGCAATACATAAAGGAAATGCATGAACTATTAGAAAAGGCAGGTAATAAAGAAGGGGTTACAGTCACCGCAAAAAAAATTATCCCTCTTATTATTAAGACAGATGTTGCAGGAACGATAGAAGCTCTCGAAAAAGAAATTACAAAAATAAATACAGACGATCTCGCCTTTCGAATCATTAGTAAGGGAGTTGGTGCAATCAATGAAAGTGATTTGAAGCTTGCAAATTCTGGCACAGAAAGTCTCATCGTCGGATTCAATGTAAAAATTGATAATGGTGCACGTGACCTCAATGAATCCCTAAAAATTACTGTTCAAACATTTGATATTATCTACAAGCTCACTGATTGGTTGAAAGAAGTCGCAGAAGAACGCCGACCACGCAGTGAAGTGATGGAAACAATCGGCACACTCAAAGTACTACGAACATTTAGTGCAACAAAAGATAAGCAAGTTATCGGTGGCAAGGTCACCCTCGGTCATGTCTCTGAAGGAGGAATCGTACGTGTCATACGTCGTGATTTTGAAATCGGTCGCGGGAAAATTGTGGGAGTACAAATCAATAAAACAAAAGTAAAACAAGTTGAAGAAGGAACTGATTGCGGGCTTCTTGTTGAAGCAAAAGTTGATATCGCGTCAGGTGATGTATTAGAAGTATTTACAACAACAATAAAATAAAATGGCCGAACATAGAGAAGAAAAAATCGCAAACACAATCAAGGAAATCGCAGCAATGTGGATTGAGAAAGAAGGCGGGCCATCATCAATGATTACCGTCACACGTGTTCTCATGTCTCCAGACCGTCGAAATGCGAAAATCCTAATGACAGTCCTACCTCGAGAGAAAGAGCAGGCTGCATATGGTTTTGTACGTCGCAACCTCGGAGAAATCCGAGCTGATGTAACGAAACAACTTCGAATCCACCCAATCCCCTTTCTCGATGTTGCAATTGATGAAGGTGAAAAGAATCGCCAGAAAATTGACGATTTACTACTAAACAGTTAGGATTACAGAGTAAAAGTATTTGGTATGTAGTATCAAGTATTTTAATACATAAGGCGTGGTGGCGAAGTGGTAACGCTGCGGTCTGCAAAACCGCCATGCGCGGGTTCAATTCCCGCCCACGCCTCAATCAAACATTTTGTTTGATAAAAAAATAAATATGCCGGGGTGGCGAAATTGGTAGACGCACTGCTCTTAGGAAGCAGCGAGGTAACTCATGGAAGTTCAAGTCTTCTCCCCGGCACCAGTAAAATTGTTAGCTGTTCAAAATTCTAAGCGCTATTTCTTTTTTTCTTGATAAAGCAATAATCTTGCCCTTATAAATCCATTGCAATATCTTTATACTATCTTCTTTTGCAAATACCAGTGTATGCACAGAAGAATTTTTTGGTATATGAATGGAGCCACCCTTAATAAAAAGTAATTCTTTTACTTTATATAATATCCACTCTAAAAATCTTTGACTTGCTGAACAAAGTCGTACTTTATACTGTGGATTTTTACTTTCTGGGTGTTTAAAAATTGTAATACTTCCATCGCCATCAATACATCCTCGTAAAAAATCTTTAAAATATTTAATTGGTATTTTTAACTGAGATATTGTCTTAGATTTTTTAGGAGTAATACCTATTCCCAACAAAAATTCAAAAAAGTTTTTATCACCAAATTGCAAAACATAATATTTTTTATCTTTTGAGCCTCCACGGGCTTTCATTCCTATTTTATTATCAATTCCAAGGCATTTTTTGCAATTTAAAATCATTTCCTTATCTTTGGAGGTAATATGCAAGTGGCGTAAATCGGGTGATAAGTTTCCGTCTGTAGCAATAACTCCAATAACATAAGCAAAACTACTATTCCATTTTATTTTCACATTCCCTTTTCGATGTGCCATACCATAATTATACTAAAACATATAGCGTCTGCCAATATTTTTTAATTTCGACCCACAGAAAAGCGCTCACGAAAAGAATGTTGAGTGGGGCCAAAATTCAAAAATTAGTTTTGGCATACTTAGCTTACTATTTACAAAACTTGACAATTCTGATTGGATTGCTATAATATTCTCCAAGTTCTTAAATCATTGTTAAACCCTTAATTTTAAAGCGCATGAAAAAAAATGCTTTTGAAACCGATGTTGGAGGTATCTCCTCTTACATTCGCCTCCTTATGGGGAGCCAAAGAAATATTTTTGCCAAAAAGCCGGTGCCGGCATCCTGATCAACAGCTGATCCAGGCAACGCCAGCAAAAAAAAAGAAAAGGAGAAAACAACATGAAAAGTGTAGTTTCTGGGCTCCCTAGGGGTCCGACTTGCTAATTAACACATTGATAAGCAAAATTTTGGATAAAGCCCTTCGAGCGATCGAAGGGCTTTTACTTTATATCAGTTGCAATTTTCCACCAAATAAGATATGATTATTCTCATGACGATTATCACTACTGTGCTACCGTATATACAGATTATTCTGTCTATCATTCTGATTGTTTCAATTCTGCTCCAGCAAACAGGTTCTGGTGCTGGCGGAATATTAGGAGGCGGAGATAACGGCGGATTACATCACACACGCCGTGGATTTGAAAAATTTATTTTCACTACTACAATCGTAGTTGGTGTTCTCTTTGCGCTCTCAGCGTTCGTAGCGATACTCGTTAAATAACCTACGGGTCTTTATCTCACGATTATAAATTATTATATATTATGTATTCTTCTAAGAATACAGTCTATGCTCTATGCATAATTTTATCTCATTCATTAAAGAATTTCGCCTTCCAAAGAAAAACGAACTTATCAACGCACTTCGTACGCTCACAAAAAAACAATTCTGGATATTTATTGGAGTACTTATCGTATCTCTTATTTCAATGCTCGTACTTGTTCAGAAAATAAACAATCATTTCATGGTGGAGAAACCTGCAGATGGAGGATCTATCACTGAGGGAATTATTGGTATCCCAAGCTTGGTAAACCCTGTTCTTGCTCTCTCTGACGCCGACAAAGACCTTACTGCGATTATATACTCAGGACTCATGCGCAAAATGCCAGATGGTAGATTCGTGCCTGATCTCGCAGAATCATATACTGTTTCGCGAGACGGAACAGTATATACTTTTGTACTCAAGAAAAATGTAAAATTTCATGATGGCACCAGTGTGACACCAGACGATATCCTCTTCACTATCGATAAAATAAACGATCCTCTTATTAAGAGTCCTCGTCGTGCAAGCTGGGATGGAATCATTGTTGAAAAGAAAGACGACAAGACAATCACATTCACACTCAAGAAGCCATACATCTCATTTATGGACAACACCACACTTGGAATTCTCCCGATGCATCTATGGAAAAACATCAGTGTTGCTGAATTCGGAGTATCACCCCTTAATGTGAAAGCTATAGGCTCGGGTCCATACCAAGTTGAATCAGTTTCTCGAAATGCAGACGGACTTCCTGAGACATACACACTTAAAAGATTCAAGGAATTTACGCTTGGTAAACCGCACATCAAATCATTAACGTTTGTTTCGTATGCCAACGAAAATGCTCTTATGAAAGCGCTTCTTAGTCATTCGATTGACCAGACAAGTGGACTAAGCCCAGATCGTGCGCATGAGGCAGAAGAAGCGGGATACACACTCCACACGGCAACTCTACCAAGAATGTTTGGAATATTCTTTAATGCGGGAAACAATAAAATGTTCGCACAAAAAGACGTAATTCGAGCAATGAATATCGCACTTGATCGCCAAGGCATTATCGACACCGTGCTCCATGGATACGGAACTCCAATAAAGAACCCTATCCCCCAGACACTATTGAGTACTATTGGATTAGATGAAGCTACTGCGCGAGGATCTATCGAAGAAGCAAATGCAATCCTCGACAAAGCGGGTTGGACAAAAGGCGCCGATGGAATTCGTGAAAAAGGAGGCACACAAGTTGTCACAAAAACAAAAAAAGTCGGGGGTAAAACAATCACACAAAAGATGATTGTAAAAACATCTGACCCTGTTGTCCGCCTCGCATTCTCTCTCACCACAGGAGACACACCTGAACTCAAAGATGCGTCAGTACTTGTGAAAGACCAACTCGCACAAATTGGTATCGAAGTAAACTTGCAAAAAGTATACGAGACAGGACAACTCAAGGAAATCATCCGCGCACGAGAATATGAAGCACTCTTCTTCGGACAGATTGTGAACCACGAGTCCGACCTCTTCTCATTTTGGCATTCATCACAAAAGAATGACCCGGGACTCAACATTGCATTGTATGGGAACAAAACAATTGATACCTTACTTGAACAGGCACTTGGAACACTTGACCCTAGTCAACGAACCCTTAAATACGCAAGTATGTCACGTGAATTTTCAAATGACATCCCGGCACTCCTTGTCTATTCACCAACATACCTCTACGCAACATCACGTGACTTAAAAAATATTAACCTAGACACACTGACAGTCCCTGCGGATCGATTTGTATCTCTTCATACATGGTATGCAAACATTGACCGTGTATGGAAAATTTTTACTAATTAAAAAAAACATTCTATGAACGAAACACAAAGACCTAAAGAACAAGCAGACGGACAGAAACCCAGAAATAATCGCCCATTCCACGGACGAAGACCAAACCCGCAACGCGCTCCCCACAACAAAATGGGAGCAACACCTACGACATCATCAAACACAGCGAGACAGACTGATGACCGTAACCGTGCACATAACCCTAACAACAAAAAGAGTCCGATGAGAGCATTATCCCCTGCTCAAAAGCAGAATCGCGGAAGCTATCAATATGGGTCAAACAAAGGTGGTCGCCGTCCAAAAGCTATGCCAGGACAAGCTGGTGTAGGTGACGTACGACCAGTTCCATCAAAAAGAAAGGCTCCAACAATCCCTCCCCCAGAAGCTGGAGTTATTCGTGTTATCCCACTTGGTGGAGTTGAAGAAATTGGGAAAAACATGACTGCTATTGAAATCGGTAATGACATCATCGTTATCGATGCTGGTATGCAATTCAAAACAGATGACACCCCAGGTATTGATTACATCATCCCAAACACAACATACCTCGAGGAACGTAAGGACAAAATCCGTGCGATGATTGTGACACATGGACACTTAGACCACATCGGAGGTATTCCTCTCGTCATGAGTCGTATTGGAAATCCGCCACTCTACTCACGAAATCTTTCGATTCTTCTCATGAAGAAGCGCCAAGAAGAATTCCCTCATCTTCCTGCTCTTAATTGTCAGGTTGTTGAAAAAGATTCAGTTATCTACGCTGGTGAAATGCGTATCAAGTTTTTCGGTGTAACTCATACGGTTCCTGATTCAATGGGTATTATTGTTGAAACACCATATGGTTCAATTGTAAATCCAGGTGACTACAAACTCGATCAAATCGATGGTATTGTAAGTGACGAAGAAGAAAAGGAATATGCATTTTTCGATAAAGAAAAAGTCCTTCTGCTTTTGACTGATTCAACAAACATTGAAAATGAAGGATTTTCACTTCCCGAGATTCGCGTCCACCAAGGGCTTGAGAAGCTTATTAAGCAAGGCACGGGACGCATTATTATCGCAGCATTTGCCTCTCACCTTACTCGTCTAATGAAAGTCGTTGAAGTCGCTGAAGCGCTTGGTAAAAAAGTTGTCTTTGATGGACGCTCAATGAAAAGTAATATTGAAATCTGTGAACAAGCAGGATTATTCAAACCCAAAAAAGGTACAATTATTCCAATTGAGGACGTAGATAAATACCCACCGAACAAAGTTATCATTCTGATGACAGGCGCACAGGGTGAGGAATTTGCCTCACTTGGTCGTGTTGCATCAAAGACACACAAGAAATTCAGCATCAAGCAGGGAGATACTGTTATCCTTTCAGCTTCAATCGTGCCCGGGAATGAAATTTCAGTTCAACACCTCAAAGACAATCTCACTCGCCAAGGTGTCAGAATTATCAGCTATCGCACCAGCGAAGAAACAATCCATGCCACCGGACACGGCAACCAAGAAGACATCAAGTGGCTCCACCGGAAAACCCATCCAAAGTTTTTCATCCCGATTCACGGTTGGCATTCGATGCTTGTCCGGCATAAGGAAATAGCTATGTCTCTCGGCATGTCTGAAGAGAATATTATCGTTCCTGACAATGGCTCTCTAATTGAAATTTATGATAATGGCGACAAGATACGCGTCCGCAAAGAAAAAGCCCCTTCATCACCAATGATGGTTGATGGATTCTCTGTTGGAGATGAACAAGAAGTAGTGATTCGCGATCGACAGATGCTCGCAGAAGATGGAATGTTTGTTCTGATTGCAACAATAGATTCAGTGACAGGTAAACTCCGCAAATCTCCTGATATCATTTCGCGTGGATTCATCTACCTCAAAGAAAATCAGGACTTACTTCATCAAGTTCGCCTTATCATTAAAAAAACGATTGAAGACGAAACTCGCGGGCAACATCCTATTAATTTCGACATAGTTAAAACAACACTCGGAGACAACATCTCGAAATTCCTCTTCCAAAAGACAGCGAAGCGTCCCCTCGTTATTCCTGTGCTCTTGAGCATTTAAAATCATGCTTTCACGAATCCAGAAGATTCATAAGATGTATGCAGTGTCATTTTTCTTTACACTGCATGTAGCGCTTGCAGCGTATGCGAATTCGACATTCCTATCGAGCGTTATGCCGGCGCACTATGTTGGTATTCTCTATACTATTGCTGCGGTTATCACACTAATCCTTTTGACAAGAAGCGCACACATTCTACAACATTTCGGAAACAAGAAACTAATCCTCGCCCTTCTTCTGGTAAATATGCTAGCGCTCACAGGGCTTATTGTCCTACGCTCACCGTATGTTATTGCACTCTCATTTATTTCCTTCCTGGCAACAAACACACTCATCTCACTCTGCCTTGATATCTTTATTGAACATTTTGGAGATAAAGCGACAATTGGAAAAACACGCGGGATTTATCTCACTATTACAAACCTCGCATGGGTTCTATCTCCAATGGCGTCGTCGTTCCTTATTACCGCTGGAGGATACCGGACAATTTATCTTATTGCCTTCATGGCAACGATCGTAATGGCATTCGGATTATTACTCTCTGTCACAACATTCACTGATGCCTTATATAAGAAAACTCCTCTCACAGAGGCATTCAAGTATTTAAAAGCAAACAAGCACATGTTTGCAATATCGTTTATCAATTTCTTACTCCAATTTTTCTATGCATGGATGGTGGTATACACCCCAATGTATCTCATAGAACAACTCGGTTTTGGGTGGGATAGTATTGGTATTATTTTTACCATCATGCTTACTCCATTCATTTTATTTGGATTACCAACTGGTATTTTGATAGATAAATATCATATCCGCAAACGAACTCTACTGATTATTGGTTTTATTATTATGATTCTGTCGACAGTTATCATTGCTTTCATTACTACAAAGAGTATCGCAATCTGGGCAGGAATCCTCTTTCTTACACGAACAGGGGCAGCCCTTGTAGAAACAAGTGCTGAAATATACTTCTTTACTCATATCAAAGAGGAAGATGCGTTCATGCTTGGAATTTTCCGAGATATGACACCTGTAGCCTATATCATCGCACCACTTATCGCGACGATACTGCTCGCATTTATGCCATTCCATTATCTCTTTATCGCTCTTGGAATTATTCTTATCTTGGGAATATATTACACAACAAAACTAAAACACAATCATGAATAATTTTCCAAAACGAATCAACAAATACCTTGCTGATGAAAATCATGCAACAAGAACTGGAGCAGATGAACTTATCAAAAAGGGCCTCGTAACTATCAATGGTCGCAAGGCTGTTCTTGGTGATAAGGTAAATGAAGGCGACAGTGTCATTGTTAGCACAAAAGCACCAAAGAAGGCGTATGTGTATTATGCATACAACAAAGCACCTGGAGTTTCAACAAACCCAGAGCCTGGAGTAAAAGACATTTTGAAAGTCACGAGATTCCCCGTGCTTGTGTTCCCTGTTGGAAGACTCGACAAAGACTCACATGGATTGATCATTATGACGAACGATGGGCGTGTCACAAATAGACTCCTCTCTCCTCTCTATGTTCACGAAAAAGAATATGTCGTCAAAACAGAAAAAGAGTTTACTGACCGTTTTATTGAATCAATGGGTAATGGTGTAACGTTTGATGAATTTAAAAGTAAGCCGTGTCGTGTGTGGCGTAAAACCAAGAACACATTTCATATTATTCTCACTGAAGGAAAGAAGCGTCAAATCAGACGCATGTGTGAAGCACTCTACCACAAAGTTATTGACCTTAAACGTATCCGAGTCATGAATATCACACTTGATAAAATACCTCTTGGGAGTTATCGAGAAATTACAGGAAAAGAATTAGAAATCTTCCTTGAATCCCTCAAGCTCACTAAGTAACTAAAAACTCCCCATTCGGGGAGTTTTTAGTAGGTTACCTATTGATGTGTTTTTGTATTAACCGTTGAAGTTGTTTTTACCGAGATAGAAAATGGACCAGAAGAATAAGATGAATTACCCTGATAGTATGAAGGACGACTATGTACCATGTTATTTAATTCTAGAGAAAGATTGTTTTGATTTACATTCTTCATGCTCGCATAGATATCCATAATTACACCTCCATCACTAATAGGCATCAAATCTTTTAAGTCAGCCCCTGTAAAATCACTTTCAACAACAATGTATTTTGCAGTTCCATTATATCCTCCCCCTATGTACATTTTTGGTTTAGAAAATTTTACGAGCTGTTTATTGTTCTCATCCTTCCCCGTAAGCGATACATACATAGAAGAAAGCGGATTACTTGGTAAATTAATTAATTCACCTTTTGCGTCTTTTTTAACAAGATTCATACTTGAACTTATAAGAGACGCTCCGTATGGTATACCAGGACAATTTTCAATTTTATATTTACCTATTAAAACATTCTTAGAATTACTTGGCACGGTTTGGGGAGGTATCAATAAAGCAGTGACCCCTATAGCATACCCTTTCGCTTTTGCAGCATCACAACCAACAATGCCAGCAACCGGTGACGTTGATGCACCAGTAAGAGTAATGAGCTTATCTGCTTCATCTTGAATATCATATTTTTTATCAGGACTTAATGTTGTAATTCTGAGTTTATATGTACCTGGAACAAGAGCGTCATTACCTGAATTAGGATCTGTTGTTGTTGGTATCGTTATAACTCCGTTCCCATCATTTGAACCTAATAATACCACTGCTCGTGAGGTAGGATTAGTATCTTGATTGAGAATTTGAATATACACATCATGAGTAGATGGAATACCACTTGTCTTCCATTTAATAGACATCGTTTTACCAATCTGAAAAGAACCACCATTATTAGGAGAAAGAAGTGTGATTGAGTCCTCTGATGGTAAAGATGACTCAATAATAGAAAATTGACCATTTGATAAATCCCAAATATGCCCGGCCTGATTTAACGGCTGTCCGTCGCCATTATTGTCTATTAGGATTTGATACTGATTACCAAATGGCATTTTAGATGGACGATAAGACGAAGGCCAAGACTGTGAAGTCGGTAGTGTTACTATTTCTACCCCATCATTCTTAGTTCCCAAGACAAGGGCTTGGTCGCGACCATAGCTATTATTTGTAGGCACAGCAAGGAAGATATTAACTGTCGAACTAGGATAATTTTCGGTTTTCCATTTAATAGATACTTTATCTCCGGCGGTATAAGTTTCTCCTCCATTTGGAGAAATAACAGTCAACGAAGGTTGTCTATTAGCTGAAGTAACCTTCAAACTATCGCTTAGTGAATTCATTAAGTTAGGATTAGGTACGGTATTTGTATATACAGGAGTAGTCGAAGTTATGGATGGTGTTGCAACAACAGAAGTTGAAAAAGCATCTGATGACGAAGCACCATCAACACTTATTGAACCAAAAGAACTATATGTAGAAGCTCCGAGCTGAGACTTAAGTGAAGATATTTCATTCTGTAAAACAGTTAACTTTTTTAAAATATCATCCAAGCTGGCTGCCTGGGCAGTCGATGCAAACAGGAAACCGAGAACAATAACTCCCCCAAAAATACGTTTAATCATGTTTAATCGGTTTTTCAACCAGTTACTTGTATACCTTTTATTATACTCTGCTTCACAAAATTGTATAGCTCACCTACTAAAAACTCCCCATTCGGGGAGTTTTTAGTAGGTATTACTTTGCGATATACGGGAGAAGTCCCATAAATCGAGCACGCTTGATAGCTTCTGAGAGCTTACGCTGATTCTTTGCAGTCACATCTGTGCGACGACGAGACATCATACGAGCACTTGGAGCCAAAAACCGACGAAGGAGCTCTGTGTCCTTGTAGTCGATATGCTTAATGTTATTTGATGAAAAATAATCTTGTTTCATTTTATATAATTTTTAATTATTAGCTGTTAGCCTGCCTGCCGGCAGGCAGGTTGTTAAAACGGAATATCTTCGGCATTGATTTGCTCGTCTGGATATTCTATTGTGTCGAGTTCATTTTCTTTTTCCTCTTTTGGAGCAGATGCTTTTGGTGAAGCAGAATTTCCTGAAGAAGTAGGACCTGAACCTTTTGATCCAAACTGGATTGTATCAGCAACTATCTCTGTACGATATTTCTTTGTACCTGTTGCTTGATCATCCCAGCTTCGTGTTTCAATACGTCCTTCAACAAGAATCTGACTACCCTTCTTCATGTATTGAGCAACATTTTCTGCGGTCTTACCCCATACGACGATATTGTGATATTCAGTCTTCTCTTGTCGCTGACCACTCGCATCTTTGTAAACACGATTAGTAGCAAGAGAGAATGTACACACTTTGTTCCCTGACGCGATAGCTTTTAATTCAGGATCACGAGTCAAGTTACCAATGAGAATTGCTTTGTTTAGATACATCCCGTTAGAAGCAGGTCGCGGTCAATTTCTTCCTGCTTGTTAATTTATAGTTTTAATTCGACTAAAATGTAATTATAGTTTATTCCGTTAGGTACTGCGACCGCGGCTTCTAACGGGATATATATAGATTATACTACAAGGGCATCAATTTCCTTATCAATCACTTCCTCGTTGATTGGAAGAGATTCTTCAGCCTTTGGAGTCTGACGGCGCTTACTGCCTTCTTTTCCGTACGCACGCTTTGCTGAAAGAGTGCTCTCACGAACTGTTTTGATTAAGAGATATCGAATGATTTTTTCATTCTTCTCAAGAAGGTTCTTGAGAGTATGCGCAACTTCAGGAGTACACTCAAACTTAACCCAACCGAAGTATCCGTATGAAAACTTCTGCTTTTTGTTTGCAATTGAACGAGACATTTCGTATGCAAGTTCAATCATCTTTGGGTATTCATCAGAGATGAATGTCACCCCATGTTCAGAGAGAATGTCTTTAAATGCAGTCACTTCCCCGCCGAGATTTTCTTCAGCGATACTTGGTACCATAAGGTAACCGATTTCGTACACTCCTGTACGAACTTCTTTTTCACTTTCCATTGTGAATATTATTATTGTTATTGTTAAACCATCTCACCTTGGACCTTTTTCTACTCAATTAATGAGCAGTTTTGTGTCCCGACTTCAGGGTCGGGACAAGCGAGATGTGGGGTTATAGTAGCATGAAAAAATAATCCTGTCCATCAGAAAAACCCTTCAAAATTAGAGCATGGAGGTAGTTGACATTATGGGGGAAATATGTAAAATAAACAAAAATCCTTAAAAATATGAAAACAAAAACATTAACCAATTACTGGGCTCTTATAGCCACACGAAACATCTTCCTTAGCTCCCTATGGAAAAGTCATTTATTCGGATTTGCTATTTACGTGCTACTCCGACTAATTCTTAGTAAGGAGTCTGCTCACTTGCTTTTACCAGAGATTTTTATTTCAACAGTGATAGCATCCTTGTTCTTGCTCACTTACCGAATTGCATAC
The DNA here is from genome assembly GCA_041675045.1 of Minisyncoccota bacterium. Taxonomy (GTDB): domain Bacteria; phylum Patescibacteriota; class Minisyncoccia; order Phycocordibacterales; family UBA9973; genus UBA8515. The sequence continues at coordinate 14,745 of JBAYUP010000004.1, read as the reverse complement.
AAAAAAGATCACAATAAACTTATTTCCAAATGGAGAGAAGAGTTGAGAGATTTAATTGAACAGCAAAATCGACAAGCGATTGAGCAAATTATTTTAAAAAAGAATTACATAGAACAAAAAAGGTCTTCCCTATCAATAAAAAATATCTACGGGAGCAATCAAAATTGTTGTGAATTTATTCTTGAGTTTGATGAAGAAGTTATTGCTCGTCCAATAGTAAAAGTAGCTGGTATTTTAATGAAGATTAGTCATCACACTCCCACAATGGCAATTGGAACGATAAAACCAATGCCAAATACCCCAAAACTTGTTTTTGAAACAGAAACTTACAAGTCTGAAATAATTAATCCTTACTACATGGATATAAAGCCAGAAGATATCTCATGGCAAATAAAGGGACATGTAAATGAACGTAAAATATATATCAGTGGGGATTCAATGTTATGTAAACAGAAAAGTTGTTTGTACGCATTTGAAATTATTGTGTATGGGAAACCTCAAGGACCATTTTGGGGTGAATATGACGAAGAAACAGATTGCATTATTGTATCAGTAGCAAATGGTTCTTTTAAGGCAAGTTACTCTCAGAAATCTTACTTCTTACGATTATTATGGAATAAAAATATCTTAATCGAACTTCCTAAACCAAAAATAATACTGGTAAATGGGCAGAAAGTTTAATTTCATCAAAGCTCCGTCTTAACGACGGGGCTTTCTTTGTTTCATAAATTAATATATCTATGATTGACATTTATAGTAAAAAGTGCTATAATTAGACAAAATTTAAAGAAATTACGTGTATGAAAAAAATTGCCCTTTTAACACTCTTGTTAATCCCTTTTTGTTTGTCAGCCCAAACCGACACCACAACCATTGAGTCCTCTACCAAAGAGAAGCTCGGCATGTTGGAAAATGGAGGTTGTTACTTTTTAGATTTTACTAAAATCCTAACCGGAACTGCAGACAAAGAAGTAATGAATTTTACTAATTCATTGTTGGAAAAAATTGGAAAATTCAGCAAAAAGAATAAAAGTAAGGTGACATTAATTTTTATCACCAATTTATCGGAAAACGAATATAATTCCCGCCAGTGTACAGACGCAGAAACTGCCTTTAATTTTGCCCGAGCAAAGTTAGGTGCCGGTGTCGACACAATGATGGTATATGGGGATATAAATGCTTACGGTATTTTGAAAATTTTAATTGAGTAACACAAGAGAAACACAAACAAAAAAAGCCCCCTGGCCACTCTGGGGGCTTTTTTATTTTATCTGAAACATTTTTATCGCATTTGAACGTAAGACACTAGCAACTTCATCAACGGACATTTCTTTAATTTCAGCAATTTTTTTTACTATTTCGGACACCATCCACGGTTCACAACGTTTCCCTCGATATGGTGTGGGTGACGCAAATGGCGCATCGGTTTCAGCCATAATTGATTCGAGTGGAAGCATACGAATTACTTCATCATAGTCACGAGCAAATGTAATTGGTCCATCAAATGACATAGTACACCCAAGAAGGAGGGCGCGTTTCGCAATAGTCATATCTCCGACAAAAAAATGAAAATTTGCCTTTAGGTTTGGGTATGTCTTTTTTGCTTCTTCTAGAATATCGAGAACCTCTTCGTATGCATCCATACTCCCCTTACTTGGTCGAGAGTGAATCATGAGAGGCTTCCCTACTTCTTGTGCGAGTTTAATATGGGATTCAAAGAGTGCTTTCTGACGAATCTTATCTTCTTCTGTTGGCTCGCGGTAATAATCTAGCCCACATTCACCGATAGCGACAACCCTTGGATGAACTGCGAGCGAATGCATTTTTTCATACTCAAATGTTTCAGTTACAAAATCAGTCGGATGGGTGCCAACACATGCATACAAATGCTCATGTTTATCCGCGAGTTCTACTGCAAACGCCGAAGTAGTATAATCCGTACCAACGGTAATAGTACCGACGCCTTCTTCTTTCATTTTGGCAATTACCTCCTCACGATCAGTATCAAACTGCGACAGGTTGAGGTGAGAGTGAATATCAATGTGTTTATACATATCACCAAATAGTAATACGAATCAGCCAGCTTGTAAATCAGGCATATTGCATAGAATCCAAGAAGGTGTAGAATCAAGAAAAAAACAATATAATATGAAGACAATCTCGAAATATGCCATGACAGGTGGTCCTGTATCTGGCAAAACATCTCTCCTTCCATTTGTACTACAACAGCTCGTTAAGGCAGGAATTAAACCATTTTTTGTCCCCGAAGCTGCTACTCACATATTTAGTATGGGGTATGACTTACGGAATCCATTATTACAACATTCTATTCTTCAAACTCAGCTCTTCTTTGAAAAACAAGCAGAAACAGCCGCAGAACTTTATGTACAACAAACGGACAAGCCCGCAGTAATCATTTGTGATCGTGGAATTTTCGACATAAAAGCATACATGAATGATGGTAAATTTAAAAAATTACTCAAAGACCATGACCTTGATTATGTACAAACACGAGACCAACGATACAAAGGTGTAATCCACCTGGAAACAACAGCGAAAGACAAAGAAGATATCTATCTGCGTGAATTTCATGGAAACCCAACGCGATCAGAAACACCTGAGGATGCGAGAAACCGTGATAATCAACTTAAACGCGCATGGAATGGTGCCCAGCATGTTTGGGTTATTGACAATAGCACTGGTTTTGATGAGAAAAAACAAAGAGCTGTTAATCATATCCTGCACATGGAAGGATTGCCTGAGCCAAAAGAAATTGAGTTTAAATATCTTATCAATCCTTCATTTCAAAAGGAAATGATTAATGAGTACAGAACAGATGTCCTCATTGAACAAACATACCTAGATCACCCTGATTCTGAAATTGAAGAACGAGTAAGAAAACGTGGACAATATAATTCTTTCGTTTTTATTCACACGTTAAAACAAAGAGCAATCCAGGGAGAATGGGAGTCATTCCTTGAGGCAAGTGAATACAAAAAACTCCTTGGTCGTAGAATTACAAACAAGGAACAAATAAAGAAAACGAGGTCGTTGTTTATGTCGGAAAATCAGTACTTTGAATTTGACACCTTTGCTCAAAAAATCGATGAGAAGGGTCATCACATTCTTGAACTTGAAGTAACTGACAAACAAACAACACCCAAGTTGCCAAAATGGATTGAACCTTATGTCGTAAAAGAAGTAACAACTGATCTTTTTTATTCAAACAATCAAATCGCTTCACGCTTATATGAAGCAAAAAAGAAATAAGCATAACAATGCGACAAAAAGCCCTCCAAGTGAGGGCTTTTTTATTTACGTATAAAGAGTGGCACTTCTGGCTTTTGTTTATTTTTCAAAAGAGTGATGATTTTTTCTGAAGTACTTGGGAGAATAGGAGCAAGTGATACAGCAATGCGCGCGAGGCGAGCGGATGCGGAACGGAGATCACTTCGTGCGCCGTCTTCATCAACTTTAATTTTCTTAAATGGTTCAGTTTCTTGAATAAACACATCTAGCTTTCCTATTTCTTCCCAAATCACATCACACACATGATTAAGCTCGTATGAAGCATATCCACTTGTAATTCGTTCATCATCAAGCGACTCAAAGACAATGCCAGAAATATCAACCTCGTATGAGACAATCATATTCATCAATCGACTTGTCAAATTCCCTATTCCATTTGCAAGTCCTGAATTATATGATTCACGAAAACGTTCCATGGTAAATGGACTATCCTCAAAAGAAGATAGCTCTCTCAGTAAAAAGTATCTGAGTGCCTCTGTACCATATTCAGCTACAACATCATAAGGATTAATTACATTACCGATTGATTTAGACATTTTAATACCCTTATCACCTGTAATAAATCCATTGATGATAACCTGATGAGAACATGGTAAATCAGCCGCCATAAGCATAGCTTGCCACATTGCTGATTGCTGACGAAGATTATCCTTTCCACAATATTGTGTAGGCATACCCTGTATCCAATATTTTTCAAAATTTTCATTATCTTCTGGCCAACCAAGCGTTGAAATATAATTCACCAATGCATCGAACCAGACATACATAACGTGATTCGCATCATCAGGAACAGGAATACCCCATGGCATTTTTGATGCTAAACGTGAAATAGAAAAATCTTCCAAGCCAGATTCAACAAATGATTTTATTTCATTGAAACGAAAATCGGGAATAACAAAATTAGGGTGCGCATTGTAATACGCAAGAAGTGGCTCCTGAAATGCTGAGAATTTAAAAAAGTAATTTTCTTCATCAATGAGTTCGAGAGGGCGATTTGGATGAATAGGACACTCACCTTTTTCATCAAGCTCAGAATCAGTTTTGTTGAGCTCACACCCAACACAGTATTTTGCTTGATATGTTTTTTTGTAAATAAATCCTCTCTCGTTACATCTAGCCCAGAACGCTTGTGCGGCACGAACATGCTTCTCGTCTGTTGTGCGAATAAAATGTACGTCACCTGAAATACCAAGCAGTTCTTTAAGTCCCCGAAAACGCTCGGCATATCCATCTACATAGTCCTGTACATCTTCCCCTTCTTTTTGTGATGCGTCCCAAAGTTTCTGTCCATGCTCATCAGTTCCAGTATTAAAAAAGACATCGTACCCCTCGAGCTTCTTTGCTCGCGCAATAACATCAGCACGAACAATTTCCATCGCAAAACCAACATGCGGTTCAGCATTTACGTATGGCAGTGTAGTTGTAATATAGAATGACTTAGACATATATAAAACCAGAAATTAACTCACAAAATACAGAATATAACACTACATCTCGCCCCGTAGCAAGTTTGATGCGCATTCGGCATAAAACTTTGCTTCTGGGGTAGTAGTAATATAAAACGATTTACTCATAAGTTAATTAGCAGACGGATAATAATTAATTCGTTCGGGAAAGGACTTTCTTCTTTTCAAGGTCGTTCACAAATTCAAGTAAACACACAGCACATGGAACAGCAAGAATAATACCCCAGAATCCAGCAAGTGTACCCCCTACAAGAAGTGAAAGTATGACCACGAGCGGTGAGATACCTGTCGCCTTTTTCACAATCAGCGGATAGATGAGATATGTTTCAAATTGCCCAAGTATGAGATAGATAGTAGCGACGAGGAGAGACATGGTAACCCCTCCGTCGAGATACGCGAACACCACAGCCGGAATCGTGGCTAAGATTAATCCAAATGGAACAAGTTCTGCGATAACTACAAAGAGCGCAAGCACCAATGAGTACTTAACGTCAAGAATTGTTAGCCCGAGATATGCGAGCATTCCAATAAGCACACCCATCAACATCTGCCCTTGCATCCAAAGTCCGATCTTGCGTTCTGTTCTCTGCCAGAGGTCAATCACATACTCTTCGTGAGATGCGGGCATAATAATACGCAAGAAGTTTTCAATCCCCTTTTCAGTAATAGAAAGATAAAATGAGATAATAAAAATTAAACCAAAATTTATTACTCCACCAAAGGCTGAACCAAAGACATCAAAGAATCCCCCAGAAACACTATTGAAGAAAATTTTTGCACTTTCAATAACTTCTCCAAGTGAAGCATCGTGAGAGATTGTACTTACTACACCTTTTGCCCCAGAGATGGTATCTGTTTGAAATGTATTAAACAAACTATCATTCGGAATATAACTTCCAAGCTGAGCAACCAATGCTGACATTTCATTAATAAAAACTGGAACAAATACAGAGAATAGTCCAACGAGAATACCGATTGAGAGTGAATAAATCACAAAAACCGCAAGTGTGCGATTTTTAATATATGGCTTTGCTCGACGAACCGCTGACTCGATAAACGAGGCAACGACAATCGAAGTGAGTACCACAAGTATGAGATTCGTTAGTTTTATGAATGCAACACATAGTCCTGCAAACAAAACAATGCGAATAAGGGTTCCATTTGAGATGGTAACTGACACATTTTTGGTAGTATCATTCATACGCTTATTTTAGCATAAAAGGCAAAAAAGCACCTAAAAATGGAGTATTTTCGTGAGAGACCCTGTGTCAGAAACAGGGCCGATAAGTGCGAGATTCAAATGATTTGTTTGGAAGATTTTTCGCGCTACTGCTTGGATATCTGTTGCTTTCACTGACTTAATTTGACGAGCCTTTTCATCAATTGTCTTCATCTCTCTTTTAAAAAGTTCTTGAGATCCGTAAAAATTAGCAATATCATCTGTTGCCTCAAGTGAAAGCTTGGCATTTCCAATCATAAAAGACTTTACCTTGGCCAATTCTCTATCACTCACGAGTTCGGTTTTGAGACGAGTGCATTCGATAAGGATTTCTTTGATAACTTCTTCGGTACGAGCGTTATTTACTCCCGCAGAGATTTGAAATGCTCCGTAATCAAGCGATGGTTCATTGAATGCACGAACATAATACGCCACGCCCATTTCTTCACGAAGTTTAATGAAAAGACGAGAACTCATTCCTGCACCGAGAAGCGTTGCAAGCACAGAGAGTGTTGCATTTCGTTTATCAAAAATATCAAACGTACGGACTCCGAGCACGAAGTGTGTTTGGTCTGTTGCTTTGTGTTTAAGCACAATAGCTGGTTTGGTCTGTGAATCTTTTGTTTTTGATTTTGTTCCCTTTTTTGTTTTTGGGACATGAGAAAAATGTTTCTTTACTTCTTTTTCTACTTCTTGTTTTGTAACAGAACCCGTAACAATAATCACAGTACCTCCTGCGACATAATGTGCTTTCTTGTATGCTACAAAATCATCACGTGTCATAGCACGAACCGTCTCTTTACTACCAGCAATGTTCCATCCTGCGGGTTGATCGCCATAGAGTGCTTCTTGGAACATGTCTTGTACGTGACGCTGTGGCATATCTTCATACATATTTATCTCCTCGACAATCACACCTTTTTCTTTTTCAATTTCACTTTCGGGGAATGTTGAATTAAGGTAGACATCAGAAACAATATCAAATATCTGTGAGAAATTTTTTGAATCCGATTTTGCATAATATCCAGTCATCTGATGGTCGGTAAATGCATTATATTGTGCACCAAGCGCATCGAGTTCATGTGAGATTGATTGTGGAGTTGGACGCTTCACTGTGCCCTTAAAACACATGTGTTCTAAGAAATGAGAAATACCGCTTATACGTTTCGTCTCATAATCACTTCCTGTACCGACAAGCACAAGCACCGTCACCGTCGGATTATCTTTCATGGGCACAGTCACCACTCGGAGACCGTTTGTATATGTTTTCTTTTGAGGTTTTTGCATGTTAATTTTCTTTTTTATAATACTTTGCTAAGTTATTTTTGAATTTTTCCAATAAAGTAGCTTGAGCAGAATGAGCGGGGCTCGGTAAATTATCCAAAGTAAACCAACCAAGTTCCTCAAATTTATGAGGTTCACCATTTTTGACTTTTTCTCTATCAACATGAACCAAAAACTCTAAATCAAGCCAATGTGTGTTTACACCGTTTATTTCTCTAAATAAATCGAAGTAGCCTAAAAATTCATAAGAAATTGGATCAACGCAATATTCTTCTTTAATTTCCTTTTTAAGAGTACCTTCAACGGTGTCGCCAAAATCAAGACCTCCACCTCCAAAATCCCAACACCCATGTTCGTCACGACAATTAGAACTTCTTTTATTTAATAGAAAATTACCATTTCCATCGTGACACATATAAGAAACGGTAATGCCAGGATAATCAATTCCTTTTTTCATATTATTTATACATCTTCTCTAATATTAAAAGATCGTAACCGTACGTAATTCTTTCGTCTCGTGTAATACCAAGCGATAAGAAAAACTGAAAAAGCTCTTCCTGTATTTGTTGCCCATCACCATCTTCTACGAGTTTTTCCATCTCAATAAAAGAACCCAATCCTTCAACCTCGTCCAGACAAATCTCACACCCATTATAATGTGTGATAATTCTTGTTTTGTTTATTTTCATCGCCTCTTGATATCCCATTAGGAAAAGAGCTTGTTCCATTTCTTCCTTGGAGTCAACTTCGGTTTCATGTTCAATAGCTTCAAGATTATTCCCCATTCTCTTTTTTAGCGTAAAGATTATTTTATCCTTATTTTTTATTCGAATACGAAGGACGACATCATTGGCATTGTAAATCTCAAATGATCCTACATTTTTTACATACACAGTATCATTCTGGGTAATTTCATCTTCAAAAACACAACCGAGTGAAGTAAGTTTTTGTGTAATTAAATTTCTGTCAGTTAGCCGAGCTTTGATTTCAATCTCTCTCATATACTTACGAAAGCCGTTCTTTAATATAATCAATAAGTTCTACTATCTTGATACGTTCTTGGGTGCCAGTATCGCGATCACGAATAGTGACAGAATCATCTTCGAGAGTATCAAAGTCGACAACAATACACCATGGCGTACCAATCTCATCTTGTCTGCGATAGCGTTTGCCGATATTGCCATTGTCATCCCACATCACACGACCGAATTCATCTTTGAGTGTACCGTAGATAATACGAGCTTTGTCTACGAGTTCTGGTTTGTTTTTCAATAGTGGAGACACTGAACAAATAACAGGCGCAATATGTGGCTTGAACGACAAATACGGACGGACTTCTTCCCCGCTTGTGTCTTCTTTGTATGCAGAGACAAGAAGTGCGAGAAGTGCACGGTCAACACCAAATGATGGTTCGATAACATGAGGAGTTATCTTTCCTCCACCTTCTTCATCTATATATTCTAGTTTATGATTGTTGAGGTCAAAGCTCCCCCGGTACGCAAGACCGAACAATTCTTTTCTGCCGAATGGATACTCAAACTCAAAATCAACGGTGCGTTCTGAATAGTGAGCGAGGTCATCTTTCGACACCTCAAGCTCATTTACTTTTGCCATATCAAGACCGACAGAATCAATCCATTCCATCATCTCGTCTTTGAAGTATTCAAAATATTTTTGCCAATCATCAGGTCGGATAAAGTATTCAATTTCCATTTGCTCAAATTCACGTACACGAAAGATGAAATCACGAGGAGTTATCTCGTTACGAAATGCTTTACCAATCTGGGCTATTCCAAAAGGAAGTTTTGGATGAAATGAATCAACAACATTTTTGAAATTCACAAATATTCCCTGTGCTGTTTCTGGGCGGAGATACACAGTTGATGCACTATCCTCTACTGCTCCAATCTTTGTCGAGAACATCATATTGAATGAGCGTGGCTCACTAAGATTTTCAAAACCATCAGCACCACAACTAGGACACACTGTTTGGGCAGACATTTTCCACCCATTTTCACCCTTAACCTCAGATGTCCTAAATTCTACTCCTGGAATTTGATCAAGGCGAAAACGTCCTTTGCATTTTTTACACTCAACAAGCGGGTCAGTAAATGTATCGACGTGACCACTCGCCTGCCAGACACCTGGATGCATGAGAATAGATGCATCAACTTCATACATATCATGACGCGATGAGACAAATTTCTTTCTCCATGAATCTTTAATATTATTTTTGAGGGCAACACCGAGTGGGCCGTAATCCCATGTTCCTGCGAGCCCGCCATAGATTTCAGAACCTTGATAGATAAATCCGCGTCGCTTTGCAAGTGACGTAATAGTTTCCATTAAATTATTTTTTTCTTTTTCCATGTAGAGATTGATTAATTTACAACGCGTTCATTTCCATTTTTAAAACGTGGATCATTCGGTAAAAAAGTTGTCAGAGGTCCACGAGTACTCTTTACCACGGTACCTGCAAATGAATCCGTGCCCGAGAGATACACATCCTTCACAAGCTGAGGCACACTTCCCACCTGTGAGAGCGACGGAACAAGAGAGACAACAAACGATGCTTCGCGATTCGTATCAAAACCAGTATTTGGTCGCACGGTTCCAATATTCCAAATCACTTCGCGGGTGGTCTCATTGTATGAGATATTCTCTGTTGTCCCCTGTGATTTACCAACCCATTTTACATACACTGGCAAGGCCGCTTTAGCAGTCGCTTGTGTAATACTATTCGAAGAATTAGAAAGTGTCCAGTTGACGGTATATCGTGTTTCTTGTTCAGCTTTTGGAGGCAAAGAGCCCGAATGGTACGCCCCACTTGTCGCAATCTGGAAATCAGAAGCAATCTTTATCACCTTTTTGGAAACGTTACTAATATCGCTAAAGATTGAGCCGAGCGAAGCTTGCCTTCCACGAATACTCACATCAAGAGTTATGTTTGGGTCCTTGGTCGCATTGTCAGTACCCGCAAATGAATTTGTTTTAAATGAGAATCGTACACTTCCACGCGCCCCTGGCTCAACAGAAGCTAAGTCTGAGATAGTATTTTTATCCCAGAAAATTTTATTTGTTGCTGAATTATAGAATCCTTCGCCAGGATTAATGGTATTTCTATCAAATGCATTGCCGGAAATTGTTGCGTAAATTTCTGCGTCAGTAATCTTTGAGGACAAATTGTTTGTCCAAAAGATTTCAACATTCACAACTTCACCACCAGACACAGAATAGATTGAAGAATCTTTTCCGTTTACAAGAATCTGCGCTTCAAGAAATGGTTTAACAATTTTAACTGTTTCAAGAAGTGAATTATATACAACATTTACTTTTGTAGCGTTAGCGATACTTGTCGTACCTGCATAGACGTGAAAGACTTGTTCATCATCTGGTTGCCCGATAACTTTTCCACGAATACTTATCTTTACAGGATTTGTTTGTGAGAGTGACGCGAGTGACCAAATAGAATTACCAATCATTGGCTCAGGGATTGCGCTGTCAAAAACGAACCCATTTGGATACGCAACCTGTACGACTGACCCTTCTGACGGAAGCGATGTGTTTAACTTTGTTGTAACTTCAAATGTGAACAGCTGATCCGGAGTCGCAGTATCTGGAATATCAGCGATAAGAGAAAGAGGTGCAGAGCTAATCGTTACCCCGTATTCATTATCTTTCGTAAAAATTGCATTTGAACCTTCGGGATGATACTCGAGAGAAATTTTAATATTGCGAATAGACTTCTCTTCGCCGAAAAGCTTTACTTTTATATTACGCGTAACACTTTGTCCGGCTTTGATTGTCCCTATAGAATCACGGGGTAAGCGCACAACATCAGTTGGGTCATTATTGGCACCACGAGGATATTGAATGATTAAGTTGGCGAGCTCAAGAGATGCATTGTTGCGATTAATGATTTCCACCTGAAGAGGAAGTTCTTCACCCCCCTTTGTAAAAGCATTCCCGAGTACAACAATATCGATATTGTCATTCGATACAGAAATACCTCCAGAAAAATACATGTATGCACCGAAACCAACTGCTCCAATAAAAAATATCAGTGCACCCCAGAAAAACTTTTTAAAAAATGAAGTCGGTGGCTTACGCAACGGAGGGGTCATCTTGCTTGAATCACCTACATCCGCCTGCCATGTGTTTGAAACTTTGTGAGCAATCGGATGCAACACTCCTACCGTTCGGCGAGCAATAGTCACGTCTTCACGGTCATAGAGATGGCGTTTTATATCTTCAATGCGATTTTTAGGTGTTTCTGGCATATGTAAATAAGTATACCACAGAGGATTATTAGAGGTGACTTTCCCTCAGTGCCTGATTTATATGTAGGACAATAGACTGCCGTTCCGCCAAGAGAGACTCTGTATGAGAGGAATCAAATTGAGACCCAAGATATCTCCCTAGAATCTCTGACTCACCTATGTACCCTAACGTATGCATAATGCGAAGCACAAGATGGAGTTCGAGTGCTTCACGGGCGGACGGATCAACATTTTCTGTATCGAGATAATAAAACGCAGAAATACAGTCATCGAATATTTGCTCATTTGGTTCTTCTCCGTCACAGAGACGTTCAATGAGCTTCCCTACACGTGCAAGCAACATAATAGAAGCTCTGTCTCTGCGTGCAAGAGGAAAAGATTCAAGTGTGCTCGCTGACGTGACCCGCCAGATATCACGACCACGAACGAGATCAACTTTGGCATACGAGAGATCTTGGAGCGCAAACCTGAGTTTTGATTTGAGGAGTCGTACACCCTGTGCACTCGCTCGCACAAGACCTAATTCACGAGTATAGATAGTTAACATTCTATTAGCTTCGCCACTATTGCGAGAGCTAACAATAATTCCGTGAGTGTGATAAATCTTATGCATATATCTCTTTATTTTAACATGACATACCTACGCTTGCACACAATACAACTTGAGGGTATAGTGCTAGAAAATACGCACAATATATGAAAATTTCATCGTGGCTTCAAAAAGTGATTGCCTGGATTACGGTACTATTCCTAGGATTCGTTATTCATTCACTTGTAGTGATTCATTACCAAGAACTGATGTTCGAAAAAATTGTTTTACGTACAGGCGCTGGGAATACCTATGCCGGGGCAACACTATCAATCATCATTTTAATCGCACTATTCTGGGTTCCCTTATTCTTCTGGCAACTTGCTAAAAAAATCAAAGACGGTGGAGGATTTTGTTATATTATGTCGATAACACTAGTATTTTGTTTTACGAGACAAGCAATGATGAAAATCATGGTTATATTTATTGAAATACCAACATCAATAATGCCAATTTATATATTCACAATGCTTTGTATCTTGTACTTTATTGGTATTTATGTAATGAAAAAACTTTTCCCTACATTCTTCGCTATTATTACTTTTAGTAAGACTCACTAGAAAGGGCTGAAAAGATACTCGTATCTTTTCAGCCCTTTTAACGTAATATGCGTTCAATGGTGCCAAGTAACTCTGGTGGATTATCAATCACTGCCCTTGGATTACCTTTTTCAATTATCTGCCTATCATGCAATCCCCACGTCACTCCTATTGATGCCACATTGCATTCATTCGCTTCACGAACATCCCCAAGCGTATCGGTAATAAAAACTGCATCTTCAGATTTTAAATTATATTTCTCGAGTAAGGCATTTATTTTAAAAACTTTACTAGAATGAATATCAACGCCGAGAATATCAGTAAAAGATTTCGCGAGGTTTTCCTTCTGAAGAAATTCTTGAATAAAGCTACTTCGAGATGATGATACAACTGTTAAAATATATCTATCTGCGAGCGATAGAATCGTGTCATTTAAAATATCATGAATAGTAAATGTCAAAAGATTTTTCTGATACTCGTCATGAAAATTATCAGGAACAACATGCTCTCCGAGAGTAATAGCTTCACCTATCCCTTCTACAAAATTACCATTTAAAAAGTCTTGGAAACGTTCCCATGTGAGATGATTATTTCTATCTTTGTGTATTTGATATGCCATGGGAAGTGTATTGACTAACACTCCATCAAAATCAAATATAACTAATTTTTTATTTTCTGGATTCATAATTGAGATATTCTAATGCTTTTTTAAGAACCTCCTTTCTACTTTCATACTGAAATGTTGAGAGTGCCTCTTCGTATGTAGCCCAGAGATATGTACTGATTTCCCCTTCTTGGATTTTTACTTCTTTATTTTTTACAAAACCAACGAAATAATCATTCTTTTTAATGATTTCCTCATTTTCGCGACCGAGAGTATATTCCTCATGAATTAAAGGGACATTCATAAAATCAATTTCAGATATTCCAGTTTCTTCAAAGAGTTCACGTAGGGCTGTTTCTTTGGGTGTCTCCTGCCCCTCATGATGACCCTTTGGAAAACTCCAACTTCCCTCTCTATCCTCATGCTGAAGAATCAGAAAAAGATTTTCTTTTTCTTCACGATACACAATGACAATGCCATATGTTTGTTCGTAATTCATACTTAATACAAGTCTGGATTTTCAATATGGATAAGCGCCATACGGACGGCTTCTTTTGCGTATTCTTTTCGATTTGACCTACCCTTAGTGATAATCTCACTAATACCTCCCGAGTAACCAATTCGATCATCGTCAGTGTGCCCCAATTTTTTAAACGCAGTATCAAGCATTATTCCCTCTTTGAGAGCAAGTTTTGTTGTTTCGGTTGGCATCTCAAAAGCGCTTGATATGCCAATATGATTCACAGAGCCATCATGTATTACACAAACACAAATATTCATATATCCGCTTTTTGTATATGGAACTTCCATAAGACCACTCTCAATTCCTACGCTATACATACAATCACCATATGCACTCTGGGCTCTCTGTATTGCCCCACGTATCGTTTCCTCTAGTGAAATTGGTTGCTCCGAAACGCCAGAAGGAACAGCATTTCCAAGAATTTCAAGCTCTGGAAAAGACTCTGATTCACGAAGGACTTCTTCGACCGCAGATATTTTATTTGGATTTTTTGAAGCGATAATTACTTTCATAATTTTTAGACAAACATAACCCTAAATACCAATTCATCAATTTTTATTTCGGTGCCTTCGTTTTGAGTAAATTGCAATTCGCTTGCACCAACAGTTTTGAGGAGGTCGTCTTTGAATGTATTTACTATCCCTTGGCCTTCTGTGTCTGTTTCAATTGAGAGAACAATAGTATCACTCGGATTGAGTCCTGCTTTTTTACGCATATCTTGAATAGCACGCACAAGCTCACGATACTGACCTTCCCTACGCAATTCGGCGGTTATGTGAATATCGAGCAATACCTCTTGTTCAAGAGTAGTATCCTCAACAATTTCTTTTACATTCAATTCATCTTTAAGGATTTCAATGTACGCTTCTTCCAACTTTAGACTTTTAACTTTTAACGATTGAAGTGGTTGGCGAACTTTTATTCCTGCTTTC
>JBAYUP010000003.1:0-47080 GCA_041675045.1 Minisyncoccota bacterium | reverse complement strand
TGCAGGCTCAAGTCCAGGGCCAACGGTGACTGCGATGAGATCAATCTTCGGATTCTTTGCTTTGCGCATCGCTTCTTCGTATACGGGTCCGATATTTTTTATATGTTCACGTTTTGCCATTGCAGGAAAAACACCACCATAGTTGGTGTGAATCGGTTGAGATTGTACAACGTGTGAATGTGTCGTAAAAGACACGCCAGTTTTACTTGGCTTTGCTTCGAGAACTGCAACACATGTGTCGTCACAGGATGTTTCTATGGCTAGGATTTTCATACCTTTCGATAGTAGCAGAAAACATTTATTTTGACTATATGTAAGATGTATGTTATTGTTATCAAAACAAATATACCCATGTCAACAACAAATATACAACTACAACCAAGAGTTATTATTTTTACTGCTCCGTCTGGTGCAGGTAAAACAGCCATCTCTCACGGTGTGATGGCACGGCTTCCTAATCTCGCCTTTTCGGTGAGCGCTACTACTCGTCTCAAACGAGAGAATGAAATTGACGGAAAGGATTACTATTTTCTGTCTGTTGATGAATTTAAAAAGAAGAAGGACAATGGTGAATTTCTTGAATCAGAAGAGGTTTATCCGGGAATATTCTATGGAACTCTTAAGAGTGAAATTGAACGCATGGCAAAAGAGGGTAAAGTAATTGTGTTTGATGTTGATGTGAAAGGTGCAGCTAGTCTTAAAAGGTATTTTGGGGATAGTGCACTTGCAGTATCTATACATGTTCCGATTGAACAATTAGAAGAGAGATTGATTAAGCGTGGAACAGAAACACCTGAGACATTAGCTACTCGTCTTTCAAAAGCACAAAAGGAAATGGAATTCGAAGATGATGCCGATGTTGTTATCCCTAATATCGACCTTAATACAGCAATCGCAGATGCCTACAAAGTGATATTCGATTTTTTGCAAACTTCAAATTAAATTTAAAAAGGTAGAAAAGAAGGGTCGAAAGATTCTTCTTTTTTAGTTTAAGCTATGTTACAGTATTCAAACATGAAAACACTCCAAGAATTACTAAAAAATATTCATACTATAGAAACAAAAGGCACACTTGATGTGTCTATTTCAGCGCTTTCTCTTTCCTCAAAAGAGGTGACTACGGGAACTCTTTTTATTGCCCTTGTGGGAAATGTTGTCGACGGACATTCATTTATTCCCGAAGCTATTACGAATGGTGCGTCAGTGATTATCCATGAAAAAGAACTCAGTGACCACAATCCATCTGTAACATATATTCGTGTCGCTAATACTCGCGACACACTCGGCAAAATCGCGAGTGCGTTTTATGATAATCCATCGACGAAATTAAAACTTATAGGTATCACTGGTACAAATGGCAAGACGACCACAACAACACTTCTTCATCAACTTTTTCGGAATCTTGGGTACAACGTGGGGATGATTGGTACTGTGGTGAATAAAATTAATGACGAATCATTTGAGTCAGTGCGTACGACTCCTGACCCTATTACACTTAATACATTACTTAGAGACATGGTAGATGCTCGTTGTGAATATTGTTTTATGGAAGTGAGCTCACATGCAGTGTCTGAGAAACGCATTGCAGAATTATCATTTGCGGGTGGTGTGTTTACAAATCTGACACTCGACCACTTGGACTATCACGAAACATTTGAAAATTATCGTGATGCGAAAAAACACTTTTTTAATATGCTCCCAGAGAGTGCGTTTGCACTTTCAAACAAAGATAATGCGAATGGGGAATACATGCTTTCCGACACCAAAGCGCGAAAATATTTTTATGCATTAAAAGCTGAAGCGGACCTGCCTGCCGGACAGGTAGGATTTAATGAGAGGCTTGATACAAAACTGATTGGGGAGTTCAACGCATACAATATACTTGCTATCTATAGTACTGCGGTTATCCTCGGTGAGGACAAAGAAAAAGTGAAAGAAATAATTAAAAATCTCGACCCTGTTCGTGGGCGATTTGAATATGTGAAAAGTCCAAGTGGAGTAACAGGGATTGTAGATTATGCACATACACCAGACGCACTCGAGAACGTGCTTAAAACAATAGAAAGCATGAAAGAGTCAGGGAAAGTGATTTCCGTCTTTGGGTGCGGAGGAGATAGAGACAAAACAAAGCGACCCATCATGGCGAAAATTGGCTATGATATGAGTGATATCCTCATTCTTACATCTGATAATCCACGTACTGAAAAACCAGATGATATTTTAAATGACATGAAAAAGGGGATTGAAAATTTTCCTCAAGATAAAGTACATATGATACCTGACCGCAGGGAAGCAATTAAAACTGCCTGCTCTCTTGTAACATCAGGTGACTATATACTCCTCGCTGGCAAGGGTCACGAAACATATCAAGAAGTAAATGGCACAAAAACTCATTTTGATGATATAGAGGAACTCAAAAAATGTTTTGATCGTTAGTTGACAATTGTATTTCAAAATGGCAAAATCGTTTTAAATAAATTTAAACCACTACGCCAATGAACTTTTTATGTTTCGAGGGCAAAAGTGCCATGCACGCTTACCTCATTTGTATTATTTTCTCGCTCGGTTTCAACTTCTTGTTTTTTGAATGGGATTGGTTTGCTTACGCATTTACATTTGCGCATCGCGGGCCGTTCTTTTCAAAAGAAACATTCTTTGCGTACCTGCCTCTCATTGTAATTCTGTTGGGGTTGGGTGTGAGTGTGTTCATAAACATCCTGTCGCGAGGGAAATCCTTAGCTGCCGTTGTCTATGCATTAATAATCACTATCGGTATCTGCTTTGTTACATACTTTTATGGTTTAATAACAGGATCAACTGTCTTTACGCCTTTTCTGAAAGTTTCTGTTATTTTCTGGCAAGCATGGCTGTTTGTTGACCCATGGTTGGCAAAGTTATGGCATAGTAATACTACAGAAGAAAACAAAAAAACGGGATCCGGTTCATACTATAAAGATGGAGGTGATGAACATTATGGCCCTGATTCTTCAAGTGGAGGAACTCGTGCACGCTTATCTCCCGGGCATCGTAAGGGTAGATGATAAGATTTTAAGAAAATAAGTAAGACGCTCCAACAGGGGCGTTTTCTTTATATTATCTACTATTTAATGTATAGTATTTTTATAAATGGAAAACTATAAAGATTATTTTAAGGGCAAAAAAATCACGATTATGGGGCTCGGACTTCTCGGACGGGGAGTTGCCTATACGAAATTTCTCGCTTCACAAGGGGCGATTTTGACGGTGACTGATTTGAAGACACGAGATGCTCTGAAATCATCACTCAAATCTCTCGCACAGTTTTCAAATATTAAATTTGTTCTCGGTGAACACCGCCTTTCTGATTTTCAAAATCGAGACATGATTATCAAATCCGCGGGTGTGCCACTTGATTCGCCATACATTGCCGAAGCACGCAAAAATAATATTCCAATCGAAATGGATGCTTCGCTTTTTGCACAATGCGCGCCAGAGGTAACTATTGTTGGTGTGACTGGTACACGAGGCAAGTCAATGACAACAACGCTTATCTATGAAATTTTAAAATCAAATGAAGCGTTTTTGAAGCGCAAGGTTTATCTTGGTGGTAATGTTCGAGGCATGTCCACGCTCCCACTTCTGAAAAATGTGAAGAAAGGGGATATTATAGTGCTTGAACTTGATTCATGGCAGTTGCAAGGATTTGGGGAAGCAAAGATATCACCTCATATTTCTGTTTTTACGACATTTATGCCAGATCACATGAATTACTATTCAAATAATTTGAAAAAGTATTTTGCTGATAAAGCCAATATTTTTAAATATCAGAAAAAAGGTGATGTGCTTATCGTACGTCCTGATATGAAAAAGCTAATTCCAAAAACAACAAAAAGTACTTTGATTGTTGCAAACAAGAAAACTGTTGCTGATTGGTCGTTTGTCGTACCAGGAGAACATCAGCGTGAAAATCTGGCATGTGCAGTTGAAGTAGCAAAGCAATTTGATATTCCAATTTCAAAAATTAAAAGTGTAGTTAAAAATTTTAAAGGTGTTGAAGGTAGATTACAGTATGTGAAGACAGTGAAAGGAGTGAAAATCTATAATGATAATAATGCGACCACACCAGAAGCAACAACGGCAGGACTTGAAGCTCTCGGTGGGAAGAAGCGAAATATAATTTTGATTGCAGGCGGAGCAACAAAAAATCTTGATGCAAATGGACTTGTGAAAACAATAGGGAAATACTGTAAAGCAGTTGTGCTGTTGAGCGGAAAGAATACGACAGGAACGGAGGAGTTAATTACGAACCTGCCTGTCGGCAGGCAGGTTACGAATGAGGTAGTAAAAGATTTAAAAGGCGCAGTGAAAACCGCGCTCGGTTTCGCCTCGCGCGGTGACATTATTCTTTTCTCCCCAGCGTTTGCGTCGTTCGGTATGTTTACGAATGAATACGATCGCAATGACCAGTTTATGAAGATAATTAAGAAATTGAAGTAATCTACATGTGTATAGGAAGAACTTATTAAGCTTGGTTTTACGAAAAATAAATTAAAATAGGATTGCATATATTACTATGCAATCCTATTAGGTTTTCTTTTTTGTTTCATAATATTTCTTGAATACCTTCTTTGTCATTTCAAGTGACGTTTCCACAAAATCGAGCGAAAGTGTTTCTGAAAGAACTTTTTTTACATCTTCGGGGAGAGGAAGTGATTTTATGACATCATTACTAACATAGCTAACTATAAAGTGAATGTCAGTACTGTCACCTTCACATTCTAAATTTGATAGCCCACCCAAATATGTCATTGCATAATAGGCATTTTTAAATGTCTGGGTATCAAAGGGTGAAAGACCTTTTAATACCGCATCTTTTTCTTTGGTCGTAAGGTAAAATTTTTCTGTTTCCATCGGTGTTATTTTTTCTATAATAGAATCATATATATAATCCTTTGTCAAATATTACTCTGGCATGGTTTTATGATAGGATTTATAAATAATGCCTCTCGACTTATCAAACATCAAACACGTTCATTTTATCGGTATCGGTGGTATCGGTATTTCAGCGATTGCGCGGATGATGATGCACGATGGGAAGAAGGTGAGTGGACAGGATATGCAGGATTCAGAGATTATTACTGAACTTCGTAAAGTAGGTGCAGATATTACAATTGGTCAATCATTCGACAACATACCGTCTGATGCTGACTTAATCGTCTACACGATTGCGATTGAGAATTATGACCCTGAACTTTTTGCTCGATTGAAGAGTCGGTCCATTCCAATTCGTTCATATCCAGAAATGCTACATGTTGTAACTGAAGGTAAGTACACGATTGCAGTAGCAGGTACTCATGGCAAAACGACAACCACTGGCATGATTGCGCAGATTCTTCGTGATACTCACAAAGACCCGACAGTGATCATTGGCTCACTCCTTATCGGAGAGAAAAGTAATTTCATTGCCGGTAAGAGCGAATATTTTATTGTTGAAGCATGTGAATATCGCAGATCGTTTCTCAATATCAATCCAAAAGTACTCGTCATTACAAATATTGATGCAGACCATCTCGATTATTACAAAGATATTGAAGATATAAAAAGCGCATTTCGCGCGCTTGCGCTTAAAGTTCCTGCGAGTGGTTATGTTGTATGTAATCCGAACGATGAGAATATTGCTGACGTTATCAAAAATATTCCCGCAACGATTATTGATGTCTCAAAATTCCTCACGCAAACTATCACACTCAAAATACCCGGAATTCATAATCGTAAAAATGCATCGTCATCACTTGCAGTTGCAGAAGTGATTGGTATTCCAGATACAGAAGCACGAAGTGCACTCGCTCAATTCCCAGGTACATGGCGTCGCTTTGAATACAAAGGTGTGCTTTCAAGTGGAGCAAAAGTATACGATGATTATGCACATCATCCCGTCGAAATAGAAGCAACTTTAGAGGGCTTCCGCGAGCTCTATCCACGTGCCGATGGATGGAAAATTACCATCGTTTTTCAACCACATCTTTTCAGTAGAACAAAGCTTTTGCTCGATGAATTTGCCGTGAGTTTTGCTGGAGCAGATCGAGTTCTTCTGTTACCGATTTATTATGCACGCGAAGAAGATGACGGTTCTATTTCATCAGAAATTTTGGCACAGAAAATAAGCAATACTGAAGCGCACGCATTTGGTGATTTTCAAACAGCAGAATCGTATATTCGCTCTCTCGCACTCGACGATAAGGATATTATTGTTACCATGGGCGCCGGCGAAGCAAATAAAATAGCAGATAGACTTCTCTTGTAATACCAGTGTGATATACTGGGTGGATGGAATCCCGTTAGAAGCCGCGGTCACGGTTTTCAGATGGGGAAGATAGGTTATTATTTTTTATATCAATTTTTTACAGGACGGTTTTTTTTAATATTAACGACCGCGACCTGCTTCTAACGGGATGGAAAACACACAAAAGTTTAATTTTATTAATGCGCGACTTTTGATTGCACTCGCAATCATTATCAGTACGCTTATTGGTGGGTATACATTTTATTCTGTACGCTCTCTCGACAATACCCTCACTGTTACAGGTTCAGCGACAAAACAAGTAACTGCTGATCATGTGAAGTGGACTGGCGTTATTACTCGAATTGCAAAAGTATCAACTCTCAAGCAGGGATATGCTGATATGGCTCGCGATCTTGAAAATGTAAAGGCATTCCTGAAAGAGAAAAATATCCCAGCCGAGCAAATCGTTATTTCTCCAGTATTCATGGATCAAAATTATGACCAACCACAAGGAATGGAACGATCATACACACTTCGCCAGACAATCGACGTGACTTCATCTGATGTGAATATGATTAGTGATATTGCCAAGAACACACAACCACTCATTGAAAAAGGCGTTGTATTCTCTACTCAAAACCTTGCATTTACATATACTAAATTACCAGAAGAACGCGTGGTAATGCTCGCAGATGCTATCGCTGATGCAAAAGCTCGCGCAGGCAAACTCGCAGAATCATCAGGTAAATCAGTAGGAACACTAAAGAGTGCTTCATCAGGCGTAGTGCAAGTTATGTCTGCGAACTCAACTGACGTTTCTGATTATGGTTCATACGATACTTCAAAAATAGAAAAGACAATCATGCTCACTGTAAAGGCATCGTTTACTCTTAAATAAAAACTATTCATCATACATGAAGAATCATTGCGCTCGCATTCTCTTCGTACTATTCTTTCTCTCGCTCGGTGCGGAGAGTGCTTTTGCATCTTCTTCAGCTGGATTTGTCCCTGGACAGATTTGGTATTCGAAAGACAAATTTGTTGCCGGCGAAACTATCAAAATATATACCGTCGTTTGGAATGCTGGACCTAATCCGCTCTCTGCGAGAGTTGAATTTTATGACAAATCCATCATTCTTGGTGCGCGAGATGTTGTTGTTGAAAAAGAAAAACTAGAACAAGTATCAATACCATGGAGTGTAACTGCTGGTGATCACGCTATTTCAGCAAAAATTATTTCCTCAACAGTTAGTGTTTCTGGGAAAAAAGAATCAGTAGTGCTCGATAATCGTATTACGACGGAAGATGTTGTATTTGTTCCCGCATCTAAAGCCGGGCAAAAATCAACAGACACAACCGCGGTCTCATCAAAAGACCCTCTCAAGAATTCACTCACCGATGTAAGTAAAAAAGTTACGGAGGCTATACCTCTCTCAGTGCGCGAGCCATTCATGGGAGTGTTCTCTGTTACTGAGAAATTCCGTACAGAAATGCATAAAACGATTCTTGCATCTAAAGCCCGCGTGCAAAAAGAAATAGATGCTTTTTCTAGTAAAAGCTCATCTGGTGCAGGTGGAACAGGGGAGCCAATTGCGAGACTGAAGATATTTTCTCTTTCGATTTGCGCATTCTTTTTTGCAACTCGCATTGTTTTCTATGGTGTAGGATTATTCCTTTTATTTACCATATTGAAAGCGCTCTATCATAAATTACGAGATAGGTAAGTGTGTTTGGCAATCTATCGTATCGTGGGATATACTACGCCTAGTATGAAGCGCGTATTGTTTGATTTTCTACTATTTCTATCGGTATTTTTGTTCCCATGGTGGGTGACTCTTATCCTTGTCTGTATAGGGCTTTTTCTCTTTCCTACCTTTTACGAATTCTTAATCGCATCTGTCGTTATGTATGCGCTTTTTGTATCACCACTTGAATCAGTGCGTTGGTTTGCGCATCCTTTGTGGTTTTCAATTTTAGTAATTGGATTCTATCTCGGAGTTCAGTCGGCACAACGATTGATTATTTTTTACAAGTCATCATGAGATTTTTTAGAAGACACAAACGACATACTAGTGACATTGATCCAGACGAGATTTTTCTTGATTCAAAAAATCTCCCGAATTTCAACACACAACAATTCGAGGGTCGTCTCGAGCGTGCGATTCCCAAGCGTTCAATCATTCTGCTCGGTGTGTTTTTTGCTACCGTAGGTGTCCTGTTTATTGGGCGTCTTGGTGTTTTGCAAATTGCAAAAGGGGATTTCTATGTAAAGAAAAGTGAAAACAATACATTGATTAAACAGCCAATTTTTGCTGATAGAGGATTACTCTATGACCGCAACGAAACGCTTCTCGCATGGAATATATGGGACCCTGCTGATACGAATAAATTTTCTTCACCAATCCGTGCGTATATCAAAGAGCCAGGATTTGGATTGTTGCTCGGCTATGTGAGTGCTCCCGCGAAAGATTCTTCTGGTAGGTATTGGCGTGATGTATTTATCGGACAAGATGGAATTGAAAAAGCATATACCAACGAACTCACAGGGACCAATGGTGTCCGTATTACTGAGACAGACGTCGCGGGTAATATTCAAGCTGAAAATATCATTAGTCCGCCGAAACCAGGTGACAATATCATCCTTTCTATTGATGCACGTGTTCAAAAGAAATTATATGAATCCATTGCATCGATGGCACACAATTCATCATTCTCGGGAGGCGCAGGTGTGATTATGGATGCGTATACGGGAGAGCTTTTAGCTCTTACGAGTTATCCTGAATATAATTCAAATATTCTTTCTAATCGTTCTGATAAAAAAGTTGTGAGTGGATATTTTTCTGATAAGCGAAAAGTGTTTTTGAATCGTGCGGTGTCGGGGCTTTATACTCCAGGTTCGATTGTGAAGCCGTTCGTGGCGTACGGTGCTCTCGAAGAAAAAGTGATTAGTCCACTCAAATCAATTTTTGCAAACGGAACAATCTCAATCCCGAACCCATATTTCCCTGATAAAAAATCAATTTTTAAAGACCACGATGTTTTCGGATATGTTGATATGCGGGAAGCGATTGCGGTATCGTCTGACATTTATTTTTATGAGATTGGGGGAGGGTATCAAGATCAAAAAGGTATGGGAATTCTCAATATTGATAAATATTCCAAGCTCTTCGGTATTGGCGATAAAACAGGTATTGATTTAGGTGGTGAAAAAGTAGGAATCATTCCAACTCCCGAGTGGAAAGCGAAAACATTCAAGGGTGAACCATGGCGTGTGGGTGACACGTACAATACCTCGATTGGTCAGTACGGTTTTCAGGTCACACCGATTCAGATGGCACGTGCAGTGGCGGGGATTGCAACAAATGGCATCTTGCCCACGCCTCATGTGCGACGTGATTATGAAGAGTATAAAAATAGAATTCAGACAATAGAGATTAATCAAGAAAGTATGACTGTTGTATGGGAGGGAATGCGCATGGCGGTAACAGAGGGCACGGCACGAGCACTTAATCTACCCTCAGTAAAAGTCGCTGCGAAATCTGGTACCGCGCAGATTGGTTTTGGTAATACGAATACAAACTCATGGATTGTTGGATTTTTCCCGTACGAGAGTCCTCGGTATGTCTTTGTTGTTTTGATGGAGCGTGGGCCAAAGTCCGCGTCTGGTAATGCCACTCGGGTTATGGCCGAAGTTCTTGATTTTATGAGTGTCTACACACCAGAACACATCCAGTAGACCTTTGACTTATGAGGGTTATCCGCGTATAATCGGCTTACATTATGGACCAAATAAATTACATAACTGAAGAGAAAAAGCAGGCATTAGGTGAGGAATTAAAACACTTAAAAACTATTAAACGTAAGGAAATTATTGAGGCTCTTGAGGCCGCAAAGGCACTTGGTGATCTTTCAGAAAATGCTGAATACCATCAGGCACGCGAAGACCAAGGCAAGACAGAAGATCGTATTAATCAAATCGAGTATATTCTCCAGTCAGCTGTTGTTGTGAAAAAGCATCACAGTTCAAAGGTTGAAATCGGCACAACAGTAACCGTCAAGAAAGAAGGAGCAAAAGAATCTGTAACCTACAGTATTGTTGGCGCAGAAGAAGCTGATATGGCGCAAAATAAAATTTCAAACAAATCACCGCTCGGTGAAGCTATCTTTGGTAAATCAAAAGGTGATGTTGTGTCTATTCAGACTCCAAAAGGTCTAGTCAAATATACATTAGTTGCGATACAATAAAGCGTATGGCATCAATCGAAGAATTGCGAGACGCTCGTCTCAGCAAACTTGAGAAGTTACAACAGGCAGGGATGAATCCATTCACTGCATCTTCTTTCCGTACGCATACGATTCGTGAAGTAATCGACGGTTTTGATTTACTCGTATCTGCGGGTACATCTGTCACTCTCGCTGGTCGCGTGACAACGATTCGCGGGCAGGGTGCACTCGTCTTTTTTAATTTTACTGACGGAACTGCTCTCTTTCAGGGTCTCGTAAAAAAGGGTGATCTCTCTGACGAACAATTTGAACTTTTCCGCGATACAGTTGATGGTGCGGATTTTGTCGAAGTAACTGGTACACTTTTTACAACAAAGACAGAACAACAAACACTCGCTGTAACAAGCTGGAGAATGCTTACCAAAGCCCTCGCGCCGTTACCAGACAAATGGAACGGGCTTCAAGATATCGAGGAGCGTTTTCGTAAGCGTTATTTAGATATTTTTACCAGCGACGATTTACGTGAAATGTTCGAAAAGAAATCACGGTTCTGGGAAGTCACACGTGCATTTATGAAATCACATGGTTTCCTTGAAGTAGAAACACCAACACTCGAAGTCACGACAGGTGGTGCCGAAGCGAATCCATTCAAGACGCATCACAAGGATTTTGATATGAGCGTTTTCCTTCGTATTTCTATTGGTGAGCTCTGGCAAAAGCGCCTCATGTCTGCGGGATTTCCAAAAACATTTGAAATTGGCCGTGCATATCGTAACGAAGGCAGTAGCCCTGAACATATTCAAGAATTTACGAATATGGAATTTTATATGGCGTATGCGAATTACAAAGACGGTATGAAGCTCGCACAGGAGCTCTATACCAAGATTGCCCTCGAAGTATTTGGTACGACAAAATTCACAACTCGTGGGCATACATTTGATTTTGCTGATGAATGGAAGATTGTGGATTATCGCAATGAAGTTCTCACACAGACAGGTGTCGATGTTCTTTCTGCTACAGAGAAAGAAATGGCACACAAGCTCGATGAGCTCGGCGTAAAATACGATGGAGATAATCGAGAGCGCTTAATGGATACATTATGGAAATACTGTCGCAAGAATATCAGTGGCCCAGCATTTCTCGTGCACCATCCGAAAATTGTTTCTCCACTTGCAAAAGCATGTGAAGATAATCCAGACCTTACTGAACGATTCCAGATTATTATTGCAGGAAGTGAAATAGGTAATGGATTCTCTGAGCTCAATGACCCAATTGATCAACGTGAGCGATTCGAAGCCCAGCAGGCATTGATTGATCGCGGAGATGATGAAGCGATGATGCCAGAATGGGAATTCGTAGAGATGCTTGAACACGGCATGCCACCAACGTGTGGTTTTGGATTCGGGGAACGCTTGTTCGCGTTTCTCGTAGACAAGCCAATTCGTGAGACACAACTGTTTCCACTTATGAAGCCGAAAGATAATTAATACGACAATGAAAAAGCCCACCGTAAACGGATGGGCTTTTTTGTTTTGATACTTTTAGTTGTGTGTTTACACCAGTTCGGTGTATTGGGTGATTGTTGCTTCTACTCTTTTGATTTCAGCGATTTCATCAATAATTTTTTCACGAACCTTTTGGCGATATTCTGGTTTTGTGAAGAAGTCACTAATACTAAATGGGTGAAGCGTGTGCCTGTTTTTTGTTGTGGTTTTCTGGCGGTCACATATATATCTTTTGATATCTTCTTTTACTATAAAGTAGAGTACTTCTGCATCAGAGGTACTTTTTACCTTATCAAGAACGTGTGACTCAGCGAACAACAGCCCTAAAAGTGTTTTTTTGCAAAGAAATTTCACGATAATACCTCCTATAATTAATTTCTCTAAATAGTACAATAATCACTATTTTTTGTCTAGTAAACCATTTTTACTTATCCACACATTGAGTGGGTATTTTGTTTGCGATGTGGGATAAAGTGGTTTATAATTAAAGCAGGTGGGATAAAGTGGTAAATGAAATTTCACCAGAAAATCACTATGCTAATCGGAGAATACACTCACACACTTGATGATAAGAACCGCATGTCGCTTCCGGTAAAATTTCGCGCACTGATGGGGAAGAAAGTGGTGGTTGCTCCAGGTCTCGATAATTGTCTTTCTATCTTTACTGCAAAGGAGTGGGACAAGATTTCAAGCAAGCTCTCTGATTCATCGATGCTTGCAAGTGATAATAGAAGTTTTTCGCGATTTATGTTTGGTCAGGCAGTCGGCGTAGATGTCGATTCAAACGGCCGAATACTAATCCCGGAAAATTTAAAAATTCGTTCAGGGCTTACCAGTAAGGTTGTGGTGATTGGTGTACAGAACCGCGCAGAAATCTGGAATGAGAAAGCTTGGAACGATTACAAAAAAGTGGTTGAAAAACAGGCTGACGCTCTCGCAGATAAATTAGGGCAAATAGGTGTTCTTTAAAATATATGGCACATATTCCAGTATTGAAAGACGAAACGATTGACGGACTTGCTATCAAATCAGGCGATATTATCCTCGATGGCACACTTGGTGGCGGAGGACACACTGCCGAGATAGTGAAGCGTTTCGGAGATACAGTGAAAATTATCGGACTTGATCTTGATGCTGATGCTCTTCCACGAGCAACCAAGGCACTCGGGACAATGCCTCATGACACTGTGTTCCGAGTCGCAGGATTCCAAGACCTTGATGTCGTTCTCGATTCTCTTAATATTCCGCACGTTGATTGTATTATGCTCGACTTCGGTATCAGCTCATTTCAGCTCGAAGATGCTGGTCGTGGATTTTCATTCAAGAAGGACGAACCACTTCTCATGACCATGAAGAGGGATCCACGCGAAGGTGATATTACCGCTTACGACATCGTCAATAAATGGGAAGAGACAACACTCGCAGATATTATTTATGGTTTTGGTGAAGAGAAATTTGCTCGCAAAATAGCTCGTGCTATTGTCTCTGCTCGTGCGATTGAACCTATCGAGACGACATTTGATCTTGTGGACGTGATTGACGGAGCAGTTGGTGGAGCATACAAGAGAATGAAGATTCATCCCGCGACACGAACATTCCAAGCGATACGAATTGCAACAAATCGTGAATTACAGAATATCGAAGAGGGGATTGTGAAAGGGTTTGCTCGGTTAGACAAGGGAGGAAGAATGGCGCTGATTACATTTCATAGTTTGGAAGACCGTATCGCCAAACATGCATTTATCAAATTCAAGAACGAAGAGCTCGGACATATCATTACCAAGAAGCCCATTGTGCCAAGTGAAAAAGAATTAGAGGAAAATCCTCGCGCACGAAGCGCCAAATTAAGAATTATAGAAAAAATATGACACACGTAAAAAATATAACATCTCACATAGTACAAAATTCATATACCCAAAAGGTCATTTTTCGTGTACTCATGAGTGCCTTCGTTGTCTTCTCTCTCATTTATTTATATTTTATTACTTCAATTACATTTAATGTTCTTGCACGTAAATCTCTCGAGACAACAGTTCGCTCACTTGGAAGCTCTATTAGCGAACTCGAGCTTACCTATCTTGCACGTGTAAATACTATCGACAAAAATTTCGCTCTTTCTATCGGATTTTCCGATGCAAAAAATACGCTATTTGCTACGCGCTCTAATGCTCGTGTCGCATTACGCTAAAACATGAAATCATCGTCAGCCCTTCGAGTACGAATACGAGTTTTATCTGTTCTTGTTTTCCTCGTTGCGGTTCTGCTTGTTACCAAGCTTTTTTTTGTGCAAGTAATTCATCAGAATACGTATGCAGAGAAAGCCGATCGGCAGTATTCGTCGTCTAGTGGCGACGTGTTTAATCGTGGTTCAATTTTCTTTTCAAAAAAGGACGGCTCACTCGTTGCTGCCGCTACGATGTCGACAGGATTTAAACTCGCAATGAATCCAAAAGAAGTCGTAGATGGCGAGGCTTTGTATCAGGCACTTTCTCCATATATGACAATGCCGAAGGATGTATTCATGGCAAAAGTAGCCAAGAAGAATGATCCGTATGAAGAACTCGCAATACGTCTCAATAAGGAACAGGTTGATGCAATCAGCGCATTACGCCTCCCAGGTGTCCTCGTTTCAAAAGACAAGTGGCGATTTTACCCAGGGGAAAATCTTGCTTCGCATACACTTGGGCTTGTCGCGTATAAAGGCGATGCTCGTGTCGGACAGTATGGACTCGAACGATTTTATGAAAAGACTCTCGCGCGCCCACACGATGAAGTCTATGTGAATTTCTTTGCTGAAGTGTTTTCAAATATTAAAAACTCACTCAGTAGTGATGTCTCACCAAAGGGAGATATCGTCACAACCATTGAGCCACTCACTCAGCATGCTCTAGAGGCAGAACTAAAAAATACACTAAAGAAATGGAATGCTGATGAAGCATGGGGAATTATTATCAATCCTCAGAATGGTGAGATTTATGCGCTTGCCGGAGCTCCTGATTTTGATGTGAATAATTTCGCGAGTGTTTCGAGTGCTTCCGTTTATCGCAATGCGTTTGCTGAAAGTGTCTTTGAGTTGGGGTCTGTTATTAAGCCTCTTGTGATGGCGGCTGCGCTTGATGCGAATGTACTCACTCCCGCAACGACGTATTTTGACGCAGGGGTGGTAACGGTAAACAAGAAACAAATAATGAACTTCGACAAGAAAGCTCGCGGACTCTCGACGATGCAGACAGTGCTTGATCAATCACTCAATACAGGAATGGTCTTTATTGAAAATAAATTAGGACATGAGCGTTTTCGTTCATACATGAAAGCGTATGGTATCGGAGAAAAGACAGGAATTGATTTACCGAATGAGACATCGGGTTTGATTAAAAACCTCGAGAGTCCGCGTGATATCGAGTACGCCAATGCTTCGTTCGGCCAAGGTATTGCACTTACGCCAATAGGTGCGACTCGTGCGTTTTCTGCGATTGCCAATGGTGGGAATCTCATCACTCCACATTTCGTCAAACAAATTCGTTATGAGAATGGACTTTCAAAGATTCCTGAATATCCAGCCGTTCGTACGGGTGTCATTAAGAAAGAAACATCAGAAACAATCTCTCGAATGCTCGTGCACGTGTTTGAGTCATACGATCAGGGAGCGCATAAATTCGAGCATTACAGCATTGCCACGAAGACTGGTACGGCACAAGTAGCGCAAGAAAATGGAAAAGGGTATTATTTAGATCGTCACCTCCACTCGTTCTTTGGATATTTCCCCGCATACGATCCGAAATTCCTCGTCTTTCTGTTTTTGAAAAATCCACATGAAGCAAAATATGCCTCGCAGACACTTATCCCGCCATTCGTGAATCTTACGAAATTCTTAGTAAATTATTACGTTGTACCACCCGACCGTTAATATTTCGATACTCACATGAGCTACACTTCAAAAATAAAAATAATAGCAAAGACGCTCGTCGTTCAAATTATCACATGGCAGGCCAAGATGATTCTTCGTCGATACAAGCCGAAAATAATTGCGATTACGGGTTCTGTCGGGAAGACATCTACCAAAGATGCTATTTTTACTGTACTTTCGAAATTCAAATCTGTTCGCAAGAGTGAGAAAAGTTTTAATAGTGAGATTGGCTTACCGCTGACAATTCTTGGTCTGCCGAATGGGTGGAACAATATGTATCTCTGGCTCGAGAATATTGCTCGAGGTTTTTGGTTGCTCATGAAGCGTCACGAGTATCCCGAGTGGCTGGTGCTTGAAGTTGGGGCAGGGAAGCCCGGTGATATTACAAGTGTTGCAAAATGGCTTGCGCCTGATATTGTCGTAGTGACACGATTTCCCGACAAGCCGGTTCATGTAGAATTCTTGGTACGACAGAGAAAATAATCGAAGAAAAAAGCGCCCTCGTATTTGCCTTAAAGAAAGATGGTGTACTTATTCTTAATCAAGATGACGACAAAGTCTACGCACTTCATGAGAAAGCAAATCGTAAGACAGTTTCCTATGGTCTCAGTGAGAATGCGACCTACCACGCGACATATCCAGGGTATCTCGAAAATGCTGGCGCTAAAGGTATGAGTATCCCACTCGGACTTAATTTTAAACTTGAATATGGTGGAAATACATTTCCTGTTATTTTGCCAGATGTTATTGGTATGCATTATGTGGGGTCTGCGCTTGTTGCTATTGCTGTTGCTCATGAGGTTGGCTGTGACCTCCTCGCATCTATTTCTTCGGTGAGTGAATTTACAACTCCGCCAGGACGATTATCTCTCATCGAAGGTATCAATCATTCTATTATTCTTGATGACACCTACAATGCTTCACCTGTGGCTATGGAGGCGGCACTTGAGACGCTCGATGTGATGGTTGGTAAGAGGAAAATTGCCGTCCTTGGTGACATGCTCGAGCTTGGTAAATTTACCGATGAGGCGCATCGTACTATTGGTGTAAAGGCATCGAATATTGCACATGTTCTCGTGCTTGTTGGCCCACGTTCGAAATTCATCGGTAATGGTGCACTCGAGAGTGGATTTGCTAAGAAAGATATTTTCCATTTTGATACTTCAGATATGGTGGGGGAATATCTCGCAGAACATATTAAAAAAGGCGATATCGTACTTCTCAAGGGTTCTCAAGGTATTCGCCTCGAAAAGGCCGTGGAGAAAATAATGGCGCATCCAGAATGGAAAGGGAAGTTGCTGTGTAGGCAGGAGGAGGAGTGGAGGGAGAGATAAGTAATTATTCACAAAAATACCACACAGCGTGTGGTATTTTTGTGAATAGAAGATGTTGACATTTTTGTATATATAGTATATAATAATTCAAAATTTTTTAAATAAATTAAGCTCTTATGAAAAAAGAAAAATTAATTCCTTTTGTTATGAGTGGTTGGATAACCCTCATTACAAGTCTTGTACTGTTTGGTTATTTTGCTCGGTACGGTTATGAACTATTTATTTCCCCAGATCCTGTAGGTTGGTTTGCTATGGGCAAAGCCGCAATTCTCGGACTGATTCTTCCGATTGTTATCTGTGGCGGAAATATTACCCTAAAGCCTAACGAGGCTGTTGTTTGCACTTTTGTTGGCAATTACATCGGCACACTACGCAAAACAGGGTACTATTGGATTCCATCTTGGTTGGATCAATACTCCTTACGGAACTTGGCTAGCAATAGAATCGCAGTTAAAGAACTCAAGGTTAACGACAAGAATGGTAATCCTATTGTTATTGCCTGCGAAATTTATTATCGCGAAGATGATACCTATATGGCCACCTTTGATGTATCCAATCTGGATAAGTATCTTAAATCAAAGGGTGAGGTTGCACTACGTACTCTTGCAATGAACCACGTCATGGACAGTGCTGATGATGGGGAGGTTTCTCTTCGTGGTAATGCAGAAAAAATTACCCAGGAATTGATAAAAGAAATCTCTGCACAGTTTGCTGTGGCAGGTCAGGTTGTGGAGGGTGCTGGTATTACCAACTTGAATTATGCTCCTGAAATTGCAGCAATGATGCTTCAGCGTCAGCAAGCACAATCAATGATTGATGCCCGAGCCACAATGGCAAAAGGAGCAGTTGGTATCATCAAGGATACTCTTGCACAACTAAAGGACGAGCAAGTTATTGATGAATTTGATCAAAAGGGAAAACAAAGGCTCGTATCAAATCTTTTGGTGACATTATGTTCCTCACATCCGGTTACGCCAGTGCTTGAAGTACAATCTTCTGCTTCTGATGACTAAAAGTATTAATTTTTCTAACAAAAAAAGGGACGCACATGCGTCCCTTTTACATTGACTGATTTAAAACATTATGTTATTATCTTTTTTAAATAAAAAACTCTTTGATATGGCTAACGCTAAACTAATAATCAACCCTGCGGGGTTAAATGCTCGTATCGTATTTGCGAATAACGAGCCACCGATTCTCTTTGAAACCCAAAAACAATTATTTTCAGCCCTCCCTGATCTTGTGAGTGAGAAGAAGATTACTCAACTTGAAGCTGTTGAAATTTTTAAAACAGCGATTTACTCAAAAGATTTTCCTGTTGATTTGTTAGATGACGACCACGAAGAACTTCTTTCTATGAGCCAAGACATTCTTATGGGATTTTTATTTAATAAAATTTTTGGCGATACAGATTTTGATGAATCATCGGATCCTATTTTTAAAGCATGCGGTTGCGGGAAGCACGGACTCATTGTTTTTGGTTTTAGTAAAGCAGACCAAATCATTTTAAGTGGCGTTATTCTCTCAAAGCAAGAAGGGTTAATGTGTGTTTCTCTTTACGAAAAAGAAAAAGGTCTCAATTCAAAGCATGTAGAAAAATTAAGGCGGGAAATCTTGGATTCCAAATTGCCAGACAGGGTTTAAATCATGTTCTTTTGTCTTATTGTAAAAAGCCCGTACTATCAAAGTGCGGGCTTTTTCTGATATAATTAAATTATGAAAAAAGGATATAAGGGTAATATCGAGAAACTCACACGCGAGAATACTGATTTTCGCCATGTTCTCTATACGGGCGTGCATTCTCAGCTTGTGTTGATGTCTCTTCTTCCGAATGAAGAAATTGGCACCGAAACACATTATGACAATGATCAATTTTTCCGTTTTGAAAAAGGGGAGGGGAAAGTGATTATTGATGGTACTGAGTACACTGTCGGTGATGGAGATGCGGTGATTGTCCCAGCAGGAGCGACGCATAATGTTATCAATACATCAGCAACAGAAGCGTTGAAACTATATACTATTTATTCTCCTTCTCATCATAAAGACGGGGTTGTGAGAGCAACAAAAGCCGAAGCTGAGGCGAATGCTCCTGAATTTGACGGGGTAACGACGGAGTAGGGGGGGTAAATAACAAACTACCTAATCTGTCAAAATACGACAGAAAGTGTTAAAATAGTTTTTATATATGTTGCGCAATATTTCCGATGAAAAAGCCTTGCTTAAGAAAATCTCCGAACTAGAAGTGGAGCTTAAAAAGGCAAGAAAAAGTAATAAATATGGTTTGGCATGGGAAGACAAGTCAGAACAAATTGTGGAAGATTGCAAACGGAATGTTCCTATTTTACGTTTGAAAGAAAAAAAGAAAGGTATCGATCCTGTAGTTACGACCGATGAATCAAAAGATGAAAATATTTTAATTGAAGGTGATAACTACCATGCACTTTCTGTTTTAAATTACACCCACAAAGGAAAGGTTGATGTTATCTATATTGACCCGCCTTATAACACTGGTAATAACGACTTTAAATATAATGATTGCTATGTAGATAAAGAGGATGCATATAGGCATTCAAAATGGTTGAGTTTCATGCACGTTCGTGTTTCTCTTGCACGAGAGCTACTTAAAAATACTGGCGTCATTTTTGTATCAATCGATAATAATGAATTGGCACAACTCAAATTGTTGCTGGACAAGATCTTCGGCATTCAAAATTTTATTGCAAACATAACAGTAGTAAATAACTTAAAAGGTAGAAGTGACGATAAGTATATTGCTACGACACACGAGAATCTCTTAATATACAAGAAGAGTAATTTTGAAACTCTCGGGGTGAAAGTTCCTGACGAATATATAAAGGAATATAAATTTAAGGACGAAAGAGGTCTCTATAGATTTTTAGGGCTTAGAAAAAGAGGTGATAATTCTCTCAGAGAAGATCGTCCTAATTTGTTTTATCCAATTTACTTTGATAAAGAATCAGGAAAATTAAGTCTTGATAAAAAAGATTTTAAAAACCCAATAGAAATTTTACCGAAATTGGCTAATGGTGCTGAAGGTAACTGGCGTTGGGGTAAGGAGACGTTTAAGGAAAGAATAAATGAATTGAGTGTATCTTTTGTAAAAAAGAGAAACGAATATGATGTTGTTCAAAAAGATTATTTACACAATGAGGAAAATTCCTTAAAAAGAATTAAGGCTAAGTCTTTTTGGTTCGGTAGTGAGTTTTCAAGTGATGCTGGAACAAAGGCTTTGAAAGAAATCATTCCTGACACCGACTTTAATAATCCAAAACCAGTAGCTCTAATAGAATACTGTCTAGAGCAGTCGGCGAAACAAGATGCTGTAGTTTTAGATTTCTTTGCAGGATCAGGTACAACTGGTCAAGCAGTTCTTAAGATGAACAATCAGGATGGTGGTAATCGCAAATTTATTCTTTGTACCAATAATGAAAACAATATCTGTGAAGATGTGACATTTGAACGAACTAAGAGGCTTATCAAGGGTTATAAAAATAGTAAAGGAGAAAAAGTTTCTGGGTATTCGACCAGTCTTCGATATTACAAAACCGATCTCGTAGATATTGAGAAACTTCATCACACACCTGATCAGGCAAAGGTTAAGTTAACCTACCAAGCTGGTGAAATGGTTGGTCTCCGTGAAAATACTTTAAAAGAAGTAGAAAAAAATGATTGGTGGCAAATCTTCGAAGGTCATGGAAAGACTACAGCAATTTACTTCAAAGAGGATAAAGAAAAGTTACAGGATCTTATTGATCTACTTGAAAAAAAGAAACAGCCAGCAGTTTTATATATTTTCAGTTGGGGCAAGAATGAATACAAGAGTGAATATAGTTCTGCAAATATCCGCGTCGAGGATATTCCTGAACCTATCCTTGAAGTATACAAGGAAATTAACCGCCTATAATTTATGTTTCCACTAAAACCATTTCAAGAAACCGCGATAGCAAAACTCAAAGATCAATTTCTGGATCTTTGGAAGTCTTCATCTACTAAATTACCATTAGTATTTAAGTCACCGACCGGTTCAGGTAAGACAGTAATGCTTGCTCAGTTTTTGCGTGACATAATCTCTGATCCTCGCTTTGTTGGTAACGATGTTGCCTTTCTCTGGATGTCCAAAGGTCCAACGCTTGTTGAACAAAGTAAGAGCAAACTTTTTGAATATTACGGTGGCGCTTCCGAACTTGAGCTTTTGGATATTAATGACCTTAATCGTAAGGTTATGACACGCAACAGCGTATTTTTCATAAACTGGGAAAAGCTTAAAGGGCAATCAAAAGAAGTTCTTAAGATTCGCAAAGATAATGAACAAGACATTTCTTTTGATGGAATGATCGATTCGACTCATGAAGAAAATAGAAAGATTGTTGTAATTATCGATGAAGAGCACCTTGGTGCTGATACCGAGAAAGCACTTGAACTTATCGATGGGCTTATCAAGCCAAAAATAATTATCCGTACCTCTGCTACTCCAAAATTTGAGCCAACATTAAGCGATCTTGAGGATAAGACTGCTGGTTTTGTTCGTGTACGAAGAGAGGACGTTATTAAAGAGGGTTTGATTAAAGAAAAGATAATCTTCCAAACAGAAGAAGACCTTAATCAAAAGCAGTTCAAAGGAATGGATCAGGATGAAATTCTTCTTGAGCTTGCATATCAGAAGCGTGAAGAATTGCTTAAGTACTACAAGGAACTTAATCTTGATATCAATCCACTTGTTTTGATACAACTTCCGAATGATGATAAAGCAACAACTGAAACCAGTAATACTAATAAGCAGGAAATAGTCACAAACTACCTCAAGAAAAAAGGAGTGTCTGAGAATAATATTGCCGTCTGGCTTTCAGAGGACAAAATAAATCTCGAGGATGTTGAAAGAAGCAACTCATCTATATCATTCCTTCTCTTTAAACAAGCTGTTGCTACTGGCTGGGATTGTCCTCGTGCTGGTGTATTAGTGATGTTTCGAGAGATTAAGAATCCAACATTTGCGATCCAAACCGTTGGACGAATTTTGCGTATGCCACTAGGTACTCACTTTGGTAAGCCTGAGCTTAATCTTGGCTATCTCTATACGAACTACAAACGAAACGAGGTTATCAGCGAGTACGACAAATCAAAGTCCGAAAACAAGCCTGCTATTTATGGTAGTTATCGCAGAAAGGATGTTGAGGCAATTCAGATCGAATCTGTATTTATGAGTCGTTCTGACTATAACGACCTAGGAGACACATTCCAGACCACTTTCAAGAAGATTGCTAATAAGGCTTTTGGTATTAAAGAAAATGATAGCGAAACAAAGAAAAAACTTGTAGCAAAAGGTCTTGAACTTAAACCGCAAGTAACTAACGGTATTATCGTGGGTGTTGAAATTGATGATTATGACAACTTCACTAAGGAACTTCTCGCTGAGGGCGGAAGCCATGATCAGGAAATGTCACAACATGATATTGAAAGACTTTATAACCTTGTTTGCTTCAATATTGTTGGTAAGCAGACTGATGAGAATAAGAAATTTGCACCAGAGCGTTCATGGGGAAAGCTCAAGACTGCTCTCAATGTGTGGCTACTTCCAGTTCTTGGTGATGACCGTACTCATTCGTACAAAGTGATCCTTAATGACTTACTTAAAGAAGGGGGTGTGCTACGACCTATCATTGGCGAAGT
Source organism: Minisyncoccota bacterium (assembly GCA_041675045.1). Taxonomy (GTDB): domain Bacteria; phylum Patescibacteriota; class Minisyncoccia; order Phycocordibacterales; family UBA9973; genus UBA8515. Next base: position 24,160 of record JBAYUP010000003.1, on the reverse strand, counting down.
ACTAGAAACATACCGCCCGATCCGTGATCAGGAAGTGAACAAGAAGTCTGCTAGATCAAAGCGAACAGAAATAATCGAGATTCCTCGATCTTCTCTATTCTTCACTGATAATTATGAGGAAATGAAAGTGAGGCGTTCAGCGATGGAACCTTTCTATATTGCCAAAGAGGTTGTTGATAATGAAAAGTCGTTTATAAAATTATTGGATGAAAACAAGAATGTTGAGTGGTGGTATAAGAACGGAGACTCAGGAAGTGAGTATTTCTCAATTTCTTATTACAATGCTGATGAGAATAAAGAGAAACTCTTTTACCCTGACTGGATTATAAAGACTAAGAACAAGGTTTGGATTGTCGATACCAAAGCTGGCTTTACCGCCGAATCAAACGATACGAAATATAAAGCTGAAGCGTTGCAAGAATGGCTTAAAGGTAAGAAAGGATTCGCTGGTGGAATTGCTGTGAAAGATGTAAATGGCTGGAAGATAAACTCTAGCAAAGAATATTCATATACTCCTGTAATGAAAGGTTGGGACTCATTTGAATTGTAAGAGGATTTAAAAAGGTTAACAAGTACTTAAAAATAGCCCTGTGAGGGCTATTTTGTGCAACCTAGCTCTTTGGCTGAATATCCTGAGGTATTGAGAACCGAGACTAACCGATGGACAAAGTACAGTACTCAGCCAGTGAAGCTGAAGATATATGACAATCGGGATTTTGACAGTACAGGAATTTGACACGCAGTTCTTCACAAAGCTATATATTACTGTGTTGTTATAGTAACTTTAGTTATCTAAATATATAAATAAGCCTTATATATAGGCATATTAATAAGTTATTTTATGATAACTCAAATAATTATCTATTTTACTACATATTCATATGTGTAAAAAACCAATTTAGACCAATTCATGGCTTAAACTGAAGCCCAATATCACCTTATGTAATAAGGACTTTGAGTACTAAATGCAGACCTATCTAAACATTTAGTTCTGCATGGCAAGTAATATCGTAGTCTTTACTACGCTTGTAAGCTATAAGGGTATAAAAATATCCCTCTAGGCAAGGGGTGGGATAAAAATAGTACAGTACTCAGCCAGTGAAGCTGAAGATATATGACAATCAGGATTTTGACAGTACAGGAATTTGACACGCAGTTCTCTGCGGGTGTATACTATCATCTGTAGCCGATAAAACTACTTTTATAAGCTTTTCATAAAAACAAACATATGAACCAAAACACAAAGGACCCTCTCGCAGATTTGTTTTCCGATGACGTTAAGGCGATCGATCGTGGAACTGTAGCTGTGGCACTCAAGCCTTATATTATCCTCGACCGAACTACCAATGCCATCGCTGTATTGCCTGCATTCGAGAAAGTAAACGGCAATGCCGAAAAGATTGAAATCATCCTCATGGCTTCCAAGGCGCTCTCGCTCCTTGTCGATGGTCAGCGTGATGGTATGACGCAGGGCGACATCACCACCATGGATATTATGCCGGAAGGATCAGTAAAAAGCACACTGAAGAAACTCTTTGATTCCAAGAAAATCAAGAAGAATACTGCCGACTCAAGCTACTACATACCGAACTATCGCATAAATGAGGTGGTCGAGAAACTTAACAAGCTTAATCAGTAATCATATGGATAATACATCAATAGCAAAAATGCTCGCGGAGCATGAAGAGAGAATCCAAAAACTGGAAGCAAAAATACAAGGCTCCGCACCTGCTTCGATAGGAGTATCTCAAAAGCAGATTTCTCCGAAGGAGTTCCTCCTCGAAAAGAAACCCTCGGGTGAAGTTCAAAAGACACTGATCCTTTGTTACTACATCGAACATACTGTGGGTCTCACCCCATTCAACATCGATGATCTGACCAAAGTGTTCAAGCTCGCAAAGGAGGTTGTCCCATCAAACCTCAACGATAAGATCAATAAGAACATCGACAAGGGGTATCTCGTCGAAGACGATGAGAAGAAGGACTCAAAAAAAGCGTGGCACCTTACGGCTTCTGGTGAGAACTTTATCAATCAGATTGAAAAATAGTATGAATAATACAGAACTGGAAAAACAACTGCAGATAATTAAAAAGGCAACGGAACATGCGTTGAGCCTGCTTGGTGTAGAAGAAAAAACACCCACTCATGTCCATTCGGTAGCTGAGCCAGTTGAGAATGCAGATACTGCCGAAGTTGAGATTGACTTCTCGATGCAGTCCCGAGCTTTCTTCAAGAAATACGCCAAGGGATTCTCAGGCACAAAAGTCTTTGTCCTCATGGTTGCGTATTTTATGAACCAACAGAAGAGTGATATGGCACCTTTGGCTGATATACAGAAAGAATGGTCAAAGATGAAAGGTATCATCAAGTATAAATACTCCTCAGCGTACACAGTAAGAGCGAAAGAGAGCGATTGGGTCGATTCATCAAAGAGTTCTTTCTATTCACTGCGACCGAACTGGAAAGACATCTTCAAATAATATGGATTTTACTGAAACAATCTCCTCATTTCTTTCAAGTTTGCCCCTCAGAAAAATGAGCGGTCATGAGAAGTTTTTGGCTGTTGCCACCCATTTATGTGCAGGCGAAACCAACAAGGAAGTCACTGTGGCTGAGGCAGTGAAGAAATGGAGCAAGGTTGTTCTCAAAACCAAATACAACGCATCTGTTTATAATCGTGCAACTGGACAGTCATGGCTCAAACCAGTTGATGGTAAAAAGGGTATTTTCACCGTGACATTAAAAGGTATCAAGCACATAGAAGGGCTATCTTCACCTCAAACTGCTTCAGCTGTGATAGCAGAAAACTCTTTGTGTATCTTTGAAAAGAAAAGCACCCATTCTTTTGATAAGTTCTTACGTACAACCTTGTCTGGAGCTACGACGAAAGTAGCTATAGTAGACTCGTATGTTGATGAAACAATATTTGATACGGTCTTGGACTCTATACCAAAGACGGTTCCGATTCAATTAATCTATTCGCATATTCCTTCTGCGAACCAGACAGCTTTTGATACTAGACAAAAAAGATTCATGACGGAGTATTCGAAGTATGCAATCAAAAAATACAAAGATTTGCACGACCGATTTTTAATAGTAGATGACCGAGCCTATATCATAGGTCCGTCTATCAAAGACGCCGCCTCTAATAGCCCAGCGTTAATTGTCGCTCTTTCAACTAAGGATAGTGCCGCGTTGGATAAGTTTTTTCATAAGCTTTGGGTTAATGCAAAATAGCCTCCCGAAGGAGGCTATTTTGCAAGCTACTCGTGCTAGCTGTTGATGGTGAACTCACAGAGAACGCGAGTACGCTTATCGAACCTTACAGGTTCAGTACACCTTTTCAGCATATTCAAATAAATTTTCATATGTATTGAAAAGCTTTTCGATTCTCTGACGCAAGTAAAGTAGTTTACTTGCTTGAGGTCACATTACAAAAAACACCAATTCTTCTGGTTTTTTTTGTAATGTGACCTCACGGAGAATCGAACTCCGATTAGCGGATTGAGAACCCGCTGTCCTAACCGTTAGACGATGAGGCCAATATTTTGATATTAAATTGTTTAATCTGGAATCTCTTCTGAATTTACCTTCTTACAGAAGCAGTACACTTGTTCTGTATTATCTTTCGCATGTGCTCATATAATACTATCACAAGTCTTTTATTTGGGGCCCTTATCCCAAATTTCAACCTCTCGAAGGCGATGTCCTAACCGTTAGACGATAGGGCCATAAAAACAAGTACTTTTGTAAAATAACAGAATTTTGAATTATTATCAACTCTCTAGTTGACAAAAAGGGGATTATTCGGTACTCTGAAATAAATTTAAACCCAAATTATATGTGTAGAATTTTGATTCTTGATGGAACTGATTTTGTTCCTGAAAACAGAGATTTTATTGTTGACGAAATTATTCGTTGTGCGTATGGAGCAAATCCCGACTCGGACATGAATCACTTTATTCCGAAAGGGAAGGCACCCGGTGTAATCCCATTAACGGGCTACGTAGACAGTTTCTTTTTGAGCCGTCTTGCGAGTGCTCTTAATACAGAGGTTTCAAAAAATTTGCCTACTACTCATCATGTATTACCGCCTGATCCTCAGGTTCGATTACGTGCTGACCAGGCATTGATTGACAAGCACTCTTCATTTACACACCTTATTCTCGTAGGGGATCCTTCCGAGAAATTTAGGTCAGACAAACGCGGGTACTTCACTTTGTTGGAAGAAAAAATTGCCAGCATGTATGGGTATGAGATATTGATATATAACTCTGTCAGCAACATGCCACGGAAGAAGAAAATTGATCAACGATCCTTTAGTTAAAGAAAAAATGAAACAAAGAAACCCCGATCTTGGAAATTTCCAATATCGGGGTTTTACTATGGTACAATAGAGCTATTATTGGTAAATATTTTATATGCTATGGCTATTGTAATTTTAGGACGGATTATGTTTGGAATGTATTTTGTGATTTCTGGAATCAGTCATTTTAAAGATAGAAAGACACTCACTGGTTACGCAGATAGTAAGAAGGTTCCAATGGCGCATCTCTCAGTACTCGTTACAGGTGTGATGCTTCTCGTTGGTGGACTCGGATTTGTACTTAATGTTAGTCTCCCACAGTCAGCCGTGTTGCTCGTATTGTTTCTCATCCCGACATCGTTTATCATGCATGCGTTCTGGAAAGATTCTGACCCAATGCACAAGATGAATAATAAAATTAATTTTATGAAAAATCTTGCTCTCGCAGGTGCTCTCTTGATGTTTATATAAGAGATAGTAAAAGGATGCGCATAAAACACCCTGCCTAACGGTAGGGTGTTTTATGCTATAATCATTTTCATGACAGAAGATATCGGCACACTCTATATCGTCGCCACACCTATCGGAAATCTCGAAGACATCACGCTTCGGGCTATTCGGATTCTGAAAGAAGTCGATCTGATTTTATGTGAAGATACTCGCACGACGTCCAAACTTTTACATAAATACGATATCAAAAATAAGACAAGCAGTTATCACGCTCACAGTACGATGAGTAAGGAGTCTGCAATTATCCGAATGCTCAAAGAGGGGAAGAACATCGCCCTCGTTTCTGATGCGGGAACGCCATGTATCTCTGATCCTGGGGTGCTACTCGTCTCGCACGTCCGTGAAGCATTTGGTTCAAATGCTCGGGTCGTGCCGATACCAGGCGCGAGCGCTCTTGTCTCTGCACTTTCTGCGAGCGGGATTCCTGCTCCTGACTTTTTATTCCTTGGCTTTCTACCTCACAAAAAGGGGAGAGAGACTCTGTTTCGTGAAATAGCAGAATCAGCTCGTCCTGTGGCATTCTACGAGTCTACTCATCGTGTTCTAAAGACGCTCGCATCACTCCGAGAGCATACTCCGCACCATAGAGTAATGCTTGCACGAGAGCTGACCAAACAGTTCGAGCAATTCGTAGAGGGAACCCCCGAGGAGCTCGAAGCATATATTGCGGAACATCCCGAAAAACAAAAAGGTGAATTTGTCATCATTGTTGCTCCGCGTTAAATACGATATAATAGATAACACCTGTCCCGTTAGAAGTCCGTAGTCACAGGGTAAAAATAAATTTATGAAAAATAACCAAATAAAATTTAGCAGTAATTCAAGTGTTGCCGTTGGTATGACCACGGTATGCTTCTAATGGGATGCGAAAAGAACGAACATTACTTTTTCTAGGAATCTGGGTTACTATTCTTCCATTTTTAGGATTTCCAAACATGTGGAGAAGTATTTTCTTTGTGATTACTGGATTTTCTCTCATCTATCTTTCATATCTTTTTTATAAACAAACACGTGCCCGCGAACCAAAAGACGACAATAAAATGCAATCATTTGTGGATAGCATGAATCCTCATTCATAAACACTATACTAATGCTTTCCAATCTAAAAAAACGATATATTATTGCTCCATTATGTCTAGCCGGTATAGCATGTGGAGTTGTTGTTCTCTCTCGTTTTTCTGGTGTATATAGTAATGTTGAATATGTAAATCCTGAGAATCAAGTTGCCACTGCGACAAATTCTCAGGCACAAGCTGTCGCGGGGACTAGTGTGGCTATCGCAACAGGACCAGGAACCCTGACTCTTTCTGAGGGTGTTGTGCATATTAAGACACCAGAATCAGTGAAGGCGATTTATCTCTCAAGTTGGGTTGCTGGTTCAACGAAACACCGAACACCACTCATCAAACTTATTGATGATACAGAATTAAATGCAGTTATTATTGATGTCAAAGATTCCACAGGAAGAATTAGCTTCCCTGTGAACGACCCTGTGCTTGCAAGCTTTGGTTCTGTTGAGAAGCGTATTGCTGATATTGATACACTGATCAAAATTCTTCATCAGAAAAATATTTATGTTATTGCTCGTGTGGCAGTATTCCAAGATCCCTACATGACAGGCAAGAAGCCAGAATGGGCTGTTCGAAAGAAAAGTGACGGAGGTGTGTGGAAAGACCGCAAGGGATTGTCATTTCTTGATCCAACAAAAAAGGAAGTCTGGGATTATACGATTCGTATCGCCAACGAAGCATACGCACGTGGTTTCGATGAAATCAATTTTGACTACATCCGCTATCCATCAGATGGCAACATGAAAGATATCAACTATAATCTTGAGCCGGGTAAAACTCGTGCCGATAACATTGAGTCCTTCTTTATTTACCTTGCACAGCAGATGAAGAAGGATACAAATATTCCTATCTCTGGTGATTTGTTTGGTCTTACTACAGAAGTTCTCGACGATATGGGAATCGGACAAGTGTGGGAAAAAGCACTTCCACATTTCGACTTCCTCGCGCCGATGGTATATCCATCACACTATCCGTCAGGTCACGCGGGGTACAAGAATCCAGCGACATCGCCATACATGATTATCGACCGAGCGCTTGAGCATGCAGTCGTGCGTACACGCAAAACAGGCACTTCTATTGCCAAGATTCGCCCATGGCTCCAGGATTTCGACATGGGAGCAACCTATACAAAGGAATTAGTCCGTGCCCAAATGAAAGCTACCTATGATAATGGCATTACTTCATGGATGTTATGGGATCCGTCCAATAAATATACCCCGTCTGCGCTTCTAGTTGAAACTACTCAGTAATTCTGTAATAATTGGTCTATATGAAGAATCGAAACATTCGAACAGTACTCTATGTCCTGTCCTCAGTGGTAATCATTGGGGGTGTTTTTGCCCTCGGTGCATATATGGGGTATGCTCGCCGGCCTGCTATTGAAAAGATTGCCTCAATTTCACACAAAGAGCCACAAGTCGAAACAACTGCCGATTTCGATACATTCTGGAGAGTGTGGAATCTATTAAACGAGAAGTCACTCTACGCGAAAAAATTTTCTGATCAAGATCGTGTGTGGGGGGCAACCCAAGGCTTAGCTGACTCACTCGGCGATCCCTACACAGTATTTTTTAGTCCTGAAGAAAACAAACTGTTCAATGACGAAATTCATGGCTCGTTTGGTGGTATTGGTGCCGAAATTGGGATAAAAGACAAAGTGCTTACAATTATTTCTCCACTCAAAGATACTCCCGCATCAAAAGCAGGAATCAAAGCGGGGGATAAGATTATTCGTATCGACAAAGCAACGACGAATGAAATGACAACAGACAAAGCAATCAGTTTGATTCGTGGGGCAAAGGGGACTCCTGTGAGTCTCGTTGTGTTGCGTCCTGGAGAGAAAAATACTCGTGAATTTACTATTATTCGTGATGATATTTTTATCCCAACAATTGAAACAGAGACAAAACCTGGTAAGATTTTTGTTATTAAGTTTTATAGTTTCTCTGAAAATTCCGCAGAGCTTTTCCGAACGGCGCTCAATGATTTCAGGGAATTAGAGTCAGATAAGCTGATCATCGATATGCGAGGCAATCCCGGAGGATATCTCGATTCATCGATTCAAATCGCTTCATGGTTTATTGATGCAGGTAAGGTGATTGTAACTGAAGATTTTGGAGAAAAGCGAAAACCACAAGTCTTTCGAAGCTATGGCCCTCGATTGTTCAATGAGAATCTAAAGCTCGTGGTATTGATTGATGGTGGCTCAGCATCGGCTTCAGAAATTCTTGCTGGTGCGCTTCAGGAGCATAACATCGCAACGCTTGTCGGTGAAAAAACATTTGGTAAGGGTTCAGTTCAAGAACTCATTCCTGTGACTGATACGACCTCGCTCAAAGTCACCGTCGCTCGATGGCTCACACCAAATGGGAAGTCTCTCTCTACCGAAGGATTAACTCCTGATGTAAAGGTTTCAATTACAGCGAAAGATGTTGAGCAAAAGAGAGATACTCAAATGGAGAAGGCTCTCGAAATCGTACGAGGACAAAATTAAAAATATTTTTTAAAAACCGGGATGAATCCCGTTAGAGGTTATGTATGTTCTACTACACCTATATTTTAAAAAGCAAAAAAGATGGTAAGATATACAAAGGATTTACGGAAGCGCCTAACACAGCATAACGAAGGTTTATCTACGTATACAAAAAACAGGGGTCCATTTATCATTATTTATTACGAAGCATGTATGTCAGAAGAAAAAGCACGGTCGAGAGAATTATATTTAAAATCTGGTATGGGCAAGCGCTATCTTAAAAATAGATTAGGCGCTTCCTACCTCTAACGGGATGAAAGTTATTCTCTTAACCAATATACCCAAAGTTGGTAAAAAATATGAAGTAAAAGATTTCAAAGAAGGCTACGCTCAAAACGTACTTTTATCGAAGGGTCTTGCTGAGCTCGCGACGCCGGCGAATCTTCGACGCATCAATGATATGCTCGACAAAGAGAAGCGCATGCAGGACACACAGAAGGCTCAATTCGAAGAAACACTCAATACGCTCAAGACTCACGCTCTTGTGCTACATGCGCGTGCAAATGAAAAGGGTCATCTATTCAAAACAATCACCGCACGAGAGATTGTGGCGGTGATTAAGGATATTTCTGGTCTCACCTATGATGAATCATGCATCGAAATTCCTCATATTAAAAGCGTGGGGGATCATACGATTCGTATTGTGAAAGGGAAGAGTGTAGGGGAGTATAGTGTGAAAATTCTTGCTACAAAATAAAACACCCCGAGCGCGCTCGGGGTGTTTTATTTTGAGTTAGATAACGTGGACAACTTTTTTTACTGATTTTGTTCCGTCGAAATTTGTCTTGCGTTTTGTTCCGAATTTTACTATCCCTTCCTTTGAGGCAAAGAGGGTGTGATCCTTACCAACGAGTACATTTGTACCAGCGAGGATTTTTGTACCACGCTGACGAATGATGATAGATCCAGCTTTTGCTTTTTCACCAGCATAAAGCTTCGTACCTAAATACTTTGGATTTGAATCTGTTAAGTTTTTGGCCGAACCTCCGGCTTTTCTATGTGCCATAGTGTCTTAATATGCTAGATTATAGCTTTTATATCATTTATAATAAGTAGGTATGAGTATACCTAATTTATTTAATAAAATCAAGGGGTGGATGGGTATTGACACACAGACATTTATGTATCTTTGTGTGGTTGTTGGGGTAGGGGTGGCGTCGTTTGGCTTTGGACGGCTTTCTGTCTCTATTGATGAGCGTTCTCCGAGTCCTGTCCAGATTTTAAATCAAGGTGCTTCCGCGGGTAATTATGCAAAGGTCGTAACGAATAAGAGTACACAATCTCCATCCTCTTCCTTCTCCACAACTCCATCTTTGCCATTTGTCGCGTCAAAAAATGGTAAACTATATTATACGTCAACATGCGCAGGGGCGAAACGTATAAAAGAAGAAAATAAAATCTGGTTTGTAAGTTCAGGTGAAGCCGAGGATGCCGGATACCAACGTTCTTCTTCGTGTTAGTAACATACTATGCGATTCTTTTTTCAAATTATTATTATAGGGTTCGTTATTTATTCAATCTTTTTAATGAAAGAAGATATTCGCCATGCGTATACACAAATCGCTGGATATGTGGAAACAAAAGCCGGGTCATCACTCAGTAGAGTTAGAGACATCTTCGTAGAGACCAATACCGTAGGCGTAGCAGAGGATTCCGGCGATTCCGAGGAAGATATTTCTATTATTCGTGAGAAAACAGCTACTACAGATACTCACGTGGACGCTCCAGGAGCCTTGCGTGTGCTTAATAGTTTCCTTGGTACGAATACTACGACTTCGCTCTCTGCCGATGCTATTGTGAATCTTTCAAATGTTGCACGTAAGCAAAATGGGAATCTCAAGCCACTGATTAAAAATTCTAAACTTGATTTTGCTGCTGAGAAAAAATTGCAAGATATGTTCATGAGACAATATTTTGAACACACATCTCCTGTGGGTGTGGAAGTAAGCGATCTTGGCAAAGAAGTGGGGTATGATTTTATTATTATTGGAGAGAATCTCGCGCTGGGTAACTTTAAAGATGATCAAGCGCTCGTTGATGCATGGATGGCAAGTCCCGGTCATCGTGCGAACATTTTAAACACTCATTATTCTGAAATCGGTGTCGCTGTTGGCAAGAATACTTTCGAAGGTCGAACGGTCTGGATGGCTGTTCAACATTTCGGATTACCTAAAAGTGCTTGTCCTCAGGCAGACCATGTCTTGTTGAGTTTTATTTCGTTGCAAAAGAAAAAAATTGCGAGCATGGAAAGCGACCTCAGTGCTCGACGAAGCTTAATCGACAGCGGGGCAGTGTATCAGGGTCAGACAGAAGGTGAGCAGATAAAGGCCTACAATGAACTCGTAGATATCTATAATGCACTCATTTTAGAAACAAAAAGAAAAGTAGCTGAATATAATAAAGAAGTCCGCATCTTTAATGATTGTGTGGCATCTCATACGTCAGCATAAAAATAAACGAATACTCGAGGGGAGATAGGTGCCTCGGTTACTGAACCCTTATTTAGAGGGGTATTTATTTTATATGTTAATGTCGCACAATATACCTTTTGCGACTCTAATATACAGAAAATACGCCAGCATATACATATATAGTACCGCTGGCGTATCTTTGTTTTTGGCTTGTTGTGTTCCCGTAGAAGGTTCGTGTGTGTGTCTATAACAATATCTGTTATATCTACCCCGCTTGTAAAACTTTTACCCTGATCCAGTAGCCCGGAAATGTTTTCTCTGTAGATTTTTGCGGGTACGATAATGATATGAGGATTACATTAGCATTCAGGGTTGTTTCGATCTCATAATACTTACCTGTAACGAGCATTCCTGGAGGTGTCACCCAGAGGCCCGTGCTGGGCTTTTTAAGGATGTATGTACTCCCTGGTACCACCTGATTGATGTTTGTAATCAAAGTTCCAGTACTGTCAGTAATGTTTACATAGCCGTTGCTCTGACCAGTTACTGAGTCAAATCTGCCAACTTCAATCCATCCTGTGAGCTGTTTTTTCAAATACACATCGGAAGTTTTTTTCTTCGTAGATGTGTTTTGGGCGGTTGTTTCTTTCGGCACTACTGAAAAAGAAAAAAGTGCTACACATAAAAGGCCTAGCACCAGGTGCTTGAATCCTTTGGAAGTTTTTTTAATCATAACGTTTTACTTTTTTGGGTTTAAAATTTTAAGCATTATAAACATATAAGTAGGTATTGTCAAGTATTCAGTATTATGCATAGGTATTTACGATATATAAATAATAAAAAAGCGTGAAAGAAATAGTATTTCTTTCACGCTTTCCTGAATCAGGATACCTGATTATTTTGAATTATATTTAGGCCGTCTTTTTGCAATAAGGCGCATCGTTCTCATCAATGCTTCAGTTACAAAATAATCTTCTTTCTTGCCTTTTATGACAATCGGTTTTTTCTTGTTTTTGTTCAGTAGTATACTAAACTCCATCAAGTGAAAATTACCGGTGACATCCCCTATCGGGCTTTGTAATTTTAAATAACAAGGAATAAAGTGCAAATTTTTACCGTTCCCATCTGGCAATTCAAAGGAGGTAAATACTTTGATATTTTTTGTGTCATAATCAAAACCCATGAATTTATGTAACGTCTTTTTAATTACTTCCTCATCGCTCAGGGTCGATGGTTCTTTGTGAGAAAGTGGTTTTATTACGTGATGTTGGAATCTGTTCGAAAACAACGCCTGGATGAGAACTTTTCCATTTGAAGTTTCGATAACCAGTGAGCATACTTTTTGAGGTGATGCTTCACTTTCTGCACCTTCTGTTTTGTGTTGAGGGAGCTCTTTCCCTTCAGCTGTCTGATGATTTCTTTTGCCCATTTTGCGTTGTTTTTAAGTTTGACTTCGAATTTAAGGAAATAGTACTATTTTAGTATTGTACTGTCAAACAAAAAATCTCCCCATGATGGGGAGATTTTTTGTTGTTACTATTTCGTAATCCACATTTCTGTTTTCTTCTCTGTGAGAGAATCACAAGCCATTTGTCCAAGAGGTACACTGTTTGTTAATTTTGTCTTATCTTGGTACACATACGTTCCATCGCCTTTGTCCATCATGGCGCCAGTTTGGAGTGTAGCTGTGGTGTTTGTGAATTTAAAGATGAGCTCTTCTGTGACTTGAGTACCTTCTGCTACTGCGTCCCACCATACTGTCGCGATGCGTTCACCTGTAATTGGGTCAGCTTGTCCAACAGTACCTTTGTAGAGTCCTATCTTTGAGTCTTTCTCAGCTGGGTAATTAGAAAGTTCTCCATCAATGTCTGTGCCATTTATATTCACACGAAGCATAATCGTGTCATAGAATCCGCGTTTTGTTTTTGTTGCATGGTGGAAGCACACATTGAGTCTCTCAACTGCAAGCGGTGAAGCAGGTTGATCTGATTCAATCGCTGATGAGTCGTACGAAACCTCGTTTGATTTCTTTAATTTATTTCCACTCCAAATTGCACCAATAACAAGTATCACGAAAATGATAATACCGATAATAACTTTTTTATTTTTATTCTCGGCTTCGAAACCTAAGTCTGTTTGTTCATCCATATATCTCTATGATACTACACATACATATTCAAGCAATGGAGGGCTGTGTATAATCCCCGCCTATTGCGTTTTTTCTTTTCGAAATAGATTGATAACTGCGAAGATGTATCGAGTACTTCTGCGTGAGAGATTAAAGAGTACTGCCATGGTAAACAAGAAAAGTGCTATGTGATTGTTAAGGAATGAGACGAGTATCGCCATAACCGCTGCTCCAACAGGAAACAGTATTCGCATGTTCGCATGTTCGTTTTCTGTTTTTGTAAATTCTGAATTTTCAATTTCTGATGATCGGATAACATACTTTCTCATAAAGAAAAGTGATAATCCGATTAGGATTATGTTTGTCGCAAATACGGCGATCGCTGTATCAAGATAACTATATGTCCCTAGGAGATGTGTTGAGAACGGCACAAGTCCAACAAAAAACAAAAAGAGTGCACTGAGGTTTGAGAATCGGATATCGATATTTTTTGCGAGAACTGATGCAATAAAATGGTGACTTCTCCAATACGTAAACAAAAGAGAAAAACTTAAAAGATAACTGAGGAAAAGTGGAGTAATTTTGAATAAAGACTCAAAGAGGAGTCCGTTGGTAATATGTCCTACGTATTCAGGTATTCGTATTTCGAATACGAGAATCGTCATGACGATGGCGAAAATACCATCAGCAAGCGTGTCTAATCGTTCTTGTTTCATTATCATCATATGTCCTATTATATCAGTAATTTCGATAGCTCAATAGCCCTAGACGATTACCAGATTCATATAGTATATTATTTGTATGGATTACGATGAAATAAATGAAAAAGAACAGCCATCTTCTAAAGAGCCAACGTGCCCACGATGTGGATTGCGCTCGTATGGTTCTGTCTGTGCCCAGTGTGGTACACCTATCGTTGATAAAAAGGATGAGGAAGAAGAATATGACTGGCGAGAACATAAAAGATAAACAATAAAAAGGCACATGAGTAATCATGTGCCTTTTTATTGTTTAGAATGTTCATCTTAATGACCTCCACCACGTCTTCCTCCGCCAAGCCACCATGGGCGTCCTCCGAGCATTATGCTGATGCCTAAAATCATGAGAGCAAACACCATAATACTAGAAAGAAGAGCCCAAACGTCAGCAAGAAAATTATTTATTATTTGTGCTGAGCCTGTGGGGTCGATTATTCTCCAGAAAAATCCAAAAAGAACAACGATAGCCAGAAGTGTTCCTAGGAACCACCTCGGATTTGTAAAAATTAAACGCAAAAATCCTTTCATGGGTATATAAAATTTATTAAAAGTACTATACCATATTTTTTATAAAAATCAATAAATCTTTTGCAAATAAAAGTATCTCTTTCTCTCAGGCAATCGCTCAATCGCATACCGAAGCATTGTTCGGGGCATTCGATGACTATAGAGGTCTAAAAATTCACAGAGTTGTTTTTCTGACACCCGCTTCCCTGCTTCACGGAGCATCCAGCCGACGGCTTTGTGAATTAAGTCTTCTCTGTCATTTAAAAGCATATTACTAATTTCGTGTGTTGATGTATCTATTCCATTTTTGATATATGCAAATGTTGCGACGATTGCGATGCGACGTTCCCATAGATTTTTTGACTTCGCGAGTTTTCTTAATAAAATACTCTTTTTATTCTCGCGTACATATTCACCAATAATTTGATACGCTGAACTATCTACAAGATCCCAGTTGTTGATATGTTTCGTATGAGAGAGGTACAGTCGAACAATATTTTCTTTTCCATGTGTGTCTGATGTTTGGTACATCCGAACAAGAATGAAGAGTGCGAGTAGGCGCTCTTCATGCACACTACTCGAAAGTAATGTAGAACATTCAACATGTGAGAGATGAGAATAGCTTCGCGCAATTTTTCGTATGTCAGGGACAGATACCCCGATCCATACATCATGCTCACTGTATTCCCCTTTTCCTGTTTTAAAAAATCGCCGAGCACTCTCTTGTCGAGCTTTGCTTTTATGGCGATGTAATTCTTTAATGAGATTCGTATATGTATCGTGGGTTTTCATTACAAATCAATAATGTTGTGTGTAGTTTTCTCTGTGATTGTTCGGCTTGCTCGCGCGATTTTTCTCATAAGTACATAGAGGCCAATTTTTATAATAACGAGTACCCAAAATAAGAATTTAAAAAATCCAAATGGCCCCAATCCAAATATGACAGTAGTGTATCCAAGTAGAAACGATACAAGAGCGCTTGTTCCAACGAGAATAAGTGGAAGTATAAAAATACCCTTGATGATGCCACCTGCTTCTTCGCCTGCGAGCTTGCTCGGATTCTCTTTACCTTCGCGAATCATTTTTTGAATTTTAAATACTTGAAAAATAAACATTGTTTTATTTGTTTGTTACGAATTTATTCTTGAACAATTTTTTATATTCATACCAGCGCCATTTTATTTTACACCAGAGATTACAAAATGCGTGTTTTCTCTCTGTGTATCCTCCGTATTCTGAAGGGGTTTTCTCGACACAGTTCTCACAACAAATAAAGTGATCATGGCACATCAAATTTGCACAGTTTACGTAGTGCTCACTTGGGGCGTTACATTTTTGGCACGTACCAATGATTTCATGTTTATCTGGGTCTTCGAAATGCATCGTGATGCGCTTGTCGAATACATAGAGTGAACCCTTGAAATCTTTACCCGGATATTTCTCCATATAGCTCACGATTCCACCGTCGAGCTGATACACATTTTTAAATCCTTCGCGAACAAGTAATCCGGATGCTTTTTCGCACCGTACGCCACCTGT
Organism: Minisyncoccota bacterium; assembly: GCA_041675045.1. Lineage (GTDB taxonomy): Bacteria > Patescibacteriota > Minisyncoccia > Phycocordibacterales > UBA9973 > UBA8515. Next base: position 8,397 of record JBAYUP010000003.1, on the reverse strand, counting down.
ACAAACAGTCAGTACTGGTTTATCTTTTAAGTCCGCAATTTTATTTAGATTCTTTTTCAAATCACGAAAATTATTTAATTCAGGGAAAATAGTCCCTTCGAATTTTCCAACGCGAAGTTCATAGTCGTTGCGCATGTCAACAATGTGAAATTCTTTTCCTGCTTCGTACCACGCACGAAGTTCTTCAGGTTTTAAATGTACGCCGGTCATTTTATTAGGATCAATATCTTCTGAATCACCTGCCCCGTTGGAAGTACTCTTTCCTTCGGGGTCGGCAAGATGGAGTGAGACTATTTCCTTTCGGACTTTTACGGAGAGTCGCGGGAAAGCTGTTCCGTCGGAAGTGCCAGCGCTTATTTTCCAGTGGATATCAGCAAAACGTGGATCCGCCTTCATTATTTCCATGTATTCCTTGCAGGCGCTATCTGTCCCTTCAATTGTGCCATTTATACCCTCTTCAGCCACAATAATTCGCCCCTTCATACCTAGACGGCTACAAAGGGCCTTTTGAGCTTCCATAAGGGCTTTAGGGCTCTCTATATGAGTGTATTTATAGTAAAGCAGGATTGTGTAATTGGTCTTCATATAGACGCGATTATAACACGTATTTTTGTGTTGCCAAAAAGAAATGGAGAGAGTACACTTTTAAAAAATACAGCATAGTATGGAAACAACATGGATTCTTCGAAAAATGTCTAACGATAGTTATCGTTTTGAAACCAAAAATGGTTCTCATAAAACAACGATTTTTAAGTACCGCATATCTGGGTACTGTCAGTTAAATAACCTTGTAAATGATGGAATTATTTCTTTGTCTGAATGGCTCACTTTGCTTGACCAACTCTTTCTCTGTCCTATCCCCAACGTGTCTCGTAGTTCCGAAGAGAAAGATGGTGGACTTGAAGTTGAGATTAGATTTTTACTCTCAGTTCGTGAAGAAAAAGAAATAGCACAACAATCTATTGTTATTCATAATCTACCGAATCTCCCATGCTTGCTTGAGGGCTTCTTTGAAGAAGGGGCAGTAAATTTTTACTATATTGTTGATGGCGAAGATGAGTTTGATGACGATGACCACGAAGAAGATGAATTAGTTGACGAAGAAGACAACAGCCCCGGCCCTCGTTTCAGCCCTAATTTGTATTCAAAGGCAGACGCGCATCTCTGGTTGACTACATACGCCTTATTTTATGCGTTTGACCCAGTAGACACAATTCGTTTACATCAAGAAGTAGAGGCGTCCTCACTGCCACCTGTAAGATACATTGAATTTAAAAATTTTTGTATTAGAAAATTGCCAAGTAATTAGCCTAAATAAAAATCTCCCCTATCGTTGCACTACGAAAAGGGAGATTTTTTATTTTAGTGCACCTTCTTTTTTTAATAGTATGGTTTTCTGTTTTGTTCCTCCACGATTATATTCACCAATTTTTCCATCACTTCTAATCACTCTATGGCATGGAATATCGAGTTCATAATTTTTCTTCATAATAGAGCCAACAGCACGAGACGCACTCGCATTTCCGGCTCGTTTCGCGACTTCTTTATATGTCATTATTTTCCCTTTCGGTATTTTTCTCACGGTATCTTTTACTCTATCTGTGAATGTTTTCATATACTAACTTTTCTTTTACGAGTGAAAAAATAAAGAGATACAATTAAAAGTAATGAATAGTTGATAATCATAAACCATGGTGTCCCCCACGATATTCCATCGAGGAATTTGTATTCAGAAATAGGGAAAAGAAATGGTGTTGGGTAAAATGTCCCAGAATGAGATGGAATGTCAATGAGAATATGTAATGCCCAGCCCAAGAGTTCGAGCCGTGGACGTTTTGCGATAATCCATACAAGGACAAATACGAGAGCCCAGATGATGATACTATGACTATATTGATAGAGTGTTGCGGATAATCCAAATGCGCTTGGTCGGCCAAATACGAGTCCTTCTCGAATAAATGTTGGAATCGCCAAAAGCATAGGAATACCAAATGCAAATAAATCAGGGAAAACACCCCACCATGTTATCTCAGGAAGAGAGATGAGACGTTTCCCCTTTTTGCTAAGAGTTTTGTTTGCTTGTCGGGCACCGTAATTAGCCCAGAGCATGTGTGCGAGAATATCCATACTAAAAATCGTTAATTTATTTAGCGCGTTTATTTTTTGGCTTGAGGTTTGGTGGATTCTTTATTGCTAGCTCCTTTTTCAAGCTTTCCTTTTTCGGAAGTGGAACAGATGCTTTTACGTTTCTCTTTTGTGTTATAGGTTTCATTGAATAAATAATTACTTATAATTCCTCTGTATGATTCTGTGGATTGAAATCATGATGACGTCCATCGGTGCATGTACACGCGACCAGCTCGTGATTATGATTCGCACAATCAGGCGCTTGGCATACTCCTGGGAATTCGCTTACCCCTTTGCATCCACCAAGACAAATATAATGTTGTTTATTATTTGTTTCCATATACATGATATTATCTCACAAAAATTCTTTTTATAAAACAACACACCCCGTATCACGGTCGTGATACGGGGTGTGTTGAGAGTCTACTTAGCTTACGCAGCAGCTTCGTCTGTTGAAGTTTCTTCAGCTTCTGTGTTTTCAGCTGGAGTTCCTTCTACTTCTTCTTCTACTACTGGAGTAGTTACTTCGTCTGTCATAGATTTAATTAGATTAATCGATTAAAAGCGACTTGCCTGAGTATATACTAGTATCATGTAAATGCCTAGCATTTTAAATGATTGTGAATTTGAGGCGAACCACATCACCTTCCATGATTCCTTCTTTTTTGCGTACTTGTGATTTGATTGAAATTAAATATGACTCAGATTGTGTGTGTGGAAGAAGCGATGTGTGCCACATGCTTTTACCTAGATGTGCTTCAATTTTCACCATACCTCTCGGATAGCGTGAACGGATTTGCGACCAGAGTTTCTTGTCGAGCGTTATAAAGAACCACCCATTGTCTCCTGGCCAACGCCACATTGTTGTTTTGATCGCAAACTGATTCTTCATGTGTCGATTATATCATATTGACATAGGTACTAAAACATGATACTTTAAAAAGAAAAATAAGCACATGAAAATATTGTTTTTAGACTCATCGTACTTACGGGAATCCCTTCTTGGATTCTTTGTATCTTTTTTCAAGGATGCACACGTTGTAACCTCGATTGAAAATTGCACAACAAATAATGACAAAGCTGACATAATCATTATTTCTGAATCTGTCTTAGGTGATGATGGATTACTTTCATCAGTACCTAACGAATCAATTAACTCAATAAGAGAGAAAGTGGGTACACCTTCTTGTGAAATCGTTGGCATACTCACACAGATTAAAGGTGAACACCCTATTAAGAATTTTGTTGTTAAGGAGAATATTGTTCTTGTTAATGACATCTTAAACAAGAAAGGGAGCGCAATTACCTTGCTTGAAAAGGTTCAAGGTCTATGTACAGACACATAAAGTCGAAAAGAAATAAGTCCCGATACAAATAGATTATTTGTATCGGGACTTCTGCTATTTCATTACATTGACATTTCTAAATAAAAATGATATAATACCCGAAAACTACACGCATATGACAAGATTTTTAATTATTGACCGTGACGATTTCTCAAGAGAGAGAATTGTCACAACCCTCTCCCCTATTTTTAGACAATTTGAATGCATGTTTGATGGATTTAAATCATTCAATGACATCGTGTCGACTAATGGAAATAAATTTAATATTGCCATTTTGTCGGCTGATGTATGCATCAAAGCAAGATTAAACATTCAGGAATTTAAAAAACTATTCGGAGCTCCTGAGTGTAAAATTATTATTACCTCTGCCATGGTGAGCGAATTACCGAGCGAACTCTCCGATGCTGATTTGTTTATCAAAAAGGATGATTTGTGGGATTTGCGATTAAAAAGAAAAGTAGAATTAGCTGAAAAGATTTTAGTGTTGTGTCCCGTTGCTCATTAAAAATGTTTACGTAACTAATAAAAACGTTCTTGCTGTTATGAAATACAGCAAGAACGTTTTTATATTTTCCTAGAATCATACGCCCAATGAAGAAGTGCTTGGCGCTGGCGAGGACGGCAGTGGGTGTCCCCTACTCCGCAATTATTTCGTATTTGGCCGATGTGTCGGCGGATTGCATTCCACCGTTTGATTTGGCGAGAATCTTCATCGGGTATTCGTCTTCCCATGTAATACCGGCAATACCACTGGAACCATCCACGGGGGTCGTCTTTGTATATCCATCCTTTTTTCTTCCATTCAGCGAGCGATTGCGACGCATTCACTTTAAAATAATTTATATTTTTATCACGAGCATTTCCTTTTGCAAATTTGGCTCGTGCGAACCAATCCTTCGGAAATTCTTTGGTACAGTCACGCATATAGATACCGCCGAATACACCGAGTGCGAGCATTTGTTGTGGTGTGAAGTCCGGCTTGAAATTAGAGGCAAAGTGTTTACCTGTCGGTTCAGTAAGAAGGTAAGAATAATTCTTTTGCATCGAATCATGTACGGTGATTTTCTTCATCTATACAGTATATCAATTTAATTGCAGAGTTCAGAAATCGTGTTATTTGCCGATGTGTATTATATGTGGTAGAGTGGATAAAATTTATTTTATTATGAACCTTTCACAATCAAACCCTACCACCCTTGGCGAATGGATTCGCAAAGGAGAGTTCCATTTTCGCCCTGTAGATTTCCGTCCTCACGAAGATCATTCGTGTGAAGAAACCTGCATGAAATTATTTTCAGCTACGTTCCATGAGCATCATGATGAACAGCGACCGCGCTTGCTCTCGTATCTTATTATCCTGCGAATTATTCACAATACAAAGATTCGCGAAGCTCTGCTTAAGGAAGAAATTGGTCTGCTCATCGAGCCACTTACGTTATTTACCGAGGCTTTCTGTAACGAGCATGGGCATGTTAAAAACCCTACGGATTATAATCCTAAAGGTAAACAGGAACTTGATAAGAAGTTTAAAGATTTCTGGAGTATCCTTTTTTATAAATTCCGGATTGGTAATGTCCCTGAAATTGTTGATTGCGCTGTTGCTGATTTAAAGCTTATCCTCACTACTTGGAAAAAACAAAAACCCCAAATGGATATGCTGTTTAATGCGAGTAGTACAGAAATCATCATGACTTCTGTTGACCGAATTATCAAAGGTCATGCTGAATGGAAAAAGTTGCGCCAGGCAGCGTAGGTGTTGATTGATGTTTACATTTTTCTCTACAAAAAAGCCCCGCATATTACGCGGAGCTTTTTTATTTTCTGTATTTACGAGTTCGCCATTTGTCAGCGATTTTGACGCGAGTGAGTGAGCGTTCGAGTTCTGTTGCAAAGTGTTCGAAATCAACGATTTCTTTATTCTGTGCCTGCTTTTTCAATTCTTCTGCTTTCGCTTTTGCCTTCTCGATTTCTTCATCAGAGATAGCACTCACATGTTCTGCGAAGTCGGCGAGAATTGCAACCGTTGTTGTTCCGTCTGCATTTTTATTTACCTCAACAAATCCACCGACGACAGCCATAGGAATATCTTCCCCGCCTGCGTGTCCTACAACATCACCTGATGCGAGCCCAGCAATAAGCGGAATATGTTCAGGGAGAATAGTAATCTCTCCATCTGTTGTAGGAATAGAAACACCCTCAACCATCTCATCAAGGATGAGCCGTTCTGGAGTGATTATTTTAAGTTGTAGGTGTTTATTTGACATTTTTTATAATATATGATATTATGTAACTCTAAATTTGTTTTTTATGCGAAAGTTAATAAAAATTATTTGTATTATTGTTTTTATCGCAGGTTTTGTTGGCACTGGACTTTGTTTATTTATAGGGTTTCCCTATCCAGTTCTTTCAGGTTCTTGCTTGCTTTTTGGTTTATTTGGTTACTTATTTGCAAATCAAAGGAAGGAATTCAGTAGACCAATTTAAAAATTTAATAATCAATTTGACTAGCACTGCAATATTAACTATTGCAGTGCTTTTTATTATATCGCACCTTTCATATAGAAGTCCCCTTCTGCTTTATCATCGTGCTTGCCTTCCAAGATTTCGCGGAATGAACGGATGGTTTCTGCAAGCGGTACATACATACCAGATGCACCAGTGAATTGTTCTGCCACGAAGAATGGCTGTGAAAGGAACTTCTGAATCTTACGAGCGCGAGTAACCAGTGCCCGGTCTTCTTCTGAGAGTTCTTCCATACCAAGAATCGCAATGATGTCTTGCAAATCCTTGTAACGCTGAAGCACGCGCTGAACTTCACGCGCAACTTCGTAGTGTTCTTTTCCGACAATGTTCGGGTCAAGAATTGTTGATGATGAGTCGAGTGGATCAACAGCTGGATAAATACCAATTTCTGAAAGTGAGCGGTTGAGCACCACCGTAGAGTCGAGGTGTGAGAATGTAGTTGCTGGTGCTGGGTCAGTAAGGTCGTCAGCTGGCACGTATACGGCCTGCACTGATGTTACTGAGCCTTTGTCTGTTGAAGTGATACGTTCCTGTAAGTTTCCCATTTCTGATGCAAGTGTTGGTTGATACCCCACCGCAGATGGAATACGTCCGAGGAGCGCTGACACCTCACTTCCTGCTTGTGTAAAGCGGAAGATGTTGTCTATGAAGAAAAGCACGTCTTTGTTTTCTTGATCACGGAAGTATTCAGCCATGGTGAGACCTGAGAGTGCAACACGGAGACGAGCACCTGGCGGTTCATTCATTTGTCCGAAGACCATGGCAACTTTATCAAGCACGCCTGAATCTTTCATTTCATGATAGAGGTCGTTACCTTCACGAGTACGCTCACCAACACCGGCGAACACAGAGTATCCTCCGTGATTCGATGCGATGTTGTGGATGAGCTCCTGAATGACGACAGTTTTACCCACGCCGGCACCTCCGAAGAGACCCACCTTTCCTCCTTTGAGTACTGGACAGATGAGGTCAATAACTTTGATACCAGTTTCGAGAATTTCAACTTTTGTCGCTTGAGAGACGTATTCTGGAGCCTTGCGGTGAATTGGAGAAAGTGTCTTTGTCTTTACTACTGCGCCATCATCAATCGCTTCACCCAAGACGTTGAAGATGCGTCCAAGCGTTTCCTTTCCGACAGGTACGGAAATAGGCGCACCCGTGTTCGTGACTTCCATTCCTCGAGCGAGACCGTCTGTTGAGTCCATCGCCACAGCACGAACAGTGTTCCCACCGATGTGTTGTTCGACTTCAAGAACGATTTTCAAATCGCCTTTCATAACTTCGAGTGCTGTATAAATATCTGGAACTCCTCCTGTGAATTCCACATCTACGACCGGACCGATTATTTTTTTGATTGTACCTGTTGTTTTCATAATAGTAATTTTAATAATTAATTATCTGATAATGGTGGCTTAATTAACTCCTGTAATCTTTTTACAACTGCCATTGATTCATTTATAAAGTCCTTTGCAATTTCACTCAAATCCTTTTTAAATTCAACAGCTGCCTCAATCATATTTTTTTCTACTTCTGATTCTGCTTTTTCGATACTTGCTTCAGATTTTAATCTTATGAGTTCTGCTTTGATTTTAGAAATTTCCATTTTTACCTCGCTTACCTTCTTATCTTTCTCGTTTAATTGTTCAAGTACAAATTTTGAGAGTTCTACTAATTTTTCTTTTATTTCAGTATTTTCAACTTTCTCATCAATCTCTTGAAATTTATCTATAATCTTAAATGCTCCATCCAGAGAACCCTCAAGATCCTTGAAAGAATCATCCATTCCGTATAATAAATCATTTTCTGCATCTTCAAATTTTTTATTAAATATTCCCTCAAAATCAGATGAGTATTTGAGTTGCGATACGGCGTGTGTAGCATCGATATTTGCATATGTCGTATCAATTTTTGAACGACACAGTGCAGCTATTGTATCAAGTTCCCCCGAAGATTTGGCCAAAATATTTTTCCCGATTTCTGAGTTAAAAGAAGGACCAAATTCAGATTGTATGAATTCTTTTATTTTATTATTTTCTTCGAAAACACGCATCTTTAAATTATTTGCATGTTCTTCAAAGGGGTTATTCTTGTGTTCTCCAAAATTTTCTTTCATATAATTAATTAACTCACTGATGCCATTCCTGCTGATATTTCACTTATCTCTCTCGTGATGCCCGCCTGACGAGCTTTGTTGAATGCAAGTGTTAAATCGTCAATCATTTCTCCTGCGGCTTCTGATGCGTTCTTCATTGCTATCATTCGAGCAGATTGTTCACTTGCATTTGATTCGAGAATCATTTGGTAAATTTGCATTCGGGTTAATTTCTCTGCGAGTGATTCAATGAGTGTCGCGATATCTCCGTCAAATGTGTATGGAGTTTCGTTTGTTGTAATCGGTGCT
>JBAYUP010000002.1:0-52686 GCA_041675045.1 Minisyncoccota bacterium | reverse complement strand
GGAACCTCTACTACATTTACACCAGGTTCTATTGTCTTTGCTGATGCAAGTGGAAACTATACACAAGATAATGCAAGCTTCTTCTGGGACAATTCGAACAACAGATTAGGAGTTGGGACGGCGAGTCCGGGGGCGCATTTGGATATTCGAAGAAGTGGAACGGGTGAAATTGCTTACTTCCTCGATTCTAGTCTTAATGGTGTTATCTACGGAACCGAAGCTTCTCTCGGGTACTTAACTTCAGCAAGTAGTGGCACTGCGCTCGGCTTTGGTATCAATGGTGGAACTGATGCTATTAGAATAGCAACTACTGGTAATGTGGGGATTGGTACAGTGGGTGCAACTGCACGATTACACTTACCCGCAGGTACAGCAACTGCTTCAACTGCACCACTTAAATTTACTTCTGGAACAAATCTCACCACAGCAGAAGCGGGGGCGGTGGAATACGATGGAACTCAACTTTATTTCTCTCCATCAAATAGTGATCGTAATATTCTCTTGCAAAATGCAACTGCTACAGCGTTTACGACGGGCTCAGTTTTGTTTGCAACGACCAGTGGATATGTCGCTGAAGACAATAGCAGTCTCTTCTGGGACGCATCCTCGAATTATCTAGGAATAGGTACTGCAACTCCTGCGTCGCCTCTCGACATCTATACAAATCAAAATATACAGCTATATCTGCGTTCGACAGGTTCTGTTTCGTATAATCAAATTCAAACAACTGATACTGGGTATAATTCAACTGCTGACGGGTTTACCTTTGGTGTGAATGGAGCTGATGCGTATTTTTATAATCGTGAGAATGCACGAATATATTTCGGAACTAATGATACAGCTCGAATGAATCTTAATGCAAATGGAAATTTTCGTATCGGTGATTCTGGTACGGCATCCGCACTTCTCCATATAAAAGCCGGCGATGGAAGTGCGAATTTTGCACCACTTAAACTTACGACGGGAACAAATATGGCAACGCCAGAAGCTGGGGCATTTGAATTTAGTAGTTCGACATTGTATTTCACCCCAGCTTCAATAAGAAATCAAATAGCACTCATTGCTGGTGAGACACAAACAGCATCGGGGTCACTCATGTTTGCTGATGCAAGTGGAAACCTAACTTCAGATACTACTAGTCTTTTCTTTGACAACACCAACAATCGTCTCGGTCTTGGCACAACATCGCCGACAGCGAATTTCCAAGTTACACAACCAACAGCAGGAACAGGTACTGTGACGATTACTGGCGGTGCGCCGACGACCGTTACTGGTTCGGGTACGCAATTTACAAATACATTCAAAGTGGGTGATACGATTACTGTAACAACTACTTCAGGATCTGAAACAAAAACCATATCTGTAATTACTTCAGATACTGATATTACTGTCTCGGTTGCGTTTTCAGGTACTGCATCGGGATCTTCATATACACTTGCCGGTGGTGATAGGTTAATCGTAAAAGGAAATGGAAATATTGGTATTCGAGAATCAAACCCAACAGCATACCTCCAGATTACAGGACAGACACTCTATGATTATCTCTTGAGAGTAAAAAACACAACAGGTGATACGATGCTTGAAATCCGTTCTGATATAAATACCTCTGAGGGGGTATTGTCAAAATGGGGCTACATGACGACGAATGCAGGAGTATTTGATATTGCAGGGGCAGGTACTCGTCTTAGAAATTATGGTTTGTTGATTAATACGGCTGGTATGATTCAATCTGACTCTAATACTGGTGGAGGTATTCTTATGGCAAACTTTATGACTGATTCAGCTAAATACTATAGTAATACAGGAGCTGTTCCTTCTGCGGTTTTTGAAATATATTCTACAACACAAGGATTTCTCCCTCCACGATTGAGTACAGGACAACGTGATGCAATAGCGTCTCCTGCGACAGGTCTCTTCCTTTATAACGCAAGTACAAATGTACCAAACTTTTATGATGGTTCAGGATGGCTTGCTTTTTCGAAACAGACTTTAACACTTTCAGATGCGAGTGGTTCTATTGTCTTTGTTGATGCCAGTGGGAACTTTGCTGGTGATAATACAAACTTTTTCTGGAATGATGCTTCAAATAATTTAGGTATTGGTACAAACGTTCCTTCGTACCGTCTTGATGTTCGAGCTGATGCCTCTTCAACCTACTCTGCTAATTTCTTCAACGATGGTAACAATGACAACCGTTACGGTATTGTCATCCAAGCAGGTGCCGATACACCAAGTGCAGGTAAATGGATTCAATTCAATGATGGAGATGGAGGCGATGTCGGATCTATTTGTTATACCGGTGGACAAGCAAATGTCTGTGCGCCATCTGACGAACGATTGAAAAATAATAACCCAATTACAGATACAACTATTGGTCTTACTGACTTGATGAGTATTAAAGTTAGAGACTTCTACTACAATGCAAATCCTGAAAATCTCGTGCATGGTTTCGTTGCACAAGAATTATACGAATCATATCCTGATGCGGTGTTTGCACCCACAAATCCAAATGAATACTGGAAGGTGAGTTATAGTCAACTCACTCCACTTATTGTGAAATCAATTCAAGATTTGAATATTAAGGTGGAGGGTGTCGCGTCGCTTGATCTCGAGAATCAAAATTCAGTAGCATCTCTTGTGAAAACATTCCTCGCTGATATTGATAATTCTCTTGAGGTTGTGTTCTTTGGGGAAGTCCGCACAAAGAAATTGTGTCTTTCTGGTGACGACGAAGCGGAAGAAGATGTCTGTGTGACACGAGAGGAGTTGAAAAAATTGAAAGAACTTTTAGGTGGAACTATTTCTGATGGGTCAAATGGTGGAGGTTCAGGTGGTGGAAGTGGATCCTCTGATGGATCTGGCGTGGTAGATGGCGGAGATGCTTCAGGAAATAGCGGGACAGATGGGAGCGATGCGTCAGGTATTGATGTAAGCGGTGGGGATGATTCATCTTCAGGTGACGATGTGACCGTAGACGAAGGAACAGGTGGATCACTTCCTCCGGTAACTGGTGATGGAGATGTAAATGTTCCGTCTGATCCCGTAAATTCTGATGCATCTTCTCTATCATCCAGTGAACCACAACCATAATATGAAAAACAATTTCTCAATCGTCGTTGCTTTGATGTTGATAGGCATGCCGTTGCATGTTGTGTATGCGGCGCTCTCGTGTTCACTTACTACTTCGGCGCTTTGTAGTGGTACCGTTGTTCTTCGTCTTTCGGGGAGTGATAATGCTCACGCTGAACTTCCAAGTCAAGCAACAGCCGTATATGACAGTAATGTGATTTGTTGTAGTGGCGTTACGGGACTCGGGAATTCATGTTCAGGGAATTATGGAGTGCTCGCAAAACTTTCAGGCGTGACGAACGCGCATGTTGAAGAAAATACTGAGTCAAATTATGGACAGAATGCCTGTCTCTCGAGTGTGTACGCTGGCGACATTATTACCATTGGGTATGAATCTGTTGATTGTACGGGGTACGATACAACAGTTGCGTCAATGTCTGGAACTCCAACAAATGCACAAGCGGGAGGGCCGAGTGCTTACACAAATAAAATCTGCGCGGATATTTTTTCTCAAGCAATTTCGTTTACCGTATCTGACAATACAATTGGTTTCGGTAGTTTGTCTTCTTCGGCACTTAGGTACGCAACCGGTGATGGAACGGGGAGTAGTACTCAAACTGAAGCATTTAATATGACAGTGAATACAAATGCTCCATACGGATATATTCTTACTGTGCAGGGAGATACTCTCACAAGCGGAGGAAATACTATTACTGCAATCGGTGGAACAAACACAACTCCAACAGCGGGAACGAACAGATTTGGTATTCGCGCAACAGCAACTGGGGGATCTGGTGCCGTATCATCTCCTTATTCAGCGTCTGGCTTTGCGTATGCTGGAACAACGACAACCGCTTCAACACTTGCAAGTGCAAGCACTGGAGATGATGTAACGACAACATACTCTGTCCGTTCAGTGGCGACGATTGAACAGGTGTTGCCTGCTGGGTCATACACAACCACACTTACTTTTGTCGCCACGCCAACATTTTAAAATATGACTATTCATTCTGTACAAACAAATAAAATAGTTACGCAACTTATATTTACCGTGTTTGTTTTTGTGTATACTTTTGGATTTTCATTCGTATCTTTTGTGCAAGCAGCATCGCTTACTAATCTTTCTGATGCTCTAAATACTCAATCGGCAAGCACAAGTGCAAATCATACACTTGTATTTACGACTCCGACAGGTGTTGCTTCTGGTGGAACTATTATCCTTACGTTTTCATCATCTGCTACCGCACCGACAATTCACTCCTCACTAACATATACAGATATTGATGTGCTTGATGATGGAGTTGATTTGACGCTTGCAAGCACTCCATCTGGTGCAACAGCGGGTGTAGTACGAACATCTGCAACCGTGATTACATTTACGAACGGATCATCTCCAATCACTGCTGGAAGCGTTGTTACTTTTAAGATCGGAACAAATGCAACCAACCAATCAACTGGTGTGTTTGGTATTACGAGTGGAACTGCTGGTACACTATATGTTTCGATAACTGGAAGTTTTGGAGATACCGGAGTTATGTCTGTTCCTATACTATCAAATAGTGCAGTCGCCGTATCTGCCACGGTTGACGAGACGCTCTCATTTTCTGTTTCTGATGCTACAATATTTTTCGGAAATCTATCGTCTTCATTTGCGTGTTTTGCACAAGGCTCTGATCCCGGAGACACAACCTGTCCAACCACAAGCGAAGCTGAAGCATTTTCGATGGCAGCACATACAAACAGCCCAACAGGGTATACACTCACCGTACAAGGTGCAACTCTCACTTCAGGATTAAATACTATTACTGCTCTTCCTGCGAACACAAACTCTTCAGCAGGTTCGGAACAATTCGGTATGCGCCTTACACAATCTGGTGGATCAGGTGCAGTTACTGCACCGTACGCTGCGTCGGGGTATGCATATACAGCTACGTCCTCAACGTCAGCCCAAGTAGCAAGTGCAACTGTGGCCACAACAACAGACACATATTCAGTTAGGTATATTACCAATATAAGCTCGTCGACTGAGGCAGGAAGTTATTCAACCACACAGACTTTTGTGGCAACCGCAAATTTTTAATATTATATGTATATAAATATGAAAAAAATAATATATTTCTTAGTAGTCATAATGTTCTTTGGTGTTTCAAGTAGCACAGTATATGCGCTAACTGTTTCTCCTGCACGGATTGAGTTGAGTGGAAAGCCCGGTGACACTATTCACAAAGACATTACTCTTTTGAATGAGAACAAAACAACATCACAAACATTTTTTATTTCCTTTGCTAATTTTGAGGCACAGGGTGAAACTGGTAGTCCTCATTTTATTGAACCTACAAATGATATTGGTACATGGATGAATGCCCCGAGTTCTATTACGGTGCCACCAGGTGGATCAAAAAACGTTTCGGTTTCTATTTCTATTCCCAAAGACGCTTCTTCTGGGGGGCACTTTGGAGCTATCTTTTTTGGAACTGCGCCAAGTGCTACTCGAGAAGGGCAGGTAGCTATTGCTGCAAAAACAGGTGTCCTCGTCCTACTTTCTGTTGTTGGTGATATTAATGAAGCGGGAGGATTACTTAGTTTTGCTACAAAAAATAAAAAGTTTTTTCATACATCATTGCCTGTTCATTTTGAGTATCGTTTTCGTAATGATGGAAATGATAGGGTAAAACCAGAAGGGAAGATTACAATTCGAAATACTGTATGGTATCCCACAAAACGTATTGATGCGAATCAATCTCTCGGTAATGTGTTGCCCGGGAGTACCAGATTGTTTGAAGTACAATGGCTCGAGTATTCTCATGATGATTCTGAGCCATTCTTTGGAGGGCGTACGGCTTCTTTCTTTCGAACGGTCCAGTATCAATGGAAGAATTTTGCACTTGGTCCGTATTTTGCGAAACTTTCCCTCGTGTATGGAAATCAACAACAGACCGATATTGAACATCTCGTATTTTTTGTATTTCCATGGCACCTTATGCTTGTAGTCGTATGTATTGGCGCAGTACTATTCTTAGGAGGTCGTCAATTACTCAAGAAATATAATACATATATTATTAAAAGGTCACGGGCACCTCTTTCGTAATGAATATTTTTTCGAGAAAACAACCATTATATGTGTCAGTTTGTATTGTTGCGATTGCGATTATTGTTTTACCTGGACTCGTCGTTTCTTTAACTGTTGATTCCGCCGTAACTATTTCTGCTACTGTTGTTTCCACGAGTAGTGGAGGTGGTGGAGGTGGTGGAGGTGGAGGAGGTGGCGGTGGAGGAGGCGGTGCCGGCGGAGGTGGAACAGGTGAAGGAACGGTGAATTTCTCCGGACTCGGATATCCGTCTTCCAAAATAACTATTTTGAAAAATGGCTCTATTGCTGCTACGACCGTGTCTGATCCCGGCGCGCGCTTTTCAGTTAGTGTGACCGGTCTTACCTCGGGTACATATAATTTCTCTGTATATGGAGAAGATGCGAATCGAGTTAAATCACTCACATTTTCATTCCCAATTTTTGTCACATCTGGTACGACGGTGAATATCGGAGGAATCTTTTTGTCTCCGACTATCTCAATTGATAAATCGGAAGTAAAACGCGGGGATACACTCCAGGTATTTGGACAAACAACACCTAACAGTAACGTGGATGTTGTATTCCACTCAGAAGAAGAAATCAGTCGCAAGGTTAAAACAGATAATACTGGAATATATAAATACGACATGGATACGTCACCTCTTGAATACGGTGGACACACAGTGAAATCAAAAACATTTCTTGAAGATCAAATCAGTGCCATCAGCCCAACGCTGTCATTCTTGGTCAGTTTGCTTTCCAAAAAGCTCGATGTTGGTGAATGTGGGAAATTGCGAGGTGACTTGAACTGTGATGATCGAGTGAATCTTGTAGACTTCTCAATCATGGCGTATTGGTACAAGCGACCGGCTCCACCAGCACGTGTTGACCTTAATAAAGATACAAAAATTACATTGGTTGACTTTAGTATTATGGCCTTTAATTGGACAGGATAATTATTATGATTAATATGAAATATATATATCGTGGATGTTTGTGTGCCGTGCTTCTTTTTTGTGCTTCTTCTGTGTATGCAGGTAGTCTCTCGTTTGTTCCTTCGAGCACAAGCGTTGCGATTGGAGAACAGTTTTATGTTGATGTTTTTCTTTCCCCTGAAAATGTTTCTTATAATGGAATTGAGGGTTCAATCTCATATTCAAAAGAGACGCTCACATTTATTCAGGCCGAGGAGGGGAGATCTATCGTGAACGCATGGATCGAAAAACCTCATGTCTCAACCGAAGGTGTAGTCTCTTTTGCGGGGATTATTCCAAATGGTTTTATGGGGGTGATTGATCCATTTAGTAATGGGAAGTCTTCACCAGGACGGGTGATGCGACTTGTGTTTGAGGGTCGTTCTCATGGAGCGAGTGAACTTTCGTTTATTTCTACAACAGCAACCGAGAATAATGGTGTTGGTACACTCCATACTCTTTCTACCTCTCCACAGAAAATTATTGTTAAAAATATCCAAGGGGAAACAAAATATGTTCCAGAAGGAGTTGAGAGTATTCCTGAGATTGAAGCATACGTGACAACAGATAAGGATGTGTATAAGGGCAAATTTGTTCTTATCTATAATGCTTCTGATGGTGGATCAGGAATTAGAGAAGTTCTCGTAAAAGAAGGTGATCGTGAGTGGAAAAAAGTTGAACAGAGTCCGTATGTGCTCGAAGATCAATCTCGGCACAAGCGTATTATTATTCAAGCGGTGAGTTTTAGTGACAAAAAAGCATTTGCCATGATTGAACCGCTTCCATCTCCTCTCTTCTCCGTGTATAATATACTCATACTATTCTTCGGACTCGTTGTAGTGTTGATTGCTATAAAATATGCTCGTCGTAAAAAATTATTTTAATCGTTTTATTTTTCTCTTCTGTTTAATTTTCGCAGGGTTATTTTCTTCGGCAGAAGTGTCCCACGCAGCATCATTGAACTTTGTTCCCTCAGTTTCGTCATATTCAGTTGGTGATGCCGTACGTATTCGTGTAGCAGTTTCAAGTGATGCGTCTATAAATGCTGTTTCTGCGAAAGTGAGTTATCCAAGTGAAATTCTTTCTCTCACATCAATTTCAAAAGCTGGCTCGATTATTAATCTCTGGGCACAGGAACCGTCGTATTCAAATAGTACAGGAACTGCAACTTTTGAAGGGGTAATTCTCAACGGTTATGCTGGTGGTGGCGGGACTGTAGTAACGCTAATCTTCAAAGCGAAAGCACCAGGTGTTGCAACGCTTAAATTCTTACAAGGAGCGGTTTTAGCAAATGATGGAAATGGAACGGAATTAAGTTCAACTAAAGGCATAAGTACTGTCACTGTGCTTCAGTCAACACAACGTGTACCAGCAAAAGCAGAACCGACGGAATCAAAACCATCTGCTAATAATGTTATTAAAATCGAAGAATTGAAAAAGAGCGGGGAACAGAATGCACCAAAGCGTTTTCTTATTACTCCACCACGTGCAGTAAAAGACCGTGCGTACATTGTGGCGATTGATTCTCTCGATGTTATTTCATGGATTGATGACGGTAGTCATATCTATGAGGCACCAGATTTGGCGCGAGGTATTCATACTATTAAAGTGACGGCGCGCGACCTTCTTGATGTCTCAATGAGTGGGTTTGCTGAATTTTCAACAACCGCTATTTCGACACCAGTTATTACTGATTATCCTACAACTGTGTATGTGAATGATTTTCTTATCATAAAAGGAACAGCGGATCCTCTCATGGATGTTGATGTGACTGTGACAAATGTTGAGACAACTGAATATTTCGTCGGACATATCCAATCAAACAATTCTGGTAAGTGGAGTTTCGTATCTGATGACAAGATGAAACTTGGAACGTATGCAGTAAATGCGAAAGCTATCACAAAAGATGGTATTGAAAGCAATCCAGGTAAGCCAATCCGTATTGAGGTTAAGAGAAATGCATGGGGAAATTTCTTTTCTAAATTAAATAATTATTTAACTATTGTTACTCCAGTTCTTGCGCTGTTACTCGTTCTTATCGCACTTATTATTTATGGAGTATATTATTTGCGAAAGATGCATGCGTATCTCAAGAAAAAACTTGTCACCACAGAATCAGTGATAACCCAGAGTTTTGAAACACTCGAAGAGGATATGGATATGCAGATAAATATCTTCCGTAAAATAAAGGCACACAAGCCACTTTCTGAAACTGAGCGAACATTCCTTGTGAAATTTAAGAAAGATATTGAATCCGCTGAAAAGGTTATCTTGAAGGAAATTAAAGATATCGAAAAAGAATAAAAAGCCCTTTTGCCATAAGCTCCAAAAGGGCTTTTTGGTGCTTTATTTTATTCTGTTTTCTTGCTATACTTGAGGCATGATATGAGAGCAATTCATGCTTTCTGTCTCTAATACTATGGCAAAAGACGATACAAAAAAGACAAAAAAAGAAGGTGGTTCATATGGCGCAGAAGCCATTTCTGTTCTTGAGGGACTCGAGCCAGTTCGTCGTCGTCCTGGTATGTATATTGGTTCAACTGGTATTGATGGACTCCATCATTTGGTGTGGGAAATTTTCGATAACTCTCGCGATGAGGCGATGGGGGGACACTGTAATCACATCGAAGTTGTTCTACTTCCAGGCAATTCTGTGCGAGTTGCTGATAACGGTCGTGGTATTCCAGTAGCTATTCATCCTAAAACAAAAGTTTCAGCGCTCGAAACTGTTATGACGACACTCCATGCCGGAGGTAAATTCGGTGGTGATGAGAGCGGATACAAAGTCTCTGGAGGTCTTCACGGTGTGGGTGCGTCTGTGGTGAATGCGCTCTCTATTTATACAAAAGCAGAAGTTCATCGTGAAGGAGGAAAGCATGTGCAAGAGTATTCTCAAGGTAAAAGAAAAGCTGCGGTGAAAAAAGTAGGTTCTTCAAAAATGAACGGAACGATTATTTCTTTTGAGCCAGATGAAGAGATTTTTAAACAAATAAGATTTGATTGGAATACAATTGTGAATCATTTGCGTCAGCAAGCGTATCTCGTGAAAGGTTTGCGTATTGATATCATTGATGCACGCGAATGGGATCCTCTCACAGGTGGGAAAGGAAAGGGTAATTTTGAAGATGCTTTTTGGTTTAGCGAGCTCGGACTTGAAGTTCCCTCAACAACATTCTATTTTGAGGGAGGTCTTGTTTCCCTTGTAAAGTTTTACAACAAATCACAGAAAGCCATACACCCAACTGTATTTTATACTGATAAAGAAGTAGACGATGTTGGCGTCGAAGTGGCACTTCAGTATGTGGATGATTTTTCTCCGAAAATTGTTCCGTTTGCTAACAATATTTATAACCCTGAAGGTGGTACTCATATTACAGGATTTAAAACTGCCCTTACTCGTATTTTAAATACATACGGCAAGAAAAATAATCTCATCAAAGAAGCTGATGGTGGATTTACAGGCGATGATGTCCTCGAAGGTCTCGTTGCGGTAGTGTCTGTAAAACTTCGTGAAATTCAATTCGAAGGTCAAACAAAAGCGAAGCTCGGTTCTACTGAGGCCCAAGGTGCTGTGGCGACTGCGTTTGGTGAAGCTTTTACAATGTTCCTCGAAGAAAATCCGGATGAAGCGAAATCAATGATTAATAAATCCTTGCTCGCGCTTCGCGCTCGCAAGGCCGCAAAAGCTGCAAAAGATTCTGTGCTCCGAAAGGGCGCGCTTGAGGGGATGACACTTCCTGGTAAACTCGCTGACTGTCAGGTTAAAGAGGCGTCACTTTCTGAGCTTTTCATCGTAGAGGGAGACTCGGCTGGTGGTACTGCAAAGATGGGGCGCGACCGAAAAACACAAGCGATCTTGCCACTTCGCGGTAAAATCTTGAACGTTGAGCGTGCTCGTCTTGATCGTATGCTTGGCTCAGAACAAATCAAAAATCTTGTTATTGCAATGGGAACATCGATTGGAGATACCTTTGATCTCGAAAAAATGCGCTATCACAAAATTATTATCGCAACCGATGCGGACGTTGACGGTGCACACATCCGTACACTTATTCTCACGCTCATGTACCGCTATTTCCGCGCAGTACTTGATGCGGGCTTTGTGTATATTGCACAACCACCACTTTTCAAAATAAAGAAAGGTAAGGAAATTATGTATGCGTACTCTGATGAGGAACGTGATAAATTGCTCGGCAAAGATGCTGTAAATCTCGCAGAATTACTTGCTGAAAGTGAGAATGCACCAGAGGGAGCAGAGCCAGAAGAAGAGGACGAAGAAGATGTAAAAGCAAAGCGTGCGAGCAAGATTCATGTTCAACGCTACAAAGGTCTTGGAGAAATGAACGCCGAGGAACTTTGGGAAACAACCATGGATCCAGCTCGTCGTATTCTCAAACAAGTTTCTGTGACTGATGCGCAGGAAGCTGACAAGGTGTTTGATATGCTCATGGGCTCTGAGGTTCCTCCACGTAAGGCCTTCATTCAATCTCATGCCAAAATGGCACGGTTGGATATATAAATAATTTACCACCAAACAAAACAACCCCATAAGGGTTGTTTTGTTTGGTGTATGTACCAACCTATTTACTTTTATTTGAAAACATTTAGAATAAGAAAAAACTAAAATAAATCAATACGATGAAGAAAATAGCTACAGCAGTTTATTGTGTGTCAGGTGGCACACATGTCGTGATGGCATATCAACAAGAGACTGTCATTGGCCTTAAGGGGTACGGTGGTGAACCTAAAGCAGGTGAATCATTAAAGGAATGCGCGAGAAGAGAATTAGATGAAGAATCTGGGGGTGTGCCTGAAAATCATGTAAATCACATGGAATCAGGTGGAATTACTATCGATCATCTTGATGACTTAGAACTTGTTGCGGTTATTGATTTCTATAATGGGACAGAAGAAGACGTTTCATTTGGGGGTCCATCATCTCAGGTTTTCTTTTATCGATGTGTAAAGTTTAAGGGAATGGCTATTTCAACTAAGGAAATGATTCATCCTCGGCTGTATCCTATTGGTAATTTGCCCTTTGATCAAATGATTATCGGAGATGAGTTGATTATTCCAGATGTTCTCGCAGGAAGACCTATTAGAGGATATCTCCGAAGAACGTCTGATTTCAAAAAGATTATTGATCATAAAATTAATCCGTGCGAATCCGAAGAGCTCCTTTTACTTGAGAAACAATACATGTCTTCACAGGTACAATAAAAAAATCCGCTATGCATTATATATGTACGGCGGATTTTTTTTGTAATTAAATTTTCTTTGTTTGGATTTCTTCTTCGATTTTAGAAATGAAATCAACAGCTCCGAGTTCAATTTTTGCATCGTCTCGCGTTTCTATAGTAAGCACTCCGGATTCTTTTTCTTTGTCACCAATCACAATCACATACGGTACCTTATCAGTTTTCGCTTTACGAATACGTTTGCCAAGGGAATCATCGCCGTCTAAAAGTGTGACACGAATATCCTTAGCTTTTAAAGTTTTGAAAATTTCATCTGCGTACGGTGTATGAGTTTCTCTCACTGGTACGATGGCTACTTGTGTTGGAGAAAGCCAGAGAGGGAAGTTGCCTGCTAAATGTTCGATAAGAGTCGACATGAAGCGTTCAATTGAACCCATCACGGCACAGTGAATCATCACCACTTGCTCCTTTTCACCTTTTTCGTTTGTGCAGGTAAGCCCAAAGTTTTTTGGTTGATTAAAGTCGAGTTGGATTGTTGCAACCTGAAGAACTCGTCCAATAGAATCGTGCGCGATAAAATCAATTTTAGGTCCATAGAACGCTGCTTCACCAAGACCATCAATCCATTGAACGTCCTTGTGTTCCATTAGTTTTTTGAGAGCATTCTCTGATTTTTCCCATACTTCTTTACCTCCAAGGTATTTCTCTGGTGTTTCTGGGTCGTGGCGAGAAAAACGGACTTCTAAATCAAAGCCAAATGTTTTGTAGAATGTTTCGATAATATCCCAGACAGCAAGTGCTTCTGTTTCGATTTGATTTTCGCGACAGAACACGTGTGCATCATCTTGAGTAATTGAGAGCACTCGTGAGAGGCCAGAAAGTTCACCTGATTGCTCATCTCGATAGACCATTGTTGTCTCGCAGTAGCGTTTTGGCATGTCACGATAACTTTTTGGTTCGGCATCAAAAATCTGTGTGTGATGCGGGCAATTCATTGGCTTCATCGCATAGAGGTGATCTTCGCGTGTGTGAATTTTGAATAGATCATCAGCATATTTTGCCCAGTGGCCTGATGTCTCGTAGAGTTCTTTTTTTGTAATATGAGGGATCGTTACTTTTTCATATCCATGTACTTTGCGTAGCTCCCATACATACTCGTTGAGTAATTCACGAATTACGGTACCTTTTGGAGTCCACAAAGGGAGTCCTCCCCCGATAAGTTCAGAGAAAACAAAGAGACCCATTTCTTTACCAATCTTACGATGGTCACGCTTCTTTGCTTCTTCTTGTTGGAGTATGTATGCATCAAGTTCTTCTTTAGTATCAAAAGCAAGTCCATAAATGCGGGTGAGCATTTTATTCTTCTCATCTCCTCGCCAGTATGCGCCGGCAACTCGGTCAAGCTTAAATGAAAGAGGGTTTATTTCTTCACTCGGATTTAGAGAGTGCCCTCCACGACAGAGGTCAGTAAACCCTCCACATGTGTAGAGTGTTATCGATTCTCCGCGACTACTGATTTCTTCAATAAGTTCTTCTTTATATTCATTACCAGAAAAAATATTCTTAGCTTCATCTTTTGTTGCAACGCTATGAGTGAATGCTGTCCAGTGGGGGAGTTGCGCGCGCATGGTGTTTTCGAACACTACAAGGTCTTCATCAGTTATTTTGTCTGACCCAAAATCAATATCGTAGTAGAATCCGTTATCGACTGCTGGCCCAAGTGTTAATTTTGCTTCTGGGTATTTTTCTTTTACAGATTGAGCGAGAAGGTGTGCAAGTGTATGGCGTTTGGGGGTAAGATTTTCAGTGTTTTTCATTTTTCTATAATAGCACAAAATGACCCTTTTGTAAGGGTCAAAGTTTCAGGTGGAGATGGGTCATTGTTTGCATTTTGGCGTAAAATCGGTATACTATTCTTTATGGTAACACGAATGCGACATACACGTTCCCACACAGGGAATCGTCGAAGCCACCATGCCCTCGAAGGCAAGCGTTTTGCAGTTTGTTCAAACTGTGAAGCTCCTAAAGAAACACACCTTGTTTGTAAGAAGTGTGGTTTTTATCGTGGACGCAAGGTTCTCGATGTGGTTAAAAAAGTAGAAAAAAAGCAAGCAAAGAAAAAAGCTAAGTAGTTTTTAGTTTTTAGTCCCTAGGTTCTAGTTCATAACTAGCTCCTAGCAACTAGAACCTAGCCACTATATATTTATGGCAAACAGGCACCTTTCAAGATCAATTGTTTTACAAACACTCTTTGAGTGGGATTTTGCAGTTGAAAAAGACACAACTCCAGAGGAAATGCTCGATCGAAATATTGAAGAGTTCGGTCCAGGGTTGAATGATTCTTCTTTTATGAAAGAGATTCTTTTGGGTGTTGTAAAAAAGCAAACAATTATTGATGAAATAATTGAAAAAGCAGCTCCTGATTGGCCTATTGCAAAAATCTCTGTTGTTGATCGTAACATTCTTCGTATTGGACTGTACGAGCTTCTTTTTGGTGACCGAACACAGGTTCCACCAAAAGTCGCAATCAATGAAGCGATTGAGCTATCAAAAAGCTTTGGTGGAGAGACTTCGAGTAAGTTCGTAAACGGCGTACTCGGTGGTGTCTATAAAGAAATCGGAGAACCTGGTAAAGAAGAGAGTGGTAAAAAGAAGGTAAAGCAATTTGAAACAGACCCTGCTAAATTTCCTATTGAGAAAAAAGCAGGTGCTGTTATTTTCGCCCGACATAATGACACTATCTCATTCTTGTTTGTTCATGACGTGTTTGGTTATTGGACACTCTCAAAAGGAGGTGTTGAAGAAGGAGAAGATGTCAAAGCAGGGGCGATTCGTGAAATCAAAGAAGAGCTCGGGATTACAATTACCATCAAGGACCAACTTGGACAGAATGAATATATCGCAACCCATCCCGAAAAAGGCAAGATTCGCAAACAGGTAACTTTTTTCCTTGCCGAGGCTCCATACGGAGAGGTAACTCTCTATAATCAATCTGGAGGACTTGATGGTGTGCAATGGTTTAGTATTGATGAAGTTCCTAGTTTAAAAATGTATGACAACATGGTCCCTTTGCTTACAAAAGCAATAGAAATAATAACAAAAGCAAGTGCTTAGCTTTTAGCAATTGGCCTCTAGCATTACGTGCTAAAAGTTAGTTGCTAAGAGCTAAGAGCTCAAATACAATGATTGAATTCTCAAAATTTGAACAGACAACAGGTATTGTCTTTAGTAATAAAAAATTACTCGAACAAGCTTTTATTCACCGTTCGTATATAAATGAAAATAGTGGTTCTAAATTTTCTCATAATGAACGTTTAGAGTTTCTTGGTGATGCTGTGCTTGAGCTTGTGGTAACGTCGTATCTTTATTTAAAATATCCTGATTGTGACGAGGGGGAACTTACCGCGTATCGTTCAGCGCTTGTGAACGCTGTTATTATTGGCGAAGTAGCACAAGCTCTCGGTATGAATGAATATCTTTTACTCTCAAAAGGTGAAGCAAAAGATATTGGCAAAGCACGCAGTTATATTCTTGCGAATACATATGAAGCATACGTGGGTGCTGTGTATCTTGATCAAGGGTATGATGTTGCCGAGAAATTTATTGCAGGAACACTTTTTGATAAAATCGATACTATTGTTGCGAAAAAGTTGTGGCGCGACGCAAAAAGTCTTGTTCAAGAAAAAGCACAAGAGTACGTGAATGTTACACCTTCCTATAAGGTTCTCAGTGAAGCTGGTCCTGATCATGATAAACACTTCACTATTGGAATCTTCTTTGGAGATGAAAAAATTGCCGAAGGAAAGGGTCATAGTAAGCAGGAAGCAGAACAATCTGCTGCTCGCTCTGCATTAGAATTAAAAAATTGGCTTGATTAATCTTCTATGACTTTAAAAACCTTAGAACTAAGTGGCTTCAAATCATTTGGCAAAAAAACGTCACTGTCACTTACAACACCGATTACGTGTATTGTAGGGCCAAATGGTTCTGGAAAATCAAATATCGTCGAGGCAATTCGTTTTGTTCTCGGGGAGCAGTCAATGAAATCACTTCGTGGAAAAGGTGGAGTAGATCTTATTTTTAAAGGTTCAAAAACATTGTCATCTCAGAATCGTGCATCGGTTTCAATGACATTTGATAATAGTAAAAAGATTTTTTCATTTACAAATAGTGACCTCGGTGTTTCTTTGGATTACGATGAAATCGTTATTAGTCGAGAAGTGTTTGCTGATGGTGCAAACCGCTATTCAATCAATGGTACAGAAGTACGCCTCAAAGATATTGTCGACTTACTCGCTTCAGTTAATATCGGGAGTTCTGGTCACCATATTATTTCTCAAGGAGAGGCGGACCGAGTTCTTAATGCATCAAGTAAAGACCGTCGAGCTATGATTGAAGATGCTCTCGGACTCAAGGTGTATCAATATCGTATTCGTGAAAGTGAACGTAAGCTCGAAAAGACGTTGGAGAACATTAAAGAAGTTCAATCTCTTCGTCGTGAAGTTGCGCCTCATCTTATTTTTTTAAAAAAACAGGTTCAGTTGATAGAAAAAGCTCGAGAACTTCGAGATGAAATCAGAGAACTGTATAAGATATATTTTAGTGCTGAGGCGACATATATTAATCGTGAAAGTGGTAGGCTTACTGAAAAACGCCGAATGTATGACGAGAAAATTCTTTCACTTGATGATCGAATCTCTCGACTTCCAAAGGGAGACACTACAACAGAATTATCCGAAGACGCGACACATGCTAAATTGCTCGAAGAAGAGCTCTCACGTGTTCGTAGTGCTAAAGATGATATTAGTCGTAAGCTTGGGCGCATCGAAGGTCTCGTTGAGCGAATCGAACGCGACCTTGCACGGGTTTCAGAAAAACCAGAAAAAATAATCAAAGAAACTGAGTGGCGTGAGATGCTCCATACAATTGAATCTCACATTGATGATGCGCTTTCGTCGAATGATTTTACTCATGTTTCAAGCATACTGCGTTCCCTAAAAGATCATATTCGTGTCCTCCATGAAGAAGGGAAATCTGCCCCTGTTCGAAACATAGAACTTGAGAATGAATTCAATTCGTTGTCCGAAGAACGAAGTGCTCTTGGGGTTCAGATGAACACACTCACTGAGAAAGAAAAAGAAATTACTTCACAAATAGAAGTGTTTCGACAAAAAGACGCTTTGTTGCAAAACCATGCTCGCGAGAGTGAACGGGTGAGGTATGAATTACTCAATGAAAGAAATGAAGTATCTTCGAGTATGCACTCACTTGTGTTTGAGGAGGAAAAATTATCAATGATAAAAACAATATTTGAGACGGACCTTGCTGAGGCCGGTGTGCTCATTGGACGAGAAGTGATTGACTATGCTCGAACCGAAATGGTGGGGGAAATTCTTCGTCAAAATCAAGATGAGCTTCGTCGCAAGATTGAGCGTATTAAGATAAAACTTGAAGATAGTGGAACAGGGAATAGTTCTGAAATAATGAAAGAATATGAAGACACCGAAGAACGAGACCGATTTCTTGCTCGCGAAATTGATGATTTAAATACAAGTATTCGAACACTTCGCGATGTGATCCTCGAATTAAAAGAAACTCTTGATCGTGAATTCAAAACTGGTGTTGAGAAAATCAATCGTCAGTTTCAAGAATTTTTCGCTCTTATGTTTGGAGGAGGATCAGCCTTTCTCTCTGTTGTAATGGAGCACAAGAAACCAAAAAAATCTGACGAAATGGAAGAAGGCAATGAAATGCTTGATGAGGAAACAGACAGCACTTTGGGATTTGAACGAGGTATAGAAATCCATGTGAGCTTGCCTCAGAAAAAAGTAAAAGATTTAAATATGCTCTCAGGTGGAGAGCGTTCACTTACTTCGATTGCACTTCTCTTTGCGATGTCACAGGTTAATCCACCACCATTTCTCGTACTTGATGAGACAGACGCTGCGCTTGATGAAGCGAACTCTCGTAAATATGGGAATATGCTTGAAAATCTCTCAAAATTCTCAGAACTTATTGTGGTAACACATAATCGAGAAACGATGTCTCGAGCTCAGATTCTCTACGGTGTGACCATGGGCGCTGAGGGCGCATCGAAACTACTCTCTATTCATCTTGAAGATGCGAGCATGTACGCAAAATAAGTCTTACAAAAATCGACTAGGGATATCCCTAGTCGATTTTTGTAAGACTGTGTGGATCAGCAAAGGAGTATCCCTTTTCTTCGATAGCAGTAAGGAGAGCGTCGAGATGTGTCGCTGACCACGGATACTCATGAATAAGGATAATTGACCCCGCGTGTATTTCATCCATAGCGTGTCTAATAAACACATCACGTTCTCTAGATTTTTTTTGCCAATCTTTTACTGATGCTGACCAGTCAATATACAGCATGCCTTTTTCTTTTATGTGTGTCCGTAAATCTAAGGTAATCATTCCATACGGAGCGCGAAAGAATTTCGGGAGTTCACCGGTCTCTTGCTCGATAAGGTTTGTAGTGGTATCTATTTCTGCGAGTGCGGTTTCTTTATTTTTCTCTTTTCGTAAATCACGATGACTCCATGTGTGATTACCTACTGCAAATCCGTTTTTGTGTAATTCTTTGATAACCAAAGGGTGTGTCGCATGGTGAATACCATTGATAAAGAAAATAGCTCCCGCATTGTGCGCTTTAAGTGTTTCCATTATCGAAAGAGTCCGTGCGGTTGGACCGTCGTCAATGGTCAAGAGAATCACTTTTTTGTTTCCCTGTGGGGAAACGGGAACGATTACCGCATCTTTTACTATTTTATATAACTCTTGGGTGTGTGCTCGAGGTGAGGTTTGCGTGATGTCCTCGGTTTGTACGGTAGGTTTCAGTGTCCCAGCTCGCAAAGTAAAAATACAAAAGAAAATTATGGCGATTAAAAATATTCCGATGATAATTAATTTCTTTTTGCGTGTCACGATTTATACCAATCGATAATCGATTGTTTTTTTATTTCTATCAGCGTTTTCGACTTTAAACCTAACTTTGTCTCCTAGTGTATATTTCTTTTTTGTTTTCGATCCCTTTATAGACATATATTTTTTGTCGAATGTATAGTAGTCATCAATAAGATCGCGCATACGGACCATACCTTCACATTTTGTTGTTTTTTCTTCGATATAGAGACCCCATTCAGTGACACCAGTGATAACACCTTCATATACCTCTCCAATTCGTGTCGACATGTATTCGACTTGTTTGTATTTAATAGAAGCACGTTCAGCTTCAGCTGCTTCTTTTTCGCGGAGTGATGCTTCTTGGCTCATCGTTTCGTATTCTTGCCAGCGTTCCTTTGGGATTGTTTTACCAGCAATAAAGTCAGCAAGTAAACGATGAACAATTACATCGGGGTATCTACGGATAGGTGAGGTGAAGTGTGTATAGAATTTAAACCCGAGACCATAGTGCCCGATATTTTTTGTAGAATAAATTGCTTTTGTCATAGTACGAATGATTGCTGTGTGTACAGTATCACGAAGGGGATTGTGTTCAAGTTTGCCAACGAGTGCGTTGATTTCTTCTGAGGGTATAATTCCATCTTTTAATTTCATATGGTATCCGAGTTTTCGGAGGAACATTACCAAGTCCTGCATTTTTTCTTTGTTCGGTAAATCGTGAATACGGTAGACAAATACTCCACCTTTTTTGCCTTTTTGAGACATGTATTCAGCGACACGGCGATTTGCAAGAAGCATAAACTCTTCGATGAGCTTATGAGTATCCCCACGAACTTTTGTGTATACCGAGGTTGGTACACCATTTGAATCTAGCTTGAATTTCACCTCTTCTTGTTCAAGTGAAATTGCCCCGTCGTTAAACCTCTTCTTTAAAAGTTTTTTCGCAATTGCATTAAGCGTTGAAAGCTCAGCATAAAATTCACCCTTTTTTTCATCGAGTACTGCCTGCGCATTTTCGTAGGTGAATCTTTTGTCTGAATGGATGACGGTTCGTCCAAACCACTCACTATGAACCACTCCACTGCTATCCATTTCAAAAATTGATGAAAAGGTTAATCGGTCGACGTTAGGGTTTAAACTACAAAGGCCATTAGAGAGCTCCTCGGGGAGCATTGGTATCGTTCTGTCTACGAGATAGACAGACGTCCCGCGTCTACGCGCTTCTTGACCGAGTGCTGTTGTTTCGCGGACATAGTGAGAAACATCAGCAATATGGATACCGATTTCATAATTTCCGTTCGGGAGTTTTTTAAATGAGAGTGCATCGTCGAAATCTTTTGCATCTTCTGGGTCAATGGTAAAGGTTGTTGTCTCTCGAATATCTCGGCGATTTTCAATGTCATCTTTTGTAATTCCACGCTCTGCTATTTTGCGAGCTTCTTCTGCTACAGAGGGAGGGAAGAGAGCGTCGAACCCTTTTTCAAGAGCAATCGCTTCCATTTCCGCATTGTGCTCCATTGGCGAACCGAGAATTTTTGTAACTTCACCGACAGGAGCTTTCTTTGGGTCATCCCACTGTGTGATTTCAACAAACACCTTCTGTCCTACCTTGGCACCAGCGAGTTTTTCTTCGGGGATGATAATATCTGTGTACATCTTGAGGTCGCTCGGAATAAGAAAGTACATATTATTTTCTTTTTCAATAACACCAGAGAATCCTTTGTTTGAACGACGAAGAATTGTTTCCACGCGTCCTGTTTGACCTCCGTCTTTCTTTTTTGCATGCAAAAGCACTCGGACAGTGTCGCCGTTACAGGCAGTATGGAGGAAGCTATGCTCGATTTCTATCATTTCATTCGTGTGGGGGATACGGACTGTTCCTGCTCCTTTGTGTGAAATATGTATGGTGCCTTCCATGTATCTATTTGTAGGGGTTTTTTCAATAGGTCCTTTTTTCATAAAGGCATTATAGCACAGGATTCTCTCATACTTGATTATGATATGGACTTGTGGTAGGATAGCCCTATGTTAATGATTCGACTACAACGAACAGGACGCAAGAATAATCCGGCTTTCCGGGTTGTTTTGACTGATTCAAAGAATGCCGCAAAGAGCGGTAAGTTTAATGAAATCCTCGGTTCATATAATGTGAAAGGAGGTGAAGCTATCTTTAAGGGTGACCGTATTAAATATTGGATAAGTGTTGGGGCGCAAGTTTCAGCAACTGTACATAATTTCCTCGTTGCGCAAAAGATTATCGAAGGAAAAAAGAAAAATGTACTCTCTAAAAAGAGTCCAACAAAAACTCGCAAAGAACTCAAGCAAGCATAAAAAAGAAAACCCCATGTCGGGGTTTTCTTTTTTATGCTTGTCTACAAAAAGTCCGTTTGGTATACTTTATACGAAGCAGGTTGTAGTCGATACACTGCGTGATTTTAAGAATAAAACGATAACGATTATGATGGCAGACGATAAAGCATTTCTTGAATATATTGTTAAGTCATTGGTTGATTTCCCGAATGATGTGAAAATCGACCGAACAGTTGATGAAATGGGTGTTCTTATTACTATGAGTGTTAATCCAGCAGATATGGGTAAAATTATCGGCAGGCAAGGTAACACTGCAAAAGCAATCCGTACACTCCTTCGTGTGATTGGTATGAAGAACAACGCTCGTGTTAACTTGAAGATTAATGAACCAGAAGGTGGTTCATATCAGGCGCCAGTTAGTGGAAGTGAAGCTTCGAAGTCAGTGGATGCTGCACTCGAAGACCTTAAGGGAATCTAAAATTAATTATCTAACATCATCTACTTCGTTACGGATTCCGGTTGCTCGGTCAATGTAGGTCAACTACATCTCTCTCGCAGTCCTCATCCGTGCCTCGTATTTGGTGTCATATATTTAATTTTTTGAATTTGAAATAGTAAATAAAGTAAAAACTCGGATAGCATCCGAGTTTTTACTTGCATTTTTTCTTACTACTTACTACTATCTACTTGTTACTAACTATATCTATGAATTTCCACATAATTACATTATTTCCTGAAATGTTCGACTCGTATCTTGGTGAGTCTATTTTAGGGCGGGCGATAAAGGAGAAGAAAATTTCTGTCTCGTTTGTAAATCCTCGAAAATTTGTCACAGGTAAATATAAGAAAGTATGGCCTGATGGCAATGTCTCACTTCAGGTTGATGACAGACCTTATGCTGGTGGTCCTGGTATGGTCATGCGCGCCGAACCTATCATCAAAGCCATTGAATCAATCAATAAGAAAATTTCCAAAAAGAAAAATACAAAAGTCCTTATTGTTAATTTTATTCCAAGCGCTGAGAAATTCACAACAGCTCTTGCAAAAAACTTTTCAAAAAAATATACCGATATTATCTTTATCTGTGGACGCTACGAGGGGATTGATGCCCGTGTGGACACCATCCTTAAAACAAAACAGATTTCAATTGGGGACTATGTGCTTACAGGAGGGGAATTACCAGCAATGATTCTTATTGATTCAATTTCTCGTCAAATAAATGGCGTGCTTGGAAACTTTGATTCTCGCGAAGAGGAACGTGTCTCCTCGAGTAAGGTATACACACGCCCAGAAATTTTTGAACACAAAGGTAAGAAATATAAGGTTCCAAAAGTATTGCTTTCAGGTAGTCATAAGGACATAGCAGAGTGGAAACAATCTCAAAAATAAGCTGATTTGACAGAACACAAAATAAATTATAGTGTAATCTTAACTATAATTCTTTGATAAACAATAATTTAATTAAATAATAAAAATATGGGAATGGGATTAGATTACGAGCTCGGGGCGATAAGCTTTAGAAAAAGACCCGACCGGTACCAAATTGATACCGAAAAATATCCTGAAACAAACTTTAATAAGCATAATCTGGTTATTGAAGTCCATCATTCTATTGGAACTATTGAATGGAATCCTAAAAAGTTCAAAATAGTTTCTGCTCTAGAAATTTTTAAAGATGTTCTTAATCAAAATGGTTCATTGAATCGCGAACTAGTACTTGAAAGGTTTAAGAAGCATAATCCTCTTAATGCTGCAGTCCTTGAATATGTACAATGGAATGGAACCTATTTTGAAAATGACAGACGTTGGGATGAAGATCAAATTAAACTTGGCAGTGATATTGCATACGGTGGAACTATCTACTTATTGGATAATAAACCAATCATTCGAGCTTCAGGAATCCTTTATGATGGCTTTTGGAATCCGAGTTCTCGTGCTATTTTTCTTGATAACACCAAAATCCTTTCAAGAGTTTATTGTCCTATTTTAGGTTAAATTATTAATCATCATTACATAAAAAGCCGCACATAATTTAGCATGTGCGGCTTTCATCTTGTGTGAAGAATTCTTCAATCAGGCAATTTGACATTTATCTATTTAGGATGTAAAATACAGTTAAATTTTCTAAAGTCAAACCCTAAATACAAATGAATCATGAACGAATCGCAAAGTGTTTTTTCTCAATCAACCCCATTGGGGAAGTTGGCCATTCTGAAGTTTTTATGTGAACAAAAAATTTCTGCCATTATTCAATTGAATAAAAACGGGAAGGAATTTTTAAAGGCAAAGTTAGAGCACCCATTTGCTCTAGATGAATATTCTGCCGGTTTAATAATAAAAATTGAGGAGGTTAATGCAACCCAATCTTCCCTTGAAGTTATCGAAGTTTCTCTATTGAAAAAATCAGAAGAACCAGGAAAAGGATATATTCCTTTCAACAGTGCTCTTTTGCCCGCAAAAATACACTTACCATTTGTGTATATCGAGGATATTTCCAGCGTGATTTTATCTGCTCAAAAAGGGGAGCCCGCTCATATTTAAGACTGTAACCATAAGCACAAAAGGACCTTCTACTCGGAGGTCCTTTAACTTGACTTTTATCTTCCATTATGCTATAATATACCCAAGAGTGATTCTGTTTTTAGGGATTAAGATTTTGAAAGTTATCAGAGGAAGTATGATTATTTTTTCTGATAACTTTCAAAATTATTTATTTAATCTCCTAACAAAATGGAAAAATCATTAAAATTTTTTGCAATGGCACTTGTTGTTATAGGTGCTATGATGTTCATCCCTAATGCGATTAGCTTTATCTTGGACGACCAGTTTTTGTCAGTCTTTTATTTTTTCTTAAGCAAAGGATTGATGGCTATTGGTCTTGGAGTGTATCTTTTAAAGCACAAGAACATTGATCGGAATGGACGCATCATCGGCTACTCAATCATAAGTTTAGGAGTAGTGGTGGTTGTATGTTTGCCCTTTTCTGGCTTCTAAATTTAAAAATAGTATTGAATCGCCACCTTCTCAAAAGAGGTGGCTTTTCTTTGGTGACTATATCGTATTTGACAAAAAGATAGAATTAAGATAGGATTATCCCCAGTGAACACCGATTGAGTTATGGCAGTACCGATCACTATTTATAAGCGTGTAATGGCACACTTGTGTTAAAAAACAATAAAACTGCCAATTATATAGAACCCCAGCAATAAGGTTTGGTCACCTTAGTGCTTTTTTGTGTTTAAAATTAAGTATGTAGCACCATGTATTTTGGTGTCGTATATTTGATTTTGATTTTCTTATCGATATGAAAAAAACAGCAACACGAGAGAAGAAGTATTTTTCACGGTACAAAAAACCGTTGGTCGAGTTTCCTAATTTGATTGAGAATCAGCTTGTCTCATTCAATTGGTTGGTTGAAAGTGGACTTAAGGAAGTGTTTAAAGAATTTTCTCCCATTAATGATTATTCAGAGAAAAAGTTTCAACTCGACTTCGCGTCATTCTCACTTGGTGAGCCAAAGTTTGATGAAGAGTATACAAAAATAAATAAATTGACATACGAAGGTCCGCTCAAGGCGCGCGTTCGTTTGCTCAACAAGAGTATCGGTACATCAAAAGAACAAGAAATTTTTATGGCAGATGTGCCACTCATGACAAAGCACGGTACATTCATCATCAATGGTGTTGAGCGTGTTATTGTCCCACAGCTTACTCGTTCATTCGGTGTATTTTTCACAGAACAAGAACAAAAGGGTAAGCGATATTTTGGTGCAAAAATTATTCCAGCTCGTGGAGTATGGATTGAAATAGAATCAGATGCGGATGGAGCAGTCTATGTTCGTATCGACAAAAAGCGCAAATTCTCTGTTGCGTCTCTTCTTCGTGTACTCGGACTTACAACTGATGAAGCTATGACCAAGGCTTTCGGTAAGAACGAGGAAGTTATCAAGGCACTTAAAATCTGTCTCGAAAAAGACCCTGCAAAAACTCTCTCTGACTCATATATTGAAATATACAAGCGACTTCGTGATGGCGACCTCGCAACACCTGATAACGCACGTGAATTTATCACCGCGCTTCTTTCTGGTGAACGTTACGACCTTTCTCCTGTTGGTCGTTTCCGATTCAACAAGCGTTTCGACAAGAGTATGGCAGACAAAGAAATGGAACGTCGCACTATCTCTGGTGATGATGTTGTCGCAATCGTTTCTCATATTATAGAGCTAAACAATACACCTCACGCAACAGCTGATGATATCGACCACTTGGGTCAGCGTCGTGTTCGTTATGTAGGTGAAATGCTCCAGCAGAAAGTTCGTATGGGTATGGCGCAGATTAAGCGTAATATTCAAGATCGCATGTCGACTATTGATGTCGGCACAACAATGCCTATTCAAATCATCAACCAGCGACCACTCCAAGCTCGTATTAAAGAATTCTTTACTGCGAACCAGCTTTCACAATTCATGAACCAAGAAAACGTGATGGCCGAAGTCGAACACCTTCGTACGCTCTCTGCGCTTGGACCAGGAGGTCTTACTCGTGAACGTGCAGGTCTCGAAGTTCGTGACGTGCATACATCGCACTATGGTCGTGTGTGTCCTATTCACACTCCAGAAGGTCCGAACATCGGTCTCATCCTTCACCTCTCAACATACGCGAAAATTAATTCATTCGGTATTATCGAAACACCATATATCAAGGTTAAGAACGGCAAGATCACTAGTGAAGTTGTCTACTTAAACGCGCTTGAGGAAGAGCGAGTAAACATCGCGCACGCGGGTACGAACTATGATGAGAAGGGTAATATCCTCGATGAAAAAGTTGAGGCACGTCTTTCTACAAACCCAGGACTTATCGACAAAAAAGATGTTGATTATATTGATGTTGCGACAAACCAAGCATTCTCTATTGCGACTTCAATGATTCCATTCCTTGAACACGATGATGCTCACCGAACACTCATGGGAAGTAACATGCAGAAGCAGGCCCTCCCATGTATTATTCCTGAAGCGCCACTTGTAGCGACAGGTATGGAAGAGCTTGCATCACGTGACTCAGGACGTCTTATTGTTGCCGAAGTTTCAGGTACGATTTCGTATGTTGATGCAAAGAAAATCACTATTAAGGACGACAAGAACAAAGATCATACATATCCATTGGTTACATTTTCTCGTACAAACAACTTCTCGATTTTGCACCAGCGACCAAGTGTGTCTCTCGGTGATCATGTGAAGAAGGGTCAAGTTATTGCTGATACATCAACAACCGACCGTGGACAAATTGCACTCGGGCAGAACGCGCTCGTGGCCTTTATGTCATGGGGTGGAGCAAACTACGAAGACGCGATTATTCTCTCAGAACGACTCGTAAAGCAGAGTAAATTTACAAGTATCTATGTAACTGAATTCGTATGTAATGTTCGTGACACAAAACTCGGTGCTGAAGTCACAACACGCGATATTCCAAACGTTGGTGAAAATAAATTAAAGGATCTCGATGAAGACGGTATTATTGTTGTCGGCGCAGAAGTTCGCGAGAATGATATTCTCGTTGGTAAAATTACACCAAAGGGCGAAACAGAACTCACTCCAGAAGAACGCCTTCTCCGATCAATCTTTACAGAAAAAGCACGTGATGTGAAAGATACATCACTTCGTCTTGAGCACGGCAAAAAAGGTCGTGTTGTTGGTGTGAAGATTTTCTCTCGAGACCAAGGACACAATCTTGAATCAGGAATCATCAAAAAGATTATTGTTGAAATCGCTCAAATCAGAAATATCTCTGTGGGTGACAAGCTTGCTGGTCGCCACGGTAACAAGGGTGTTATCTCTGTTATTCTTCCAGAAGAAGAAATGCCATTTATGGCTGACGGTACACCAATCGATATCATTCTTACTCCACTCGGTGTGCCATCTCGTATGAACCTTGGACAGATTCTTGAAATGCACTTGGGTTATGCTGCACATGTCCTCGGATATCAGGCAATCGTACCTCCATTTTCATCAGCAACTGTTCCAGAAATCAAAGCAGAGCTCGTTAAGGCGGGAATGCCAGAAAGTGGAAAGGTGACACTCTATGACGGACGAACAGGTGATGCTTTCGATCAGGATATCGCTATTTGATATATGTACATGTTGAAACTTCACCACATGGTGGAAGACAAATTGCACATGCGTTCAATCGGACCATACTCACTTATCACACAACAGCCACTCGGAGGTAAAGCTCAAGGTGGAGGACAGAGATTTGGAGAAATGGAGGTCTGGGCACTTGAAGGTCATGGTGCTGCACACACACTTCGCGAAATGCTTACAATCAAATCTGACGATATCATGGGTCGATCTCAGACATTCGATGCAATTATCAAAGGTCAGACAATCGGAGAGCCGAACGTACCAGCTTCATTCAATGTACTTCTCTCATATCTCCGCGGTCTCGCTCTTGATGTTGAACTTAAAAAGTCGAATAACCAATAATTACTCCTAAACTATCACAATCGTATGAAAACAATTGATACAACAGATTTTGATTCAATCACACTGTCTCTCGCATCTCCTGAGAGAATTGCTGAATGGTCATATGGTGAAGTCACCAAGCCAGAAACAATTAACTATCGAACTGGTCGCTCTGAGCGATCAGGGTTATTCGATGAACGTATTTTCGGTCCAGAAAAGGATTATGAATGTTACTGTGGAAAATACCGCCGAATCCGTTACAAGGATATTATCTGTGAAAAATGTGGCGTTGAAGTAACACGCTCAATCGTTCGACGTGAACGTATGGGTCACATCGACCTTGCGTCTCCTGTTGCACACATCTGGTTCCTTCGTGGTGTTCCATCACGAATGTCAGTTCTTCTTAACATCCCAGTAAATGATCTCGAAAAAGTGATTTATTTCGCTGGATATATAATCACTACTGTTCACAAAGATGAGAAAGAAGAAATCATCAAGAATCTCGAAAGTGAATTCAAGGCAAAAATCAAAAGTGCTGCTGATGAAGAAGGCAAAGAAAAACTAAAAGAACTTTTAACAAATACAAAGCGTGAAATTAATGAAATCGCTGTTGGTAAGGTTCTTAATGAAATTGCGTATCATCACTACGGATTGAAATACGGAAGTTGTTTTGAAGCATCAATCGGTGCTGAGGCAATTTATACACTTTTCAAAAATCTTGATCTCGAGAAACTCAAAGAAGAAACACTCGCACATATTCCAAAAGCAAGTTCTCTTGATAAGGAAAAGCTAGAGAAGCGAATGTCTCTCATTCGTTCAATGATTCATTCAGGTATCCGTCCTGAGTGGATGTTCCTTACTCGTATTCCTGTGATTCCACCAGCACTCCGCCCTATGGTTGCTCTTGATGGTGGTCGTCATGCGACATCTGACTTGAATGACTTGTATCGTCGCGTAATCAACCGTAATAACCGCTTGAAGAAATTGAAGGAAATCGGTGCACCTGATGTTATTCTCCGTAACGAAAAGCGTATTCTTCAGGAAGCATGTGACGCGCTTATTGATAACTCAATCGCAAAGCAAAACGATTCACAAGCTGTTTCAACATCACAGAAGCGTGCACTCAAATCACTTTCTGATAACTTGAAATCAAAACAAGGTCTCTTCCGTCAGAACTTGCTCGGTAAGCGTGTGGACTACTCTGGTCGTTCTGTTATTGTGGTTGGTCCAAACTTGAAACTCAATCAGTGTGGTCTTCCAAAGCACATGGCGCTCGAACTCTTCCGTCCATTCGTAATCTCAAAAATTCTTGAAACAGAACTCGCATTTAATATTCGTGGAGCAAACCGTCTTATTGAAGAAGGTATCCCAGAAGTATGGGCAATCCTCGAAGAAGTGATTCGCGGTAAGTACGTTCTCTTGAACCGTGCTCCTACGCTTCACCGTCTCGGTATTCAGGCGTTCAACCCAATTCTTATTGAAGGAAACGCTGTTCAGGTTCACCCACTCGTATGTACAGGATTCAACGCTGACTTCGACGGAGACCAAATGGCCGTGTATGTTCCACTTTCAGAAGAAGCTCAAGGTGAGGCACGCGACTATATGGCTGCAAACAAAAACTTGCTTAAGCCACAAGACGGTGCTCCTATTGTCATGCCAAAGATGGATATGATTCTTGGATGTTACTGGATGACAAAATCAGTTGACGGAGAAAAAGGTGAAGGTATGGCATTTGCAAACCCGAACCAAGCAATTACTGCGTTTGATCTCGGAGCGATTACATTCCGTGCAAAAATCAAAGTTCTCGGTAGTGAGAAGGAGCGCTATGCTCGATTTGAAGGCAAGCCATTTGAAACAACTGTTGGCCGACTATTCTTCAATAGTATTTTCCCAGATGATTTCCCATTCATGAACGAAGAAATCACTATCAAGCGTATGTCACTTCTCGTTGATGAACTCATCATGCATTACGGTATTGATGCAACTCCAAAGGTGCTCGACAAGATAAAGGAATTTGGTTTCCAATATGCGACGTATTCTGGTGTCACATGGGGTATTGATAACGTGACTGTTCCAGAAGGAAAAAAAGATATCGTTACTCGCGCACGCAAAGAAGAAGAAACTGTTCGTGGTCAATTCGATGACGGTCTTCTTTCTGAAGATGAACGGTACCAAAAGATTATTGAAATCTGGGAACATGCGAAGAAAGATATTGAAAAAATAATTCCTGATACACTTGATTCACGAAGTTCAACGTACGACCTCATCACTTCAGGAGCTCGAGGAAATATGGGGTCACTTGTTCAGATGTGTGGTATGAAAGGTTTGATTGTTAATACTTCAGGTGCGACACTCGATTTCCCAATTATTCCATCATACATTGAAGGATTGTCTCCTCTTGAATACTTCATTACAACGCACGGTTCTCGTAAGGGTACTGCTGACACCGCGCTTAACACTGCGAAGGCCGGATATCTCACTCGTCGTCTCGTTGATGTGGCTCAAGATGTCATCATCTCTGATGAGGATTGCGGAACAAAGAACGGCAAGAAAGTTGTTGCTGTTGATGGAACATTTGCAAAATTTATCAATGGACGTGTCCTCCTTGCTGATGTAAAAGACGCTGAAGGAAAGGTCTTGATGAAGAAGGGAACACTCGTGATGAAAGAAGACGCACGTATGCTCGAAAAAGCAGGTGTTACAGAAGCCCATGTTCGTACTCCGCTTTCATGTGATGTTACTCATGGTATCTGCCGAATGTGTTATGGTCTCGACCTCGGTCGAAACTGTCTCATTGAACGTGGTCAGGCTGTTGGTATTATTGCGGCGCAGGCGATTGGTGAACCAGGTACTCAGTTGACTCTTCGAACATTCCACGCCGGAGGTGTGGCAGGTGGATCTGATATTACACAAGGTCTCCCTCGTGTTGAAGAAATCTTCGAACGACGTATTCCAAAAAATCCAGCTATCGTCTCACAGACTGATGGTGAGGTCCTTGAGGTTACTGATAATGGTAAAGAAAAAGTTATCAAAGTACTCTCTGACTCAAAAGTTGATGGTAAATCAAATGAGATGGAGTATGTTGTACCATTCCGCCGACAACCTGTTGTGAAAGCTGGTGCAAAAATCATCAAAGGTGAATTACTTACTGATGGTTCTGCTGAGATTACAGAAATTGTTAAATACGGTGGTAAAGAAAAAGCTGAAGAATATATTATTGATGAAATCAACAAGGTGTATGACCTTCAGGGTGCATCAATTTCTCGTAAGCATATTGAAATCATTATTCGTCAGATGTTCTCTCGAAAGAAGATTAAAGATGCAGGTGATACAACATTCTCACCAAGTGAAATTGTTGAAACAATCGAACTTATCGAAGAAAACGCTCGTGTTGAAGATGAAAACGGCAAGCCAGCTGTGGCCGATACTATCGTACTTGGTATTACAGAAGTTTCTCTCACAACAAAAAGTTGGCTCTCTGCTGCGTCATTCCAGAACACAAACCGCGTGCTTATCA
Source organism: Minisyncoccota bacterium (assembly GCA_041675045.1). GTDB lineage: Bacteria > Patescibacteriota > Minisyncoccia > Phycocordibacterales > UBA9973 > UBA8515. The sequence goes on along the minus strand of JBAYUP010000002.1, from coordinate 21,167 downwards.
ACAATGCAATTCGTGGTGGTGTCGACAATCTTCGAGGACTCAAGGAAAATGTTATCATCGGTAACTTGATTCCTGCGGGTACTGGTTTTGGTGTAAAGAAAGCTCGCAAGGTAGCTCCTTCAGACAACAGTGGTGCAGACGAAGCATAATCTCTCTTGTTCACAATTAAATATATGAATGGATCCGTACAAACAATTAAAGACCGACTTTCTATTGTTGATGTCATTTCATCATATCTTTCTGTGGAGCAAGCAGGGAGGAATTATAGAGCACGTTGCCCATTCCACAACGAGAAAACCCCATCATTCTTTATTTCACCTGACCGAGGTAGTTACTACTGCTTCGGTTGTGGTGCAAAAGGGGACATATTCTCATTTGTAGAACATTTTGAGGGAACGGATTTTCGTGGCGCTCTAAAACTTCTCGCTGATAAAGCGGGCGTAACGCTTGAAAATACTTCATTTTCAAAAGACACGCGTGACGAAAAAGAACGTCTCTACTCAATCATTGAAGATGCGACTCTTTTCTTTGAATCTCAATTTCTGGCGAACAAAGAAGCACGCGCATATCTGTTAGGTCGGGGACTCACTGATGCGACGATGCGTGCATTTCGAATCGGATTTGCTCCTGATGCGTGGCGAGCTGTGTCTGACCATTTAACAAAAAAAGGATATTCAAAAAAAGATATTGAAACTGTTGGACTCACAAAGCCATCAGCAAAACAAGCTGATCATTCCTATGACCGATTTCGTTCACGAATAATGTTTCCTATTTGTGATTCAAGCGGGAGAGTTATTGCATTTTCTGGAAGAATTTTCGGTAAAGATGACACAGAAGAAGCTAAATATCTCAATAGTCCCGAGACTCCGCTTTTTAACAAAGCCTCTGTTTTGTACGGCATAGATAAAGCCAAAACAGCAATACGTACTCGCGGGTACAGTATTATCGTTGAAGGACAAATGGATTTGCTCCTTTCTCATCAAGCTGGGTTTACGAATACTGTCGCAACATCTGGTACCGCATTTTCTGACACAACAGATAATACACAATCAAAAATTACAAACTTAGGGCTTATCCGTAGATTGTCTCCTAATATTATTTTTGCCTTTGATGGCGACAATGCTGGTATTCGTGCGACGAGTCGCGCGGCGATGATTGCTTTTTCTCTTGATATGCAAGTCAAAACAACATGTTTACCAGAGGGGAAAGATCCTGCTGATATTATTCATGAAAGCCAAGATGCGTGGAAAGAATATATTAAAACATCAGTAAATCTTGTTTCTTTTCATCTTGATCGTATTTGTGCGGAGACGACAGATGTACGTGTTCGAGGTAGAAAAATTCGTGAGATTGTGTTCCCATTTCTTTCTATGGTATCGAGTGCGATTGAACGTTCGGCATATGTCCATGATATCTATCTAAAAACAGGTATTGGAGAACAGGCAGTGATTGATGACTTCAGAGATTATGAAAAAACTCATACTTCTCTCGAGGTGAAACAACACTCATCAAGAGAAGTTCTGAATTCTTCTGGATTGTCTCGCCGGTCTCGACTTGAGGAACGATTGTTCGGGATTATTTTTTGGAATGAGAATGGAGGAGAAATACAAGAAACACAACAGGCCCTCATTGACGCGTTTAAAGTTCGTATCGGTACGGACGTATTTATGGAGATACATGAGCGTCATGTTCCAAACTCTGCGACGCTTTGTTTCGAGGCTGAAATGTGGTATGGTGAAAAAATCGCAACACTAGGGAATGATCTTGAAGAAATACTACTGAATCTTGAAGAAGAAATTTTACATGACAAAAAACGCGGATTACACCCGCTTGATACAGATGAAAAATTGGTCGCGCATACAAATATAAATAAACGTATTGAAGAGATTAAACATCATCGTTCGCAGAAATAGTGTATATGGGAAGAGTTCAGGCGGTATATATTAGAAAAAATATTCTTATCAATTTATAAAAATTTAGACGGACATATGACTACGAAAACAAAAAACAAAAAGAATCTTAAGAAGAAGGTGGTGAAAAAGCCCGTAAAGAAAGCAAAAAAAGCACCAGCTAAAAAGAAGCTTCCTGCAAAGAAAAAACCAGTTAAAAAGATTGCAAAAAAGGTTGCAAAGAAAAAAGCAGTCAAACCTGCAAAGAGGCCTGTAGCCAAGAAAGCTCCTAAGGTTCGTCCTGTTAAACAAAATGCCGCTGAACGCAAAGCAGCTGACCTTGTTGTGAAGGCTGACGAAATGATTGAAAAGGGCAAGAAACGTGGATTCGTAACATACGATGAGATTATTAAAGTTTTTCCTGATATCGAAAATAATATTCTTTTCTTAGATGAATTATATGAAAAACTTTCTGCGTCAGGTGTTGATGTTCTTGAGGGTGGAAATCTTCTTGATGTTGATGGTGATGTTGAAAAAGCAGCTCTTAAGTATACAAAAGATGCACCATCGTATGATTCAATTCAGATTTATTTAAAAGAAATTGGACAATACTCTCTTATCTCTGCAAACCAAGAAAAAGAACTTGCTCGACGTATTGAAAAAGGGGATGAAGAAGCCAAGAACTTACTTGCTCGTGCAAACTTACGTCTCGTAGTATCTATTGCAAAGAAATATGTTGGTCGTAGTTCTGATCTCACGCTTCTCGATTTGATCCAAGAAGGGAACTTAGGTCTCTTTAAAGCGGTTGAGAAATTTGATTGGACAAAAGGATACAAGTTCTCAACATACGCAACATGGTGGATTCGTCAGTCTATTACTCGTGCGCTTGCCGATCAGTCGCGCACTATCCGTATTCCTGTGCACATGGTGGAAACAATTTCAAAATACAAACAAGTTGTTCGTCGTCTTTCTCAAGATCTCGGGCGAGAACCTCTTGTAGAAGAAATTGCCACAGAAATGAATCTTGATGTTGAGAAAATTCATGTGATTGAACAAATCAATCAAGAAACAGTTTCTCTTGAACAGCCAATAGGTGATGACGATGAGAAATCAACTCGAGGGGAATTTATTGCTGATGACAAGATTCTTCGTCCTGACCAAGAAGCCGCTCGTCGCATCCTTTCTGACCAGATTAAAGAAGTTCTCGATACACTCTCTCCAAAGGAACGTAAAATTCTAGAGCTTCGCTATGGGCTCAATGATGGTATCCAACACACACTCGAAGAGGTAGGACAGGACTTTGGTGTCACTCGTGAGCGTATTCGTCAGATTGAAGCCAAGGTGCATGAGAAGCTTCGTAGTAATGAAAAGATCGCACGATTAAAGAATTATTTTGATTAAATAAAAAAGATGGCTACCATGTGGTAGCCATCTTTTTTATTTAACTATTATTTTTGATATTAAAAATAATAGCCAGGAATCTGCTGTAGGCCTCTTCGTCATCAATCTCATCGAGAATTGTTATTAGGTATTTTTTCGACAAGTTTAGCTTCAAAAGAGAGTCACATGCTTCTTTGTGTTCTTTCTTTAGTTTGTGAAATTCTTCAAATTGATCTTCATATTCATACCCTTCATGCTCTTGTCTCCAGAGCACAAGAGCTTGCTTTGTTTTTCTGAATTTAGAAAGAGCCACATCTCTCTTTGCCCATCTTTTTCTTATTCTATAAGTCACAAAAAAGGTAATAACAACAGCAGTCCATACACTGATTGGAAGTATATAATCCATAACAAATTGTTTTTATGTTTATAACACATTTGTATTTTTAAATCAAAAAAAAAAACAAAACACCCGCATATGCGGGTGTTTTGTTGAGGAATTATAACTGCTCTGTTACAGGTTCATCTCCAGTTTTAAGAAGCCCAAAGAGTAGATCACTGTATTTCCAGAAGGCATCATTGCCTTTTATTTGTGCCACACATTCTGCAGCAACTAATTTCTCAAATGAATGCTGGTGGAGTGGCCAGTGTCGGTATATCCAGTTCACGTTGCCGTTCGATTCATCGACAACCTTTTTGAGCGTACTATGAATTCTTTTACAGAACGGACATTCGTAGTCAGAGTATTCAATGATAGTTACCTGTGCATTTGGGTTGCCATAGATGTGATCAGTGGATTCGGGGAGAGGGATGTCACCTTTGTATGCTGTCGCAACTTTTCCAATGAGCGCTCCGTCAGTAACCGCCTTAATGTATTCGTATGATTCTGCTCCACGGATGTCGGTTTTTACTCCGTCTTTCCCAATAACGATACTGTAGGGAGTTCCACGTTCACCTTCAGGAACTGCCTTCATTGCTCGTGATACGCTTGTTTGGATGTTTGTATTGAGTGTCTGGGCATCGATATCTTTCAAGCACGCAGTAAGTTCATCTTTTGAAACACGAACTTGTTCAGAGAGTGTTTTTGATGAACCAGAAGAGGGGATACCTTTTTGAGTGACAAAAATTGCGATAGTAATCAAGATGCCTACGACGAGGATTGCTTGGGGTGTTGTTAATTGAAGTTTTTTTGTTTCGTTTTCCATCCCACCAGTATATCATAGCCAATCTATTGTCTACTACAGTGCATTCCATGGTATACTTGTAAGGTAAAGGTCTTATATTATTATTTAAGTACAAATAATTATTGCTCTATGTCATGTAATTGTCACGGTAAGTGTGGTACTTCGAAAATCGCGTGGTACCTCGTGCTCGTTGGCGGTCTTAACTGGGGTCTTGTTGGAGCAGGAATGCTCATGGGTTCATCATGGAACCTTGTAAACATGATTTTCGGTGGAATGCCTACAGTTGAAGCAATCGTATACCTCGTTGTAGGTATCTGTGCACTTGTGAGTGTCTTTGGATGCCCATGTAAAAAGTGTAAAGAAGGATGCGCTTCATGTTCTGTTGAAACAAAAACAATGTAATTGTTTTCAAAAACACCTCTCTCTGTTCTATCCAGAGGGAGGTGTTTTACGTTGAAAAATATGGCTTATTATGCTATAATCGATAAATTATTATGGATTCCCTCTATACTATCGTTTTTTACGTGCTCTCGTTCCTGTCAGTATATGTGCAGGTCTTTTTCTTGATTACATTCTTACAAAAGAGAAAACAAATAGTGTATCATGCTGACAATCTCGAGCTAGCATCATATCCAAGTGTGACCGTAACAGTTCCGTGTTTCAACGAAGAAAATACGATTGATAAAACAGTGAAGTCTCTTTTGGCACTCGATTATCCAAAAGATAAATTAACAATTTTTCTAGTTGATGATGGAAGTACAGATACGACATGGCAGAAAATTAAAGAATTTGAATCACACCCAAATATAAAAATTTTCCACAAGGAAAATGGGGGAAAGCACACCGCTTTGAATATCGGGTTGGTACATGCTGTATCTGAATTTGTTGGATGTCTCGATGCTGATTCTTTTGTGCATCCGCAGGCGCTTAAACGTATTATGAAGACATTTGAGAGTTATCCAAAAACAATGGCGATTGCCCCTTCGATTATTGTGTACAACCCAAAGAATATTCTCCAGACTGCTCAGAAAATTGAGTATGATATGGCTGTGTACACAAAAAAGATGCTTGGGTTTATGGGTGGTATCCATGTGACACCAGGGCCGTTTTCAATCTTCCGAAAGAAAGTTTTTGATGATCTCGGTCCATATCGCAAAGCGCATAATACCGAAGACCAAGAGATTGCTCTTCGTATGCAAGAACATGGCTATAAAATCGATCATTGCCCGGATGCCTATGTGTATACTGTTGCGCCTAATTCCGTACTGAAATTATACCGTCAACGTATTCGGTGGATTTACGGTTTTATAAAAAATCTCATTGATTATCGTCGTCTTATTTTTAAAAAGAAGTACGGCACAATTGCGCTCTTTACATTGCCTTCAGGTTTTATTTCAATCTTAGGAGCTATCTTTTTGTTTGGGACCGTTATTTATAATATTGGTAGTTATGCTTCACGTAAATTTGTGCAAATACAGACTGTAGGGATTGAAGGGACTCCCAGTTTCCATTTTGATTGGTTTTTCGTGAATACACAGGCCGCCTTGTTCTTCTCGGTAATTCTATATATACTAGTTATTGTATCTGTAGTACTCGGGAGACGCATGGCAGAGGGTAGGGCTGGGTTCTCACTGACTATCTTTTATTTCATTATAATTTACAGTATTATCGCGCCATTCTGGCTGTTACGGGCTATTTACAATGCAATTCGTTCCCACGAATCAAGTTGGACATTTGAACGACAATCAGCGACGGAGGCTAAATAACTTATGCAACATTTTGAACCAAATGATTGGAAGAAATATATAATCACATTCCTCGTTACAGGCGCACTTTTCTTGTCGGCGTTTTGGGTATCGAATTATTTTACTGGACGTAAGATTGATCAGGTAAAAATTGCTGAAGATAAAATTTCACTTGACCTCATGTCATCTGAAATTCAGTTCTCACTCTTACAGGAAATGTCATGTAAAGATGTCTCCACAAACGCGCTCTCATCTGAGCTTAATTCTTTGGCAGAGAAGATTTCATATAGTGAGAGTAATATTGGTACTGAGAATTCTAATGTTGTCAGTCTAAAGAAATACTATTCAATTCTTGAAATTAAAGATTATCTCTTGATGAAGCGTATTACTGAACGATGCGGACAGAAATCAGTGTTCGTCTTGTATTTTTATGACAATGATACCTGTGCAGATTGTACAAAGCAGGGGTATGTACTGACCAGTTTAAAAGAAAAGTATCCAGCACTTCGAGTGTATTCATTTGATTACAATCTTGATTTGTCTGCGATCAAAGCAATGATTTCTATTTATAATGTTCCAGACAAAATGCCAGCGCTTGTAATTAATGGCAAGGTGTACTCTGGTTTCCAAAGCATCGAAACTGTTGAGAAGAATTTCCCACAACTCAAAACTCTAAAGAAGAAAGAAATACCTGAATCAAAAGAAACAACTAAAAAGAGTGCGTAATAAGGAAATGTAAAACCCCCACAAGTCATACTTGTGGGGGTTTTACATTGGAGCCGCTTCTCAGACTTGAACTGAGGACCTTCGCTTTACAAAAGCGTTGCTCTACCAACTGAGCTAAAGCGGCATGTATTTTGTTTATAAACTACTGTTTCCTTATTCCGAATCTTTCTTGCCACCAAACAGCTAAAGCGACATGTATTTTGTTTTTTATTATAACCTATTCGTGTTCTTCTTTCACCTTCTCCTTGATTCGCTTGATTTTGGCTTTTGACTCAAGTACCGCTCGCTTTACGAATGATATCTTGGTTGGCGTAGGGGATTCTGATACCTTTGGTTCAAGGTACGAATGAATCTTTGGCCACTTGTCTGCAACCAGTTTCTTTACCTTTGTAACAAGGATAAACCAATGCTTCACAAGGAAGAGCACAATCCATTGGATAATATGCTTTGCCAAATATAGCATAGTCCGTTCAAATTGTCTAAAGGAGAATGAGGGAAGTGTATGTTCTTCAAAAACACCCTCCTTGACTCTTCCTGTGCGAAGTTCCCATGCTCGAAAAGTGAGCATTCCAAATGCTGTTGCGATAGCTATAACAAAAATGGTAATGGGAAGGATCATGGTTTAATTATTTAGCCAATCATTGCACGAGTAAATCGTACCAAAGAAGCACCTGCGTTGGCAAGAAGTGTGCCCACAGTAACATCCGGATTCTTAATGAATGATTGATCCATAAGTGTTTGCTCTTTGAAGTATGTACCAATCTTACCCTCGAGCATTTTCTTTTTAATTTCTTCTGGTTTATCACTTTCAGCAACTTCTTTTTCAATAACTTCTTGTACTTTTGCCTTGTCAGCGTCTGTGATATCAGCACTTGTTGTATAAACTGGCTTCATCGCTGCGATATGCATCGCGACGTCTTTTGCGAGCTCTTCAGTTCCACCAGTAAGAGAAACAACCACAGCACTCTTTCCAGCATGAACATACGCACCGATAGTTGTTCCTGTGATTTCTTCAACAGTCCCGAGTTCTATTTTTTCTCCAACTTTCTGAACAACCTCGTTGATCATGTTTGCCGATTCATCTTTCATTGCCTCTACGCCTTTTTCAAGTGCGATATGGGCGAGTTTATCTGCAAGTGTTGTAAAGTCACTATTCTTTGCTACGAAATCAGTTTCTGAGTGGAGAGTGAGGAGGATACTTTTTCCAGCCCCTGACGCAACAACAATAGTACCATCATGCGCTTCGCGGTCAGCTTTTTTCATTGCGATAGAACTTGATTTCTGTTTGAGGATAATAAGCGCTTTTTCCATGTCGCCGTCGGCTTCAGTAAGTGCATTTTTGCATTGCATAACTGAGACTCCTGTTGCGTCACGTAATTGTTTTACTAATTCTGCTGTGATTGGTGTAGACATAGTGTAATGTACAAAGTTGTAAATTATTTAATAAATAGAAATATTATTTTTTCTCACCAGTAAGACCACTTGTGTATGCGTCTTTTACTTGTGCGAGGAAGAATCCAATACTTGCAACTGACGCATCATTAGCCACAATAGGGAACTCAACTTGTTTTGTGTTTGAGTCAGTATTTAAGATACCGATAACAGGAATACCCATTTTGTGAGCTTCTGTAACTGCAATGTGTTCTTTCTTTGGATCAATGACAAAAATTGCGTCAGGTGCGCGGTTCATACCGACAATACCTTGGAAGTTTTTAGTCATATCATCCATTTCTCGATCGATAAGCAATCGTTCCTTTTTGGTGTACTTATCAAGTCCTCCTTCTTCTTTTTGCTTTCGAAGATCGAGGAGTTTTGTGATACGTTTTTTGATTTCAGGGAAGTTTGTGAGTGCACCGCCAACCCAACGTTCACTAACATAGGGCATGCCGAGCAATAATGCTGTTTCTGTAATTTGTTGTCGTGCTTCAGCTTTTGTTCCGACGAAAAGAATTGTTTTTCCACTTGCAGCTAATCTAGTGATTTCTGCCATTGCTGTCTCAAAAGGTGCAACTATCTTTTCAAGGTTGATAATATCGATACCATTCTTCGTGCTGAAGATGTAGGCACTTGTTGAAGGGTGACGACGGCTTTTTGAGTATCCGTAGTGTGCACCAGCTTCGAACATTTTGTCTATTTGTGTACTCATAGTGTTCTATGGTTAATTGATTGATTGATTCGCTTCGGGCGAATAGATAATAATTGCTCCGTTTTTAAGCATTCCAGCTTATCTACAAAGGGTCTTTAAATGAAAAAGCCCCTTCACGGAACTAGCAAAATAATAGCATGAAATTCTGGTTTTAGCTATGTTGACAAATGCTATATTTAAGCTATAATCAGAGCAAAACAACAGTACCATAAACAATTTAAACCCCCTTAATTCGTATGAGAACAGCAACTCAGGAGTCCCCACAAATTTCTGAAGAACAGAAAGAACGCATTGAACATTATTTTAAGCTACGTGATCGCAAAAGAGCACTTCAGGCTACTGAAGTTTCAGAAGCTGAGGAAAGTCAAATTCTTGAAATTAAAAAAGACTTCCCCTCACTTAGTAGCGTATTCATTGATGACAGTTTTTACTGGGCTACGCGTGGTGAAGCTATTCAGGTTTTACAAAAAGAGAAACCTTTGATGAGAGAGCTTTTTTCTGGGCGAAGGCCAGTCATGATTCTCTACCTCAGTGAATCAGGCACCAAAATGGCAAATGTCCTATTTGCTAAAGAAGGAAACGCGTCTATCGATGAGAAATCTGTGTTGTATCCCATTACTGTGAAGTATGCGATTTTCAAAGACGTATGCTATGCGTTACTTGTTCCACATGATGCACAAATTGTTTCAGAGAATTAAGTAAAGAAAAGAAAAAAGTGCCCGTCCAGTAGATTTTTACTGGCGGGTTTTCTTTTTGCCACAAAAGGGTTTTTAGGGTAGTATGAGGGATATGAAGCAATCACATCTATTTACAAAAACACGCAAAGAGGCACCAGCAGATGAGCAGGCACGCAACGCTGAATTGCTTATTCGTGGCGGATTTATTCATAAGGAAATGGCTGGTGTATATGCATTTTTACCGCTTGGGTTTCGCGTAATTGAAAAGATAAAAAACATCATTCGCGAAGAAATGAATGCTGTGGGGGGGCAGGAAGTTTATATGACAACCTTGCAACCTCGCGACATTTGGGAAAAGACCGACCGCTGGGATGATTCCAAGGTGGACAACTGGTTTAAGACAAAGCTGAAGAGTGGAGAAGAGCTCGGCGTTGGACTCACGCACGAAGAACCGATTGTGGATGCACTTAGTGAATACGTATCTTCATATCGTGATCTTCCAATTTCTATCTATCAAATCCAAAACAAATTTCGAAACGAACTTCGTGCAAAGAGTGGTATTTTGCGAGGTCGTGAATTTATCATGAAAGATATGTATTCTTTTGCGCGCACAGAAGAAGAGCATTTAAAAATTTATGAAGAAGTTGCACAGGCATATCATCGTGTGTACAAGCGCTTGGGCATCGGACATATTACGTACCGCACGCACGCCGACGGGGGAATTTTCACAAAGAAATTCAGTCATGAATTTCAGACACTCTCTGGTGTAGGTGAAGACACTATTTATCTTGATGAAGAAAAGAATATTGCTGTTAACAAGGAAATATATACTGATGAAAATTTGGCAAAGCTCGGTCTCGATAAGGAGAAGCTTGTAGAAAGACGATCAATCGAAGTGGGGAATATTTTTCCACTCGAAAGTAAATACACCGATGCTCTTAATGTGTACTATACTGACGAAAATGGAGAAAAGAAGTCTATCATTTCTGGTTGTTATGGAATTGGAGTGAGTCGAACTATGGGCGTTCTTGCGGAAATTTTTTCTGATGACAACGGTCTTATCTGGCCAGAATCAGTTGCCCCATTTCAAGTGCACCTCCTTGTACTTGGTGAAGACGATACTATTCGTGCTGAAGCCGAAAAACTTTACACTGAGTTAACTGAAAAGGGAATCGAAGTACTCTTTGATGACCGCCCTGATGTGAGTGCTGGTGAAAAATTTGCAGATGCAGATTTGATCGGTATCCCATACCGTGTTGTTGCTTCAAAGCGAAGCATTGCAGATGGTGGATATGAAGTAAAAAAACGTACAGAAGAGAATGGAAAAATTGTCGCTCTTGATGAATTATTGAATCTACTAAAAGCCAATGGCTAAGCACTAGAAGCTACCTTTATGTTTAAAAAACTCTACAGCATGTTCTCAAATGATATCGGTATCGACCTTGGCACAGCGAATACGCTCGTGTATTTGAAGGGTCACGGTATAGTTATCAATGAGCCATCAGTTGTAGTAGTAAATCAAAAAACAGGACAAATTGTTGCAGTCGGTGCAACTGCCAAGATGATGCTTGGTCGTACTCCGGGACATGTGCGTGCTGTCCGCCCGATTGTTGATGGTGTTATTTCTGATTTTGAAGTGACAGAAGAAATGCTTGCATACCTGATCAGTAAGGCAGAAAAAATGTCGAAGAAATTTATTCGCCCTCGTGTTCTTGTCGGCGTGCCGACAGGTATTACAAATGTGGAAATTCGTGCAGTTGAAGATGCTGCTCGTTCTGCGGGTGCACGCGAGGTGCATATTGTAGAGGAGCCAATGGCTGCTGCTGTAGGTATTCGTCTTCCTGTCAAAGAAGCAGTTGGTACTGTCATTGTCGATATTGGCGGAGGTACAACCGACGTTGCTGTGATCTCACTTTCTGGAGTTGTCCGTTCAAAGAATTTAAAAATTGCTGGTGATGTTTTGAATACTGACATCATGAATTACATGAAAGATGAATTTAAATTACTCATTGGTGAGAAGACAGCCGAGAACGTGAAAATCGCCATTGGCTCTGTCGCTGAAGGTGTTCCAATGGAAGCTGAAGTCAGGGGTCGTGACATGGTGACAGGACTTCCTCGACAGGTGATTGTAACTGATTCTGATATTCGTGAAGCAATTATGCCATCTATTATTTCTCTTGTTGATGGAATCAAAGAAGTACTTGAAACGACACCACCTGAGCTCCTTTCAGATATTATTCATCGCGGACTTATTATTACTGGAGGCGGGGCACTTCTTCGTGGGCTTGATACGCTTATACAAAGTGCGATTAAAATTCCTATTTATGTTGCGGAGGATCCACTTACTGCCGTCGCGCGTGGCACAGGTGTGATTCTTGATGATTTTGATAATTATGAGGAAGTATTAGTACACACCGATGATATCTCAGTTCCGCGATAAAAAATCAGTTCTTCGTCGTAGACGAATTATTCGTACCACGGTGTGGGCGAGTGTTTTTATTGTGATATTTATTTCGGGGTTCGTGTTGTGGTCGGGTGGTTTTTTTCATCAGCTTGGAATTCCTCTTTGGAAAGCACGTAATGGTATTACTGAGGTTACCACGGACTCACTTCATCTTGTTCGCACAAAAGTAAGTGTCTTTCGAGAGAATCAAAATTTAATTACAGAAAATACTGATTTAAAAATAAAAATGATTGACCATGAGCTTGTTGTTCGAGAGAACACAGAACTCAAGGAACTTCTCGGTCGGCTACCTGAAAATAGCTCGTTTATTCTCACGGCAATTCTCGCAAAGCCAAATCAATCTCCGTACGATACTGTTATTATTGACGCTGGTATGAATGTTGGTGTTAAAGAAGGTGAAAAAGTTTTTGTATATGGTGAAATTCCTGTCGGAGTCATTAGTAAGGTGTATGACACAACGTCTCTTGTGACATTGTATTCAAATCCAGGTCAGACGACAGAGGCAATACTCGACGGTTCGAATGCAACCGTCTCGCTTCTCGGTCGTGGTGGTGGAAATTTTGAAATGAGTATTCCAATTGATTTAGTTTCTGATAAGGGTGCTCATGTAGTGTTCCCAGGTTTATCATCGCATGTTATTGCTGTTGTAGAAGATATTATTTCTTCTCCGACTGACCCGCTCAAAAAAGTGTTACTTCGTTCCCCAGTAAATATTCAGAGTGTTAAATGGCTTCAAGTTAAAAAGTAAGTTATCTATAAAATTAAACTGAAATGTCTATACGTTTTACAATCGAAAAAAAGCTCGACGGCGCCCTTGGTCGTGCGGGAACACTTGAGACTTCGCATGGGGTGATTCATACTCCATCGTTTGTTGTGGTCGGCACAAAAGCAAGCGTTAAAGCACTTACTCCTGAGCAGGTGCGTGAGGCAGGGACACAAGTCGTACTCGCTAATACATACCATCTCTATCTACAGCCAGGAGATGAAATTATTCGTGACGCAGGTGGTCTTGGTGATTTTATGAAGTGGTCAGGCCCCACAATGACTGATTCGGGAGGTTTTCAAGTCTTCTCACTTGGTGCCGCATACGGAAAAGATATCTCAAAAGTTGTTTCTATTACTGATCCAAATTTTCTTATTCCTGAACGTTCATCAAGCGGTGAAGACCCTCTCGCAAAAATAGGGAATGATGGCGTATCATTTAAGTCTCATCTTGATGGTTCACTTCATTATATTACTCCCGAGAAATCAATCGAGATTCAGCATAATCTTGGTGCAGATATTATTTTTGCATTTGATGAATGTACCTCACCACAAGAAGATGACCGATACCAACGTGAAGCACTTGATCGAACACATGCATGGGCCAAGCGTTCGCTTGAGCATCATCAAAAGTTAAAGGCTGATAACCAAAAGCAAATTGCTTTATTTGGCATTGTTCAAGGTGGACGAAGCGAAGAATTACGCAAGAAGTCCGCACAAATTTTAAGAGATATGACCGTAGATGGACCTGTCCCGTTAGAAGCAGGTAATGGTACATTGCCGTCGCTTCGCACGGGATTTGATGGTTTCGGTATTGGCGGTTCATTTGCCAAAGAAGATATGAGCACCGCAGTGAAATGGGTAAATGAAGTATTACCTGAAGACAAACCTCGCCATCTCCTCGGTATCGGTGAACCAGAAGATTTATTTATGGGAGTTGAGAATGGTGTTGATTTGTTTGACTGCGTTGGACCGACACGTATTGCTCGTAATGGAACATTATTTACTAAAAAAGGAAAAATAAATCTTTTAAATGCGCAATTTGTGAATGATTTTACTTCTATTGATGAAGGATGTGAATGTTATAGTTGTATCAACTATACCCGTGCATATCTCTCGCATCTTTTCCGTGCCAAAGAAATGGAAGCAGGAACACTGGCAACAATTCACAATATTTATTTTATAAACAAACTCGTTGCCGATATGCGTGCGAGCATTTTAGACGGAACATTTTTTGAATTTAAGGAAAAATTTTTAAAAGAATATAATGTCAAAAATTAAAAAACTTCAAATTAATATCCTTGCCAATATTGTGGCATTTCTTCATGTAGTAATTGTCGGTGTTCTTTTGTTTGGATGGTCCTTTAGTCAACCATATATTCTAATATATCAAGTACTATTGGTAATTACACTTGTTACTGAACTTTACTTTCATTACTGCCTACTTACAAAATGGGAATTTTCCCTCAGAAAAAAATTACAACCAAATCTAGATTATGATTATTCTTTTTTAATTTATTATGTCTTTAGATATACAAGAATTAGAGTTAATTCTAAATTACTTGAGATTTTGTCTGTTACGTTTTTAATTCTTTCAATCTGTATTCAATTATTAATTATAAATAAATAATTTCATGAATATGCAACCAGAAATCGGAGCATTTTATTACCATTACAAACATACTGATGATTCGGTAAATAATTTCGCGTATGAAGTCGTAGGTATTGGTCATCATACTGAAATAGAAGGACTCGAGGAAAGTGCGATGGTCATCTATCGACCGCTTTATGAAAGTGCAGGAGTATATAAAATAGGGAAGCATTACGATGTTCGACCACTTGCGATGTTTATGGAGGAGGTTGCAAAAGATGGAAAAACCTTCCCACGATTTACAAAAATTACTGATGAGAAAATTATTGCCGAACTTGTGGAAATAAAAAATCAAATGTATACTAGTTCCCAAAGGTGAAAAATTTACCCTTGCGAGGTTCGCCTTTTATTTGTTCTTTGGCTTGTTATAAAAATCTGAAGGGATTATTGTCCTATTCTTACTAAGTAAGATTTTGTAAGCCGTGGTGAAAATCACGGCTTTTTTTATTTCCCAAAATAATGTACGCTACAAAGGTATATGTCTAATAAAGTATTTAATTTAAAGAGTGAATATAAACCAGCGGGAGATCAGCCGAAGGCGATTTCGGAGTTGCTGAAAGGATTGAAGAAGGGAATGATGAAGCAAACACTTCTCGGTGCCACAGGTACAGGAAAGACATTTACAATGGCTAATGTCATTGCCGAGCACAACAAACCAACGCTCGTTATTGCCCACAACAAAACACTCGCTGCTCAGCTTGCCCAAGAATTCCGTGAATTTTTCCCTGATGCTGCGGTACATTATTTCGTCTCGTATTACGACTACTATCAGCCAGAAGCATATATGCCAGCGAGTGATACGTATATAGAAAAGGATGCACAAATCAATAAAGAGATTGACCGTCTTCGTCATGCGACAACACAAGCACTTCTTACCCGAAAAGATGTGATTATTGTCGCTTCGGTTTCTTGTATTTATGGTTTGGGTAGTCCAGAAGAATACGAAAAGGTTAATTTGAAAATAACGAAAGATATGAAGATTGACCGTATCACCTTGATGAAGAAACTCATCGAAGTTCATTTTGAGCGTACGAATGCAGATATCAATCCCGGACAATTTCGTTCGATTGGTCCGAAAGTCGAAGTAATGCCAATCTCTGAAACATTTATATATCAAATAGAATTTGCTGGTGGAGTAATTTCTCGCATTGCAAAAGTTGATCCAGTATCATCACACGTTCTCGCTGAGGAAGAGGGAATTTTCCTTTTTCCTGCAAAGCACTTTATTACGGAAAAAGGGCAAGTGGAAAAGGCGGTGAAAAATATCAAAGCCGAGCTTGCCACACAGCTCAAAAAATTTGAAAAAGAAGGTAAACTTCTCGAAGCCGAACGTATCAAGCGTCGAACAAATTATGACCTCGCGATGATTCGTGAGATTGGATACTGTAATGGAATTGAAAACTATTCCAGGCATCTCTCTGGTAAAAAAGAAGGCGAAGCCCCAGAGACACTTCTTTCTTACTTTCCATCTGAAGCAAAAGGTGGTTTCCTGACTATTATCGATGAATCCCACGTAACACTTCCACAATTAAATGGAATGTACGCTGGAGATGCTTCTCGCAAGAGCACTCTTGTTGAATTCGGTTTTCGCTTGCCGAGTGCAAAAGATAATCGCCCGCTCAAATACCCTGAATTTGAAAAACGTATCGGACAGGTTGTATATGTGTCTGCGACACCATCGAAACTTGAACGGGAAGTCAGCGAACAAATCGTTGAGCAAATTATTCGCCCAACAGGACTTATTGATCCAGAAATAATCGTACGACCAGTGTCCGCAAAAAATGAATACAAGGGGCAAGTGCAAGATTTTATTATTGAAGCCGAAGCGACAATCAAGAAAGGATACCGTGTGCTCGCGACAACACTCACAAAGCGGATGGCAGAAGATCTCTCTATTTATTTAAAAGATAAAGGAATCAAAGCAGAGTATCTCCATAGTGAAATCAAGACAATTGAACGTATTCAGATTCTCACCGCATTCCGAAAAGGGCAGATGGATGTGCTTGTTGGTGTGAACCTACTTCGTGAAGGTTTGGACTTGCCTGAAGTGGCACTTATTGGAATTCTCGATGCTGACAAAGAGGGATTTCTTCGTTCAGAAACATCACTGATTCAAACGATTGGTCGTGCTGCACGTAACGTAAATGGAAAAGTGTTGCTATATGCTGACGTGATGACAGGTTCTCTTGAGCGGGCGATAGGTGAGACAAATCGTCGCCGTGCTATTCAGGTAGCGTACAACAAAGAACACGGTATCACTCCAAAAACTATTTTGAAAAAAATTAAAGATATTACCGAAGAACTTGAGAATAAACATGAGAAGGCTGTGAATGCCGAACTTGGTATTGATATTGAACTTTTCAAGAAAACGCTCGTGAAAGAAAAGAAAAAAGGGAAACTTGCAATGCTTTCTGATTCTGAATATGAAAATGCGATTTATGAAAAGATAATTAAAATGAAAGAAAAAGAAATGAATCGCGCAGTGAAAGAGTTGGATTTTGAAACAGCAGCTATTTTAAGAGACGAGATAATTGTACTAACTGACAAACTAATCAAAGAAAAGTAAAATAGCTAACTAAAAAAGTAGCCCCACAGGAGGCTACTTTTAGAATGATTGTGCACAAATGTTTTAAATGTCTTTTACTTTTAAGACAAAAACTACTTTCCATGCTTTTTTATCCGGAGTAGTTGTGTCTTTGACTGAGATACCTCCTTCTATTTTTGTGTTACTTAATGTAGCTATGAGGAATTTTAATTCAGCTACTTTTGCAACAACTCGAGGAAGGAACATGCGTTCGTTGTTGAAATACCTTTCCAGTCTTGCTACCTGTTGTGGTTCTGATAGTAATTTTTGCTTTCCTCTCCAGAATGTAATTTTTACTTTATAGAAGCCAGGTTTCAAGTTTCGTTTGGCTTCTATTTTAATCTCATCATCTTTTTGCAAAGAGGTGATTTTTTTTCTGAGTCGTAATTGTATCATGGCGTTTATCTTTTATTGGTGGCCATAAAAGAGAATTATTTCTCTCCTAGAGTCACCAATAAAAGACGGAACCTTTAAAAGAAAATTACTACTTTAAATCCTTTTTGTCAAACATGAGTTTTGTGTTACTATGTGTTTAGTTACATATTGATACACCCACCGTTAGAGCAAGCGGCGGGAATTTAACGCCTACTTCAAACGGGGCAAGCCCATATAAAAATGAGTAAGATAAACAAAAACGAATCAATCATAGTTAAAGGTGCTCGCACCCATAATCTGAAAAATATCAATGTTGAAATGCCACGAAATAAAATGGTGGTTATTACTGGCATGTCAGGATCAGGTAAATCATCCCTTGCCTTTGATACCATCTTTGCTGAAGGTCAGCGTCGATATGTCGAGTCACTCTCTGCGTACGCGCGACAATTCTTGAATCAAATGCCGAAGCCCGATGTTGATGAAATCACAGGCCTCTCTCCAGCAATTTCTATCGACCAGAAATCTCGTTCAAATAATCCGCGTTCAACAGTTGCAACTATTACAGAAATCTATGACTATCTCCGTGTGCTCTACGCGCGTATTGGGCGACCACATTGTCCTATTTGTGGTGATGAAATCAAGAAACTTTCAAATGAAGAAATCGTGGCTTTCGCTCTTGGGAAAATAAAGGCACGTGAAAAAGAAATGACGAAAGGTAAGGATTCTAAAAAAGTTCTCGGTGTCGAATGGGATGAGACACCTCTCACTATTTTTTCTCCTGTCGTTCGTGGACGAAAAGGTGAGTACTACCAGTTGCTCTACGATTTACTCAATAAGGGTTTTCAGAAAATTCGTCTTGATGGTGACATGAAGAATCTTCGTGAACGAATTGATATGAAGAAAACGGCAAAGCACGATATTGATGTGCTCGTCGATACATTTGCAGTTCACGAGTTCAAGGATAATCCGAATGATGCACGCATGCGTCTCGCTGAGGCAATCGAGCGTGGACTTGTCGAATCAGACGGCCTCGTTGTTATTAAAGTCGGTGACGAGGAATTTCTCCTCTCATCAAAATTTGCTTGTCCGAAAGATGGTTTCTCATTTCCTGAAGTTGAGCCACGTCTTTTCTCATTCAATTCACCAGCTGGTGCATGTCCAGAATGTAATGGTCTCGGTACAAAGTATTTTGGTGGCACAGAAGCCTGTGACGTATGTCAGGGTGCACGTTTGCGACCAGAAGCACTGAATGTATTCCTCGGGAAAGGTAAGAATCGCCACAATATCGTGACGGTTACTCATTTATCTATCTCTGGTGCGGCGGATTTTTTCATCGAGCTTGAATTAAATGAACAAGAAAAAGAAATTGCCAAAGTGGTGATAAAGGAAATCGAGGCCCGATTACAATTTCTGCTCAATGTCGGACTTGAGTATTTGTCGCTTGATCGCAAGGCGAATACACTTTCTGGTGGGGAATCACAGCGTATCCGCCTTGCTTCACAGCTTGGCTCACGTCTCGTTGGCGCGCTCTATGTGCTCGATGAGCCGACAATTGGACTTCATCAGCGCGACAACGAACGCCTGATTAAAACTCTCGAAGATTTACGTGACCTTGGTAACACGATTATCGTTGTTGAGCACGACGAGGATACTATCTTCGCGTCTGATTATATTGTTGATATTGGGCCGAAGGCAGGTGTGCACGGCGGGCAAGTAATCGTAGCTGACTATCTCGACCCTCTTCTTTCTGCAAAAACAAATCCGTCAAAATCACGCACACTTGCGTATTTGCGTAATGAAATACGAATTGAAATTCCAGAAAAACGCCGAACAAGCGAGAAGGGTTCACTCAAAATTGTTGGAGGAAAAGTATTTAATATCGACAACTTAAATGCTGAAGTGCCACTCGGTAAGCTCGTTACGATTACGGGTGTGTCTGGCTCAGGCAAGAGTTCATTTATGTATGAGATTTTGCATAAAAATTTGCAAGGTCGCTATGACCGCAAGTTTCGTACAGCAAAGATTTTCAACTGCGCGTCATTTACTGGTACAGAATATCTTTCTCGCGCGATCTTGATTGATCAATCTCCAATCGGCAGAACCCCACGCTCGAACATCGCTACCTATACAGGAGCATTCACACATATACGTGATTTATTTGCGTCGAGTGAAGAAGCGCGTTTGCGTGGATGGAAATCAAATCGTTTCTCTTTCAATGTAAAAGGCGGTCGCTGTGAAGCGTGTGAGGGTAACGGCGAGATTGCTGTTGAAATGCACTTCCTGCCAACTGTCTATGTGACTTGTGATGTATGTAATGGTAAACGTTTCGACAAAGAAACACTGACTGTTAAATATAAAAAGAAGAACGTGTACGAAGTGCTCCAGCTTACCATCGAAGAAGCCGTTGTATTCTTTGAGGAAATTCCAGCGATTTATGACCGATTGAAAACACTTATGGACGTTGGTCTCGGGTATATCACACTCGGTCAATCAGCAACGACACTCTCTGGTGGAGAAGCGCAACGTGTAAAAATATCTTCTGAACTCTATCGTCCGCATTTAGAAAAGACGATTTATCTTCTCGATGAACCGACAGTGGGACTGCACTATGATGACGTCGCGAAGCTTCTTGAAGTCCTCAATAAACTTGTCGATAAAGGCAATAGTGTGATTCTTATTGAACACAATATGGATATTATTAAATGCGCTGATTACATCATTGATATTGGGCCCGAGGGTGGAAAAGGTGGTGGTAAGATAGTGGCACGTGGTACGCCAGAGGAAGTTGCAAATACCCCCGCAAGTCATACAGGAAAGTATCTAAAGAAAGTATTACGTAAGAAATAAAAAAAGGCGCTCGAGGGAGCGCCTTTTTTGTTGCACATAGTATTTGTATTAGATGTGCGTGTACTCTTTTTGATGATTAGGAACGCAATGATTTTTTATGCTTTTTATTTTTCCAAGGGAATAGCTTGCTGGGTCATATCCTTCAGGAATAACAAAAAGCAGAGTGTCATTTTCGTTCGTGTAGATTGAGTAAAAGTGGGTGGGTGTTACTTTGTATGTTGCAAGGAAAAATAGTTGATGTCTCTCAGATGGAGAGCATTGATTTTCTCCTGCACGGAGCGCTAATGCTTCCACAAACTCATTTTTGAGATATTTCAACCGCTCTTTTCCTTCACTACTTCGGGCTCGGTATGTTTTGAGCTTTCCCCATATTTTAACAAGAACTTTAAGCTCTTTGGTAAAGTATGTATCCGTATTACTCAAATCAATATGAAAGTCACTTTCAAGCGTTTCAATCCAATAACAGTCTCGTGTTCTTGTTATCTTGGTTGGTTTTACTTGTGGGGGACTCCATCTGCCTCCATGTATTAAGGAGAGTGTTGGCAGGTGTTTGTGTACAATGTGAATGTCGTTTGGTAGACGCCACTGTACTCTAATCGATCTTGTCATGGTCATGTTTTTAAGGTTCAAATTTTATTTAATTACCACACTATCCCGTAGTGCAATAATCTATCAAAGTGGATAGGAAGAGGGGGCTTCGGATGCATTATCACTCTTTAATGCTCTTTTTGTCAATGCGC
>JBAYUP010000001.1:0-90311 GCA_041675045.1 Minisyncoccota bacterium | reverse complement strand
TTTTACAATATGAGTTGAAATAGTTCCGAGTAAATCATCAGCCTCGAATCCTTCACATTCATACATGGGAATTGAGAATGCAGTAAAAAATTCCCGAGAACGAATCAGTTGAGCAACGAGGGCGTCGTCAGTTTTTGCTCGACCTGCTTTGTATCCATCGTACGCTTCATGACGAAATGTCTTTTTGGGTAAATCGTAACACGCCACAATATAGTCAGGAGAAAGCTCGGTAATGATTTTGAAAAGCATCGTGGCGAGTCCATAGATAGCGCCCGTTGGCTCACCTTTTGAATTCATAAATTCAGGCAACGCATGGTAGGCACGATGAATAATCGCGTGAGTATCAAGCAGAATAAGCCGTTTTTGGGTCGCTGAAGATTTTGCCATAATTAGAGTATAGCATTTTTAGCCCTCGTTCTAGATTAGAAAGAAATCGTCCGAGAATCCTCATTTATATGGGAAAGCACCACGCGAATTGCATCATCGGGGATGCATTCGGGGACACATTCTGGCCACTCAACAAGAATCAGATTATTGGTATCCGCACAGAGCTCCTCCCACCCGAGATGAAATAATTCTTTGCTTGAATTAAGACGATACGCATCTACATGTACAAGTTTTTTAAATCCATAACTATTTTGAGTGAGTGGGTAGAGCTTCATAATCACAAATGTTGGAGAGCTGACATGTTCCACGACACCGAGTATGCTGGCAATCTCTTTTGTAAGAGTTGTTTTACCGGCACCAAGATCGCCAGAGAGAGCGAGCACTACGGCGTGATTTCGTTCTTGTTTTGAAGCATGAAGAATGAGTTCTCGGGCACACTCAGGCATATTCTCTTTTCGAATTGTCTTTTTCATCCCATTAGAAATAGGAAATTTTAAAATTTCCACACTTAATTATTACTATGCGTTATTTTTTAATTATTTATTAAAAGCCAATGATACATACCACTATAACATGAGTGATATCTAACGGGACAAGTCCCCCTATCCTAGCACAAAAAATCCCCGATGTTACTCGGGGATTTTTTGTGCATACCTTTCGGTATTAGAAATGATTTGTGTGTGTTGGAGTCGGCACCGCGTGACTTGAAGTTGTCGGCTGTGAATTCTTCTCAAACATTTTACGAGCGAGAAGTACGAGCGCGAGGATGATAATTGCGAGGAGCAACCATCCAACCAAACTAAGTGAGCCAAGTCCTCCGAAGAGTGCAGCTGCACCAAGAAGATTGTTTCCATCTTTTGGTCCGTTGAGAACATAGGCAATAGCATTCTCTTGAGCAGTATTTGGGGCTGTATAGACAAGCACCGCTGTTGTTACAATTTGCGCAGTGTTATCTGGAATAGAATCAACATGACCCTGAGCAAAGAGTACGTCCCCTGCTCCTGGAAGAAGATTTGGGAGAGGAACAGTGAGTGTATTTGTATCACTTGAATACGTTCCACGAGTTGCATTCGTAAGAGTGATGCCCTTTGGTACCATTATCTGAAGTACTGGGTTTGTAAGAGTAGACTTACCGATGTTCTTGAATGTTACTGCGTATTCAATAGTATCCCCTACGCCAATATACTGATATCGATTTTCGATTTTAAGCATGATTGGTGATGCAGTTCCTACTACTGTTGTACCTTGAACAATAACCTGTTGAGTCGCTCCTGATGTTCGGAAGAAGTCGAGAGCACCTCGTGAGATATTCCCATTACATTCAGAAACGAGACGGTAGTAATATGTTGCATTTGAAGGAAGTCCTGTAAGTGTCTCACTGAAATTCATATTTCCACTTACAAAGCGACCGGCTGTACGATATTCAACACTTACTGTTGGACCATACTCAAAGTATGTATTTGATGAGCCACTGCCATTTGTTACGAGACCGTTTAGTGTCGCACCAGTACGACTAATGTTAGTCGCAACAGTAGTAACAGCACATACATTATTTACAACTTGATTTGTGTAGATAGTGATTTCCTGAGATACGTTTCCACCGTTTGAACCATACGCATTGATGCGATATGTATTCGAACCGTTTCCTGGATACACAGTCTGTGAACCACTCAATGAATTACTGATTGTTCCTGTTGGACCAGAAATAGTTGCTGAAGTACAGTTGTTTGTTCCCCATGAGAGAGTTGCTCCTTGACCAGAAGTCACAGAAGTAGAACTTGCGTTGAAGTTTGAAATTGTACAGTTAGAAACCTGTTGATTCACATTTACTGTGACACTTTGTGTCTGTGAGACACCATTTGAATTGTTTCCAGTAATTGTATATGTCGATGTAGATGTAGGATATACAACTTGTGAACCATTCAATGAATTACTGATTGTTCCTGTCGGGCCAGAAATGGTCGCAGAAGTACAGTTATTTGAAGTCCATGAAAGTGTTGCTGGATTACCAGATGTAACAGATGTCTGATTTGCATTAATAGATACTGAACAACTTGCAGTTTGTGTGTTACCAACTGCAAAAGCGACCACCACTGAACCTTGAGTTGACCATCCAGGAGCAACAGTACCAAGACGAAGACCGTTACCGTTTATAATTTCAGAACCACTCTGCCCAAAAGGAAGAGAAGCTTGGCTACCCTGATTTGGATACCAACGAGTACCACCAAATGAAAGTGTCTGTGCACTTGAAAGTGTCACATTCACTGGACCAAATGGGATTGATCCCTGATCAGAAACAATCTGACCTGAGATAGAATGATTCGTTGATGACCCTGATGAAGCATTCAACACAACACGAACATTTGTCGCATTGATTGGGTACCCAAGCAAGTCACTTGCATTATGATAATACACACGAACGTTGATACTGTCTCCTGCGCTTGCGCTTACAGAAGTACTATTCCAACATGGATTGCCATAGCCAACCTGTGTTGAGTAGTTTGCGATGTTCACCGTTGGACAGTCATTTGAAGCACTGTTCCAAAGAGGAGACGCAGCAAAAACACTCTGTCCTGCGAACATAATCGCAAAACCAAATACTGCACTGATTATTTTTTTCATATAATTTTTCATATTCTAATAAATTATTAACTTACAATTTTAAACCTTCAACGGACAAGCGTTAAAAGCTTAAAAAAGTAAGGGACGAACGAATCCGTCCCAAAACTTTCTTTACTAAAACCAAAAAGAGCTACTCATAATTGCTTGGGTCTGCAGCAAAACCAAGAGCATTAACTGGGTTTGGGCTTAGGACCCCATTAACTCCTGCTGGATTGCCGGGATTTAATAAAGCACTGAA
Organism: Minisyncoccota bacterium; assembly: GCA_041675045.1. Lineage (GTDB taxonomy): Bacteria > Patescibacteriota > Minisyncoccia > Phycocordibacterales > UBA9973 > UBA8515. Next base: position 87,064 of record JBAYUP010000001.1, on the reverse strand, counting down.
GCCTTGTACGTTTTGGGGGTTGCCAGAATTTGCTGCGTGCCCAGGAGCCCATACTGGACCACCTTGACGCAATTTCCTGGTTGGATAAATAACAAATGGAGCACTTTGACCACTGAAATTTGTGTTTGGTGTATTAACCACACTAATCCCCAAATTAAGACTAAAGTAGTTTCCACCCGTAACTCTTTGCACCATCATTCCACCATGATTACATGATGGAGTTTGAGACAATATTACAAATGTAACCTTCTCCTCTTTTTCCTTCTCCGCGGCTTTTGCCATTGGATTAGAAGTTGGAGCTTTAGGGATACTTGGCACAAGCCAAAACGGACCCTTAAGTACATTTACACAAGTGTTTCGGTAGAATGCCATTGCGATATTATCGTAATGGAAAACCCCAACAAACCCCTTAAAACCAGATGTGCTTAAAAACATTTCTACTTTTTGAGTCCTTGGATTCCACCCAGAATTCTCATACTCTCCTGGATCCCACGTTCTTTCTTCTTCCCATACATACGTAGGTGTCATGTATGAAGCAAAGTTACTCTCAGTTAAAACAGGAGTACTTCCCGCTAACCTTAATTGAGAATTAATGTTTGCTATCACCACTTTTCTCCATGATTTTGCCTTAGGAGTATTTGGAAAAACAAGACTGTCGCGCACATCCTCGAAAGAATAGAGTCCGTAATTCAAAACAGGTAACCTTTGCGCCTGTGCATGTGACCAACCTAGGATCACAAGCATCATTAAAACTATTTTTTTCATTTTCTGTCAATTTCGATTTTGCCCTATGTTAGCATATTTTGATGCAAATGTCAAGTACCTTGTTTACCTCTCGGTAAGATATAATAAGGCCTATATGACTCCCGTTAGAAGCCCTGCCTTTGCCGGCAGGCAGGCGTGGTCGCAGTTAAAAAATAAGAAAAAATGTTCAATATAAATACAAAAATTATACATAACTTAAGTAGTGTCGCTCTATTGACCGCGACCTGCTTCTAAACGGGATGACCATTCATTTTAATGACGAGAAACAACAAAAAGACCTCGATGACTTCAAAAGACAAGAAGAGGAGGACTTGGTGCAAATTCTCGCTGAAGCGAAGTATGATGTTCAACCAATAAATCTCGCAAATATCCCTATCGAGAACGAAGCTCTTCGTTCTATCCCCCAAAAAGAAGCTGAGGCACTCGGAATTGCACCATTTAAACTCACTGGTAAAGATTTACATATTGCCGTACGTGCTCCACACGCAGAAACACTCGTTGAATTAAAAAAGTATTTCACTGAACATGGATACATCCCCCACTTTTACATGGCATCGGGCACGAGCTTGGCGAAAGCATGGGAACGCTACACCGAGCTTTCATACGCATCTGAATCACGAGCAGGTGCTATCTCTGTCTCTGGCTCTGCATTAAAAGACATCATGAAGGATATTAAAAATATCGATGATATTAAAAAAGCTATTGAACGTGCTGAACAAGACGCAACGCACACAACTTCACATATTCTCGAAATAGCACTGGCTGGAGCCATTGCTATCAACGCCTCTGACCTACACTTTGAACCAGAAGAAAATACCGTTCGGTTACGATTTCGTCTCGATGGAATCCTACATGAAATCATGGAGATACCACCAGCGATTCATAAATTCCTAAATTCTCGAATCAAACTTTTAGCAGGTCTCAAAATCACTGCTTCGGCAGTTGCTCAAGATGGGCGCTTTAGTATATTCCTCGACGAAGAGGAAATCAGTTTGCGTGTCTCACTTATTCCTGGTGCATACGGAGAGTCTATCGTTATGCGTATTCTTAATCCGAAATCAATTCGTGTAAAGATTGAGGATCTTGGTATTGAACCATCTTTGTTTGAAGTTTTTATGCGTGAGATTAAAAAGCCGAATGGTATGATTCTCCTTACTGGTCCAACAGGAAGTGGTAAAACAACAACCCTCTACTCGTTCTTACAGAAAATATATTCTCCTGAAATAAAAATAATCACAATCGAAGACCCTATTGAATACCACTTACCAGGAATAACCCAAACACAAACAGAAAGTGAGAAGGGGTATACATTCCTCGAGGGTTTGCGTTCATCGCTCCGCCAAGACCCTGATGTGATCATGGTGGGAGAAGTTCGTGATAGCGAAACAGCAAAAATCGCAGTTGAATCCGCACTCACTGGTCACTTGGTTTTCTCGACACTTCACACAAACAACGCAGCAGGTGTTATCCCGCGCTTGATTGATCTTGATGTTAATCCAAAGATATTGGTATCAGCACTCTCTCTTTCTATTGCCCAGCGTCTTGTTCGAAAACTTTGTCTCAACTGTAGAAAAGAAATCCCAGCCACAGAAGAACAAATTAAAATAATCAAAAAAATAACTGATAACGCAATAGCTCACAATAAAGATTTTTCAAAATATGGAGTTGATACAAATGCTTCCCTAAAAATATATGGGGCTGTCGGTTGTGGTGAGTGTAATAACACAGGATACAAAGGACGAATTGGAGTATTCGAAGCAATTATAAAAACAGCTGATATTGAAAAAATAATTCCTAACAATCCGAGTGAACGAGAAATCAAAGAAATTGCTTCACACCAAGGATACCTCGACATGCGCGAAGACGGCATCGTCAAAATCCTAAAAGGTATCACCTCCTACGACGAAGTCGGTAGTGTGGTTGATTTTTATGAGGAGTAATCTCTTCTCACTCTCTTTTTATAAAAAATAAAGAAGCCCCGCAACCGAAGTTGCGAGGCCTGTTCTGCTTTTCTTCACGATTCATCAAACCCCCACACAGAATATGGTGAAGTAAGGAAAGTTTTGCTAACAGTCATTATGGCTAAATAATTATTCCGGTAAAACAACAAATCAAACCGGGATGGGACCGTTCTTTCCTTTAAAAGAGAACATAAATCTCTAAACAATCCTTTAGGAACATGCGTAACTAAAGTAATATACGATTACAGGATAGTCCCAGTAAATATAAATAGAAACCAGGGCGTCCTACGCACGCATATAGAGCACGTGGCCGATTGCTTAGAGATTTATGTCCTCTTCGCGCTTGATGCTATAATTGAACTGTATGTAATTTCTGGAGGAAGTATAGCATATACAAATAATAATGTCAAGTACCACACCTACAACCAAAGACGAGGGCTTCCTCGACCAAACATTGCGTCCAAACATTTGGGATGAATATATTGGACAGGAAAATATCAAAGCAAACCTCAAAATCCTCCTCACGGCAGCAGAAGAACGTGCCCACCCTGCTGAACATATATTATTTTACGGTCCCCCAGGACTAGGAAAAACAACTCTCGCCCACCTTATCGCCCACGAAACTCGTCGGCAAATCAAAATAACCTCTGGCCCAGCAATCGAAAAAGTTGGAGACCTTGCTTCAATCCTGACAAACTTAGCTCCGGGAGATATTGTCTTTATCGACGAGATTCATCGTCTTAATAAAATGGTAGAAGAGGTTCTCTACCCTGCTATGGAGAGTGGTGTGCTCGATATTATTATCGGCAAGGGACCATCTGCACGTACAATACAATTAGAACTTCCACCGTTTACCCTCATCGCAGCAACAACACGAATTGCACTTCTCTCCTCCCCCCTTCGATCACGATTCTCTGGGGGTGTGTTTCGTCTTGAATTTTATACACACGATGAAATCAAAAAAATTCTCGCTCGCTCGGCTCAAATTCTTGGCGTAGAGATTGAAGACCACGCACTTGAAGAAATTGCTTCTCGTGCACGCTTTACTCCACGTACTGCAAACTATTTCTTAAAGCGTTGTCGTGATTACGCACAGGTCCACAAAACACCACTCACCAAAGAATCAGTAAAAAAAGCTCTCGCACTTCTTGAGATAGACGAACTTGGACTTTCTGCATCAGACCGTCGAGTGCTCCATGTAATCATCGAAAAATTTAATGGCGGGCCAGTGGGACTGAAAACAATCGCGGCTGCCACAAGTGAAGAAGAGGCAACCATTGAAGAAGTTATTGAGCCGTACCTCATTCAACTTGGACTCTTAGAACGTGGCCCTCGTGGACGAACTGTCACAAATAAAGGATATGAACATTTAGGGTTTGACCCAAAATAAAAAGCACCTGAATTCAAATGTGACTTCGGTGCTTTTCTTTTTTAGTGCAATTTAATTGTTTCCAATAGAAACTCCTTTTGGTGGACAATAATAGTAAGGCGTAGGAGGGTAAGATGAAGAAGGATTTGTGATGTATCGAAGTAACTCTTGTTCTTCTTTTTGCTTTTTTTCCCATTCTGATTTCCAATACCATGCTGATACGTCCATAGGGTTTGCAATTGGATGTTTTATCGCGATAAATTTATATCCCTTCATTTCGATTACGGTATCATGAAACGATACGTAAGTTATAATTTCACGAACATACACAATTCTTCCACTTTCGTTTTTAGCGAGACTTGGAATCCGAAGTTCAATTACTGTCGCATCATTCTTAAAAAGTGCTTTCGTAGAATCAACCCTTTGTAAAAAGGTAGCTTCAAGAATTTTCCCGTTTTTTACCAAAGTATCACAGGAAGAAGTTTGAGCAAAAGCTCCTGACGCAATCAAACTTGAAAGCATCAGCAACATAATAATTTTTTTCATTCTTTCATGCTTTATATTTCAGGGTATTATACATTATATAGTCTATAAAGTCAAGTATTATCGACATCCCCTTTTGTTATAATGGTTTTATGAAACTTCTTGCAATTGATCCTGGGTTTGAACGTGTTGGTGTTGCAGTTATCGAACGCCAACCGAAACAAAAAGATATACTAGTTTTTTCAGAATGCTTTAAGACATCAGCCAAGATTCCCTTCCCTGAGCGACTCACTCAAATTGGTACCGAAGTAGAACGTATCATACAAGAGTACACCCCTGTAGCACTCGCCATCGAAAAACTTTATTTTACTAGCAATCAAAAGACAGTCATGGGAGTATCTGAAGCACGTGGAGTTATCATCTATAGTGCATCACGTAATGGTCTTGATATTTTCGAATACACACCACCGCAAATCAAGGTCGCAGTAACTGGATACGGTAAGGCAGATAAACAAATGGTTATGAACATGGTTCCAAAACTTATACAAATAGAAAAACAAATTCGCTCTGATGATGAGCTTGATGCCATCGCTATTGGGCTTACGTGTCTTGCGTGCGAAAGATTTACAAAATAACCCTTTGTTTTAAGTACTTTTTTAGATATTGCAAAGAAAATAATATTTTGCTACAAATAATTTATTATAATAATTTTACATTCATAGTTTTAGAGAATATATGAGCTACGACGACGAAGAAATAAAAGGTGTTGAATTAGACGCTGAAGAAGAATTAGATCTCATAAGTGATGTGGGAGATGATGCTCTCGAAGACGACCCAGAAGAAGATGTCTTTGCGGGTGAAGATGATGACCTTGCAGAAGAATTTGCTGGTCTCGATGGAAGCACCGCTGACTACCTATAACAAAACTCTCCTCGAGATATCTCGAGGAGAGTTTTGTTATACAAGACGAATAAATCGTGTTTTTCCTATTTTATATTCTGTTTTTGTGGCCCGTATTTTAGGGTCATTTATTTTTTCATTTTTCTGGAGATCGGTAATCGCACCATTTTCCACAAAGCGATTAAATTCAGTTTTTGATTTCACTACATTATGAGTGACGCACACATCTGCCAAGAGGTCCCCTTCGTGAATCTTTATCTCAATCATGTCACTTGGTATTTCATGTTTCTGAAAGGTAGAGATAAAATTTTCTTCGGCACTCTGGGCCTTTGCTTCAGTGTGATATAAGGCGACCAACGTCCGAGCGAGTTTCATTTTTATGTCACGCGGATTCACTGAATTTGATTCGAGAGATTTAGATATTTCCAAAATTTCAGATAGTGGAACATTTGTACATAATTCAAAACCAGGAATGATCATTCCGTCAGACCAGCTCATCACCTTCCCATACATTTCTTCGGGGGTATCAGAAAGTGCCACCATGTTCCCTTCAGTTTTACCCATTTTTTTACCAGTACTGTCTTCGAGAAGTTTCAATGTGAGAACAAACTTTTCTTTATTCTTCATTGATTTCAAAAGATCCCGACCACAGAGCATGTTGAATGTTTGGTCATTGCCCCCAACTTCCCCATCAACATTCATTGCAACAGAATCATATCCTTGCATCAGAGGATACATAAATTCATGAATAAAAATTGGTTTCCCTTCTTCGATACGTCGTTCAAACATATCGCGTTCAAGCATTTGTTGAACCGTCATTTGAGAAGCAAGAGAAAGAACATCAGCAAAATTCATTTTGCCAAGCCATTTTGAATTAAATTTTATTTCTGCTTTATTTCTACCTGAGAAAGAAAGAAGTTTTGATGCTTGTTTCTTGTAATTTTTAAGGTTAGCTAGAACCTGTTTGTGTGTTAACTGTACCCGAGCCGATGATTTGTCTGTAGGGTCACCAATCATTGCGGTAAAATCACCCATAAGGAGAATTACCTTGTGGCCAGCCTTTTGGAAATCAGCGAGCTTTTTCATGGGAATGGCGTTACCTAAATGGAGAGTAGGCCCCGTTGGGTCAATACCAAGGTAGATGGTAAGCTTCTCGCCACGACGTATTTTTGCCTCGACAAAACCCTTTGATGGGTATATATTGGCAACCCCGCGCGTTACTATGTCTTGTAGTATATCTTCTTCTGTCATAGTCATACTTTATCATAATTAAAAATCTTTGTCCGCACAGACAAACGCTATGGTATCATATATTGTATATGCATAAATATCTCACGTATTTTAAACAACACTCCCGCGAAAGCTGGATATTATTGATAGTTGGCACCGCGATTCTGTTTGCTGGTATTTTTATTATTTGGATTTCCCTTTTGAGACTCCCTGACTTCAAATCATTCACTGAACGAAAAGTTCAAAGTTCTACAAAAATATATGACCGCACTGGAACAATCTTACTTTATGATGTTCATCAGGATATTAAGCGTACAATTGTCCCCTATGAAGAAATGGGAACAAATATTAAAAACGCGACAGTAGCAATTGAAGACTCTGAATTCTACAAACACAAAGGTATCCGTATTACCTCTATTATTCGTGCAACAGTGTGGGCGAAAATCACAGGTAAGCGTGTACAAGGTGGATCAACAATCACTCAACAGCTCATAAAAAATACCCTTCTCACAAGTAAGCGCTCTGTCACGAGAAAAATTAAAGAGTGGATACTCGCCGTTAAACTCGAAAAAGTTATGAGCAAAGATGATATTCTTGCTCTCTATTTAAATGAAGCTCCGTACGGTGGCAATATTTACGGAATTGAAGAAGCATCAAAAGCATTCTTTGGAAAAGAACCTCTCGACATGACACTCGCCGAATCAGCATATATGGCGGCAATTCCAAATGGTCCGACATATTATTCACCATATGGGAAAAACAGAGAGAGACTTGAGGAACGTAAAAATCTTGTCCTAAAAAGAATGGTGGATCTTAAGTTTATTACTGAAGATGAATATAAAAATGCGTTACTTGAAAAAGTCACCTTCATGCCAGCGCAACCAACACACATCGCAGCTCCTCATTTTGTTTTCTTTGTAAAAGATTACTTAGAGAAAAAATATGGCCCAGAAGCACTTGATGTTGGCGGACTAAAAGTTGTTACTACAATTGATTACGAACTTCAAAAGAAAGCCGAGGAAATTACCCTTGCAAATGCAAAACAAAATGAAACAAATTGGAACGGGGAAAATGCGGCTGTTGTTGTTATTGATCCAAAAACAGGTCAGATTTTATCAATGATTGGGTCTCGTGATTATTTTGATAAAACAATCGATGGAAACTTTAATGTGGCAACCGCACTTCGCCAACCAGGTTCATCATTCAAGCCAATCGTCTACGCAGAGGCATTTAAAAAGGGCTACACCGCCAATACAACACTCTTTGATGTAAAAACAGAGTTCAACCCATCCTGTAGTCCAAATGGCAAACCTCTCGTCAAAAATGCCGAGTGTTATATGCCAGATAATTATGACGATGCGTTTCGTGGACCAATGACACTTAAAAATGCCCTTGCTCAATCAATCAACGTTATTGCAGTAAAAACACTTTATCTTGTTGGAGTAAAAGATTCTATTAAACTAGCGCACGACCTTGGAATATCAAGTCTCAATGAACCCGACCGATACGGGCTATCGTTGGTGATTGGAGGTGGAGAAACTACACTCTTAGATATGACATCTGTATATAGTGTATTTGCAAATAATGGTGTGCGTAATCCCTACCAAGCAGTACTCTCTGTTGAAGATGGAAATGGAAACATCCTTGAACAAGCAGAGGACAGGTCATACCAGGTACTTGAACCAAATATTACAAGAATTCTTTCTGACATCCTTTCTGATAACACCGCACGAACACCCACATTTGGAGCGAATTCACCTCTTGTTGTTCCAGGCCACGAAGTTGCGGTTAAAACAGGAACCACAAACAACAACAAGGACGCGTGGACAATCGGATACACCCCTTCAGTCGCTGTTGGTGTTTGGGTTGGTAATAATGACAATACACCAATGAAAAAAGGTGGTGCGGCCCTTGCTGGTCCAATTTGGAATGGAGTTATCTCTGCTGCGCTAAAGAATCTTCCTCGTGAATCATTTGATGCCCCAGACCCAATAGACCAGTCTTTACCCCCAATTCTACGTGGATTCTGGCAAGGAGGAGAAACATTCGTCACAGATAAAGTTTCTGGCAAACTAGCAACTGAATTCACTCCTGTTGATATGAGACAAGAAACATCAGTTACGAATGTTCACACTATTCTTCATTGGATAAACAAAGACAACCCTCTTGGACCTAAACCAACAAACCCCCAAAAGGATTCCCAATATGCGAGCTGGGAAAATGGTGTGCAAAACTGGTGGGCTTCAAATAAAAATAGATACCCAACAATAACAACATCACATATCCCAGTGGGGTACGACACAATTCACACAGAAAGTTCTCGTCCAACATTTACTATTTCTGGAGTAACAAATGAAGTCTATAAAAAGAACCAGACAATTTCTGTGTCTATCCTTTCTCAAAGTAAAAGCTCTATTAAAAAAATAGATGTTTTTGTAAACAATACATATATAACCTCAATTAAAAACGAGCCGTATGTGTTTTCATTCACACCAAGTTCAATATCTTCTCTTGGGCAAACAAACACCATTAAAGTTATTGGGTATGATAGTCTTGGAAACAAAGGAGAGGCCTCTATACAATTTTTTGTAGAAAATAACTAGCGTGAAATTTTTAAAAATACTCGCTCTGGTACTATTTCTTTTATATCAGAAAGAATACCTTGTTCGTGTATAAAAATTTCATTTCTGAGTGTTGGTGACCCTAAAATAGAAATTGTTGTTTTGTGTAGCTTTATTATTTTTGGATCAATCTCAAAAGAAATATGTTTACTTATCACTGTGGCGATACGTTTTTTTACGTCCTCATCATCAGAGAGAAATTTTTTAAACTTTGAGAGAAATTGTGTTATATGTTCATAATCCATTTGAATTTTATCTATTCATTGGCATTACAAGATACATAAAAGAAACATCCCCCACTGGACGAATTATCATTGGTTTATTACTGCCGTTTAATTCAAGAGCAATACTATCCCCAGAAAGCGAAGGGAAACAATCCACAATATAGCGATAATTAAAATTAGCTGAAACTGATTCTCCAGAAAACGACCCCGCAACAAAGGTTGTATTTTCCCCAATATCAGTATTTTTTGCCTCTACTTCAAAAACTTTTTCTTCAGGATCAACCGTTATTGTTATTTGATTAAACTTATCTGAAAAAATATTCGAAATCTTAAGAGATGAAATAAAGTCTTGTTTCAAGATTGTTGCTTTTGTTGTAGATTTTTTAGGAATTATTTGTTTGTAATCAGGGAAGGCACCATCAACAACTCGAGAGGTTAGGTATATGTTTTCTGTTGTAAATGATATTTGATTTTTCTGAAGAGTAACAACAACATCATCTTCAATATGGTCAAAAACTTTTATAATTTCAACTGCATTCTTAAGTGGAATGAGTATCCCATCAAAAGAAAGCTTTTGTTTTATTTTTATTTTTTTCTCTGCTAAACGAAACGAATCTGTTGAAACAAAAACAAGAGTATCATCTTCTGGATAAATATATACACTCCCAATTTCGGGTTTAACTTCTGAAACAGAAGCAGCATACACAACAGACCGCATTCCTTCAATTATTTTATGTGCTGGTAGTGTAATGTCTTCCCCAGAAAGAAGTGGAATAGTTGGGAAATCATCATGTGGAATACTTTTTAATAAAATAGTACTTGTTTTTGTTTTAACAAGAAGATTGTCATTTACTAACTCGAATGTTGATTTTGAATCACCAGAAAAAATTGAGAAGAGTGAAGAAAGAACATCCCCTCGAATAGCAACGATGCCTTCTTTCTCTATTTTTGCAGGTATGCGAACTTCTATACCAATACTAAGGTTTGTTGATCTTAATTTTAATACCTTGTCAGTAGCAACCCAAAGAACAGAACCTAAAACAGGAAGAGTTAAATTTTTACCAGTGAGGCGTTCAACGAGTGTGAGTGCTGATTTTATTTTTTCTATGGAGCATTCTACTTTCATATATGTTTATTATTATTTATTAAATACATTATTACTACTATTAGTCCTGGGGATATGTGGATTACTTTTGGTTGTTATTTTGTAAGCTGTTTTGGGTCATTATGTAAAACTTAAAATAAGTTGTTTGTGGATTACTCATGGATATCTTTTTCTTGAGAGCTTATAAACAATTTATTCACATATAATTCTTTCTTTTTCCACAGGCACTTTTTCTATTTAAACAAAATTCTAATTTTTTCGATTTCTTGAAGAAGTGAAGGGTCTGTTTTGAGGTCGTCTTTTATCTTCAGATGGGAATGAATTACTGTTGTGTGGTCTCTACCACCCATTTTCTGACCAATCAGTGGATACGAGATGTTAAAGTCTTCACGGAGGATATACATTGCAACCTGACGTGCATGAACAATCTCTTTTCGGCGAGTTTTTTCATAAATAACACTTTCTGGAATATTGTAATATTCAGCAATTACAACAACAACATCTTTAATTGCAACAGTTTTCTTCGGTTTAATGTTATTTTTTATAAGTGTTTTTACTTCTGTAATAGAGAGCGCTTTGTTTTTTAGTTGTGATTGCATTACAACAGAATTAAGACTTCCCTCTAATTCTCGGATATTTCCTTCAAGGGCTTCCGCGAGATATTCAATGACCTCTTGTTCTATTAAACAGTTTGTTTGTTCAAACTTAGCTTTAATTATAGCTATTCTTGATTCATAGTCTGGTTCAGTTATTTGTACGGTCATACCTGATGCAAATCGTGACTGGAGGCGCTCTTCTAATCCTTGAATAAAATTAGGGTGTTTATCAGATGAAAAGATAATTTGCTTATTGTTTTCATAGAAAATATTAAAAAGATGAAACAATTCTTCTTGTGTTTTGTCTTTTCCTGTAATGAACTGAATATCATCTATAATGATTGCATCGTATTTTCTATATTTTTCTTTGAATGAGTTTGGGTTTTTGTTTTGGATTGAATTAACATAGTCAATGGTGAATTTTTCCAGACTCACATAATATATTTTTTTTGATGGATGTTTTACTTTGATTGTGTTTCCAATCGCTTGAATCATGTGTGTTTTACCAAGCCCTGTTCCCCCATATACAAAAAATGGGTTGTAACTTGTGCCAGGGTTAGTAATAATTGCTTGTGCAACAGCGTATGCAAGCTCGTTAAACGGCCCAACAATAAATGAATTAAAGTTGTATTTAGGGTTAAGGTTATCGTCTTTGTTTGTATAGAGGTCGTTTAATGGTAATTCTTTGTTTAGACCAAGAACAATTTTGGAGACATCGTTTTCTGTTGATCTTTCTTTTCCATCATGTTTATGAATTACATATTCAATACCACGAACTCCCTCTTCATAATTCATGAGGGTTTTTAAAATAAGTTTATGAAACTTGTTGTATAACCAATCTTTAACGAACTCATTTGGAACACCGATGTAGAGTATTCCCCCATCTTCTTTTGCGATAGAGGTGTTTTTAAACCATGTTGTAAAGTTTGCTTTTGAAATACTTGTTTCAATTTCAGAAAGGCAGTTATTCCAAAGTTCTTTTGTGTTCATCCTGTTAGTATGTTAAGTGATAATTTTCTAAAATTTCTTTTGTACACTACAGTATACTCTGATTTAAAAAGTCCCTGTAATCAAACATCTGGATTACCCTGTTTATAACCTGTGGATAATAGAATTAGCTGAAAAGCATTGCATAATAAGCGATTATAGTATATATTCTTCGTATGTCTCAAACATATAATCCAAACAAGCGAAAACGAGCGAAAACACACGGTTTTCTTTCTCGTGCCAAGACTCCTGGTGGCCGAAAGGTTACTGCTCGACGGAGAGCAAAGGGTCGAAAAAAGGTCTCAATCGCTAAATAAACTATATAAATCAATGCTCCAAAAGAAAAAGCGGGTTACCAAGGATGTGTTTATGTCTATTATGAAAGACGGAAAAACAGTCCATTCCCCGCTTTTTTCTTTTCGTTTTTTGGCTGATAATGCTGGCCCGCGTTATGCATGTGTTGTGCCAAAAGCCGTTTTTAAAAAGGCGCATGACCGGAATAGCCTTCGAAGAAAAGGTTATAATGCGCTTCGTAAAAACATCACCCTCCCTTCTCTTTCTGGTATTTTTTTCTTTAAAAAAGAGGCCAAAACCGTAGATTTCTCTGAAATAACAAAAGAAATTACTAATCTCCTTCAAAAAGCTCATTTTGTGAAATAACCGATGAAAAATATAGCTATTTTTCTAATAACTCTATATCAAAAAACTCCTTCAAGGGCGCACTCTGCGTGTGTTTTTATCCCCACATGTTCTGAGTATTCCAAAGAAGCCTTTATAAAATATGGATTTTTAAAAGGATTTGCTTTGAGTATACGAAGAATTTTTCGTTGCCACCCTTGGCAGAAAAATCGTTTTGATCCCCTCTTGTAGCAAGCGATGACAATGGATTTAAATAAAATCAACCCTTTCTTTAAGGGGTTTTTTACTATACAATGAAAAAATGTCATCACTATGGAATACATTTTTCTATGAGCCAATCTACAATACTCTTATTTTTATTGTAGATAAGGTTACATTTGGAGATATTGGTTTTGCTATTATTATTTTAACAATTTTTATTAAGTTTTTACTCTCCCCTTTAACAAAAAAGTCTATACGTAGTCAGGTTTTAATGAAGCGTATTGAGCCAGAATTAAAAGCGCTCAAAAAGGAATTCCCAAATAAAGAAGAACAAGCGAAAAAAACCTTTGAATTATATAAAAAATACAACGTAAATCCTTTTTCAGGATGTCTTGTTATTTTGCTTCAACTACCAGTTATTTTTGCACTGTATTATGTTTTTTATAAAGGACTATCATTTGATGTTACACCACTCTATTCATTTATTAGTGCTCCAGAAAACATAAATACACATTTCCTCGGTTTGGTTGATTTGCATGGCAAGAGCATTGTTTTTGCGCTATTGGCTGGTATCTCACAGTTTATCCAGGGTAAACTCGCGGCTCCTTTGAAACCAAAGAAGGTTGAGGTTGTAACTGAGCAGGCCCAGGAAGAACCAAAGACATTCCAAGAACAGCTTGCTGATAGTATGCAATTAAATGTGCGGTATGTATTACCAGTGTTTGTTGCCTTTATCGCCTACCAAATCTCAGCTGCTATTGCGCTTTATTGGATTATCAGTAATATATTCACTATTATTCAGGAATGGCACGTTCGCCGTACATTGGCATAAATTAGTATGAATGAGAAAGCAATCCAAACGGTTATTGAAGATATTTTCCGTCACACAGCGTGTGAGCTTTCATCATGCGAATTTTCTGAAGAAAACGGTATGCTTTGGTGTATGATTACTACTCCTGATTCTCGATTTATTATTGGTCGTGATGGTGAGACTCTTCGTTCCCTTAATTATCTTGTTCGAAAGATTCTTGAGAAAACAAATGGTGGAGAAGAAGAATCAACTGCGAAACTTTTTGTTGATGTGAATGGGTATCAGAAAAAACAATTTGATAATCTAAAGACAGTTGCTCACATGATGGCTGAACGAGCCCGATATTTTAAAAGCAATATTGAAATTGACCCAATGCCAGCTCATGAACGAAGAATCGTTCACCTCTTCCTTGAAAACGCAAAAGATATCAAGACTGAGTCCGAAGGGTATGGTCCGAATCGAAAAGTAGTTATCAAATATATTGGAGAATAAAATTTAAATTACTCAACCAAAAGGGCCCACAATGTGGAGTCCTTTTTGTTTATGAAGAAGAGTGTTTTTTCGCTTATATCAAAAGAAAGTTTTGTTGCGTCTACAAGAGTGTCGTTGTTTGAATCAGCAAAATAAATGAGTTCTCCAGAGAAGGCGTTACCCTTTATAAAACGATCATTAAATGATGCTACGCCTTGGTACCATACGTCAGGATATACTCCCCCCGTCATTGACTCTGGTACTGCACAATAAAAATTTGTACCACTCTTATTCCACAAACATTTTTCTGGTAAGCCATTTACGTTGAGGTCAACAACTGTTTTTTCTGTGATGTTTAGTATTCCCATTTTCATTCCAAGGTCAGTGTTAACTCCATAAAGCAATCGTGTGCCTGTTGGGTCAACGAGTGTGGTGAGCCCTCGTACGCCTCCTAGGATTTTTTTAAATGTTCCTTTTGTCACATCAAGAGAAAACACTGCACCGTCAATATATCCTGATGATTTTGTTGTGAGAAAGATAGTATTTGGTGTTGCCCATTGGGAAACCCATTCACTATATGATGATGTCCATATCTGTGTTGTTTTTGTTTCTTCAAATCCTCGAATAAATCCTTTAATTCCAGATGAATCTTTTACAAGGTAGAATATTTTTGTTCCATCAGGAGAGATGCTTATATCCACGATATTATCTTGGAGGAATTCCCCTGCTTCTGCTCCCAGTGTCGCCATAAAACTGTTGATAGTTGCTCCATCTTGATCAAGGTATCTATAAATAGCCGTGCGGGCGTTATTGCCGAAGATTACTTCATGAATTGCGGGAATTGTTACGTTTGAAATTTTGCCGGCGATTTTTGTATCAAGATACATTTGGTTAATATGTCCTGTTGTTTTATCAACATATCGAAGCGATGGCGCAACTTCAAATGTTTCAGTTTGGGGAATCACTGTACCAGAGGCATCTATTGTTTCAGGTATAGCAACACTTCGTGTGTCATTAAGAAATATTCCTCCAGCAACTGCGAACTCGGTAATCTTTCTGAATGGAGATGATGTTTCTTGGGTGCCGTTTCCACCCCCAAGTAAATCACTTCCATTTCCTGTTTGAGAGCTGTCTTTTGCGAATGGGTTAAGAAAAGATAGGAATCCCCCTGTACCAGATTCTTCTGTGCCCACTGTTTGTGTTGGAGCTGTCAGGTATGAATATACACCCCAGCCAATAAGTCCAGCGAGGATAAAAGCTATTATAAAAATGATAAGGGTTTTTCGTGGCATATTACATTCCTTGTTTATTTGCGTTACATTGACCCGTCAAACTAAATGCGTGGAAATGGTCTTCTTCTTCAATAATACCAAGTCCATCTCTAGTTGAGTAACAGTTTGCTCCTGCCCCTTTGAACCATTTTGCTTTATGTACTTTAGGCAAGCTGTGTATGTAATTAGTCAAGGTTGTTGTTTTTCTTAGGTCAACAGTCCATCCCCCGGGATAGTGTATTTTCTTGGTACTTGCGGCATGTTTCCAGAATCCTGTTCCCTCGGTGATGACAATATCACAATTTTTACAGTTATTTTTTAACTTTGAGACAAATGCAGTATTAAGTTGAAATACCGTTGTACACCCTGTTTGCCCGACGGTTGTACATGGTGGAGTACTAACATTAATACCAAGTGAGGAAAGTGTTAAACGGTCAACACTGTCTGATGGCCAACTCTGGCCTTTTACATAATTAGTACCAACATATTTTCCGCCACTTCCAACTACTTGAGGTTGATCGGGGCTTACTTGTGCTTCTACTTGATCTATTGTTGCTCCACTTGTTCCCACGAGATCCGGATTAATGCTTGCGAGAAGGGCGTATGCACCAAGTGCGATGAGAAGTCCACCGATTGATGAGAGGATATTGCTTTTGGCTTCGTTCTTGCCAAAAACTGATTCATTGCCCATATAAGCAATAGAATATACAACAATCATCACTACTGCGAGAGCAGCTGCGAGTCCAATGGCGATTCTAAAAATAATATTTAGATAAGTACCTACATTTCCAGTAACACACCCAGGATTTGACTCACCCTCCCCATTCTCAATACATGTTAGGTCTCCAATTGGAGCAAGTAATCGATACGTTTTTTTATATACAGGGGTCTCTGTTTGAGGGCTTATGAGCTTGTAGTCTGTATCTGAAGAGGGTGGAGTGTATGTACGTGTTCCTGTTGTTCCATCATTTGGAACTCCTACAAAATGTATTTTTGATGCAGGAATATTCCCTGTATCTTCTACACATGAATTTACAAATGATGTACCTTTTGCTCCATTAACACACGCTTCTTTTGTATCGTATGGACCGAAGTACGTTTTACCATCAGTTGCAAATGGGTTTTGGTAATACCACTTCCCCGCAGCACCTGCGTGTTCTGTGGTGATTCCCGTGAATTGTATTACACACAAGAAGAGAACGAGCACCTGTGCAACTTTTATAACGTATTTTTTTCTCATAGATTTATTTTAAGAGTATTAGTTATTTTTTGGAAAAGTGAATCAATCCCCTCTATGGTGAGACGAATTGTTGCATACCCACCTTGTGATTCTGTTTTGATGGTTAATTCGCGTGATCGTGATGGAGTTGAAACGGCTTCCCCGTTTATTTCCCAGTCATGGTTGTACACTGAAGACCTTGCTCCTCGTATGTTCAAAAAGTAAGGCTCTGCGACGATGGTCGTTACTTCATTAGTAAGAGAACTTTCATTAAAGAGTGCTTGGCTATATTCTGTCCCAGTGTTCGGTGATTTTTTATAGAAAATTATTTGTGGTTTTACAACGGGAATTGAAATAGTTTTTGATGCGTTGTATAGTCCGTCAGTCGATGATGCACTTACTGAGATTGAGTCGCTTGAGTTTATTACATCGTTTTGATATATAAAAGAATCTTTTTTGTATCCACCCGCACTTGGTACGGCCGTATCGTTTTCTCTCCATGAGTATGCAATGTTTCCCGTCTTTCCTTTTCCTGTCGTCGTGTTCGGTATTGCAACAACTTTTACTCTACCTTCTGATGAAGAAAAAGACTTTCCTCTGTAAAATGGCGGAGTATATCCATCAATGGCTTCCCAGAATACTTCAATATCCGAAGAGTAAATAGTAATCTTTTTTGTAACCTTTCCTCCCCCGCCTGCTGGAGTTACGCTGACTGTTATGTTTGTAGGACTATCTGGCCCACCTGTTTTTGTTGTGTATGCTGTCCTTCCTGTTCCAGAGAGAACAATTTTCCCCGCATCAAGCCATTCTATATATGCAGTATTCATATCAGTAGCAAAGCTTGCTACATCAACAGTAACGTCTTGGTACGGTTCAGGGTTTTGTGGCGTTACGTTTACCTCAATATCCGCACTTGCGATATCTTCAGCGTGTACCTGTAGTCCAAAAAACACACAGACAAATAAAAGTCCGAAGATGATATTCTGTATTCCGAGAATGCGAGTATTCACCCTTTTATTATATGACAATTACGAGGTGGAAACAATGAGCGTATTACTATTTTACACCACCAGAGGCAATGAGTTCATCTCGAGCTTTTTTGATTGCTAGGATTTGAGATGGGTCAGAGGTAATAATCTGATCTTCGGTATATGAGGCAACTGTTTTAACAGCTACGTGTTTCAAACCAGCAAAGAATATTCCCTCTCCTACATTTGCTTCCAAGAGGAGGTATTTCTCTTCGTCTGTTAAATTAAAGGTTTTTTGGAGGGTATCAACTGTTGATGGGGATTGTTTTAGTAGAAGCTGGATTGATGAGTTTGTAACAATCGGGATACCATACGGGCTTTTCATGAAGTCACCCACGTCTTGAGTGATGGTAGCAAGTCCAAGGTAATATTTTCGGCCTCGTTTTGCGATTGAATAAAGGAACGACGCAGTGTCTTCTGATTTCATCATCCACCATGCCTCATCTACCACAAGGAGACGTTTTTTAATGTTTTTGCGAACAGCGTTCCAGATATAGTGAGTTACGATATACATTGCCACTGGTTTCAGTTCGTCTTCCATATCGCGTACCGAGAAAACAACAAATTTTCTATTAATATCTACGTTTGATGGCTGGTTAAGGAATGATGACCATGACCCACGAGTGTATTTCGCAAGACGTTGAATAACTGACTCACTTCCCTCCATGCCAGCAAGAACCATTTCAAAATCAGTAAGAAGTGGTGGTTCAATGTTTGCAAAGTTGGAATTAGGTGTAATGTCCTTCATCGCGTATGTTTCAGTAATGGCACGGTCGATGATTGAATCTTCTTCTGGGGTGAGCCCACCAAGCATGATACGGAATAGTCCGACAAGGTTAATGGTATTTGAGCGAAGCACATCCGCTCCTGTCTCATCAGGACTTGGGATAGGTAAATCAAATGGATTGATATGGTGATCAGAAGAAAGAGCAATGTTGAAATATCTTCCGCCCATTGCTTCAGCTAGATATTCATATTCGCGTTCTGGGTCAATAACAATTACTTCAGTATCAAACATAAGTGTTCGGATAACTTCAAGTTTTGTTGCATATGATTTACCAGCACCAGATGTCGCAAAAGTAATAGAATTATAGTTCGGAAGTGAAAAGCGGTCGAAAATAATCAAACTTGAGTTGTGGCGATTTACTCCATACAAAATACCTTTATCTGAAGTAAGGTCGAATGATACAAATGGGAACAAGCTTGAAAGTGGCTCCGTGTTAAGTTTTTGATGGATACCAAGAATATCCATGCCGAGCGGAATAACACTTTTAAATGCCTCCCCTTGCTGGAAGAGTGCTGGTTTCAAATAAACAAGCTTTGATTCGAGTAATGACTTGATTTCACTTTCAATTTTAAATAAATCAGAATCATTGTCGGCGTAAACGGTGATGTATAACCCAACATCAAACATTTTTTCTTGGGCTTGCATCAAGCTATCACGAAGCGCTTCAAGATCGCGATATGCAGTATCAAGCATTGGATCACGAACGAGACCTTTTGATTCACGTATTGAAATTTGACTTTGTACTTCAGCAACCTTTTTCTGGAATGAGCGAAGAATATCCCCTGTTTCAATAGGATGAATATTAATTGATACATCAAAAACTTTATCAAGGTTAACAATTGGTGAAAACCAATTATCTGTTAAAAATCTTGGATAGGAAATCACGAAAAATGTTCGTGTGATTTTATCTCCCAGGTTGAGTGCCTTCGGCGTAATTTGAAGAGCTGAAGGTGCAATAATATCCTGCAGTTCTAGTGTTGCTGCGCGGTAGATTTCGGTTGGAAGTACCGGCATAACAGCCGGGCCAGATTGTCCTGTTGTTTGTGTTTCTTTTTTGCCAAAAAATGATGAAAATATATTCATCCCGTTAGAAGTAGAGCGCGATCTTTTCGCAGCTTACTGAAATTATTTTTTTAATTGTTGGGTTTATTTTCATATTACTTCTATCCATTATATTATAACGCGTTCGCGACTTCTAACGGGATTCATATACCTATAATTGAATACCCTGACTTATGTCACCAGGATTAAATGTTTTGTAGAATAACTCAACAACCTCTTCTGTTTTAAGTTGTGAACTACGAATACCAAGACCACCAAGACCACCAGTGATAACGTTAACACGTTGATCAAGCTGAGATCTCTTTTCTTCAAAATCTGCGACATCTCCTTGTTTGCCAGTATTTTTCTGTTTATTGCCACCAAGTAATCCGTCGATTATCCCACCCCCTGTATTTAAGATTGTTGGAGTATAGGGCACTACAACGAAGAATGTTTTTGTCATGATGTTTACTTCGTCTGTAAAAGAACGAATAAAACTGATATATTCTCGAGTTTGAATTTTTATAAGGGGCTCAACCTGTTCTTTGATGCGATTTTCAAGTAACAATAGGTATGGTCGGATATCAAGACGTCGTGACTGAATAACAATTTGTGTCGGGAAATCAAGTCCGTTTAAGAAATTCTGGAATTGATTAATGATCGCTACTTGCTCGTCTGATGATTTAAGAGATAGATTGATTGAAGAAGCAATCAAAACAGCTCGCAGTCCCCCGTCTTTTAAGACGATGATTCCATCGCGAACTTCTTTGATTGGAACAAATTCTTGTGTAGCTCGAGCGTCTAGTGCCATAGGAAAAATAATTACGAACCTACCTGCCGGTAGGCAGGTTACTAATTATGGATGAATGATACAGTATAAAGTATAACATTTTTATTCTTTATTTTCTTTCGTTTCTACATCTAAACTCCATGCAAGGTCGGAAAGTTTACTTCCAGACATCATCGGTACGGTATTTGTTTTTGGTGTCGGAGTGGGCTCTTCTTTTTTGAGTGTTGGTTTTACAAGTCGTTGTTTCCATACATATAATTTATCTCCGATAGCGTAGGAAATACCTGCTTGTAAGTAATAAATAAAAGGCTTGTTGTTGATTCTATAAAATGTAAGTGCAAGTGCAAGTCCAGCAACGGGAATTATCAAAATAACAGCAATCCAAAATGGAAGGACTTTATAGAGAACAAATATCATCCCAGCGCCACCTGCCAGATAGGCAAACTGACGGAAGGTAAATGGTCCAAAGAGTTTGTCCTCAATATCTATGAATTGTGGAACTTTGAATTGCATGTATCTATTGTATCACGCGTTTATTCAATTGGCTCGCGATACTGGTCACCACTCATTCTAGGGATTGAGTAGTTTGTTGTCGATTGGGTACTTGTTGTTGGATTTTGAAGTTTTTCCATCGCAATATTTGGGTTTGTTCTTGTTGGGTTTTCTATACCATCAAGGGTATTTTTGCGGGTCATATTACTTGCGAATACATGTGATGAAGGACGAGGAGCATCATCAATTACATTAATTCCTGATTCTGAGAGAACCCCACCCTCTTTTTTTGAAATGTCTTCGCCATCTTTTGTATTTGTTTTCATATCTTCCATCATTTCAATACCAGCATTGGCAAGAATCCCTGATTGGGTTTTTGGGAGTGGGGTGGTGAGGTTTGTTTTTAATGCAGTTTCCGTTTTTACGGTTGCTTCTGTCGGAAGAATGGGGTTTTGAGGTGGTACGGGTACTTCCTTAGAAGCACTCTCCTCCTCATCTTCTTTTTCAAAGTTTTTTTTTAAAATTTCACGAATATTTTTCATAATGCGTTCATTTACGTCATTTGAAATAGCTAGAGCATCTTCTTTTTTTATTTTTAAATCAGTAACAAGTTCATCTACATATTCATCTGGATGAGTGTTCCCAAGCATAACGAGAGTTGTATTTAGCTCAAGTTGACCCATTTGTTCAATGTTGAGTTTATATTTTTGACTTATGTCATAAAGTTCTTTTTCGTAATTTGATGACATAATTGCATCCTGTATTTCTGGTTGCAGGTTTTCAAATCTTTCTTGTATTGCTTTTTTTATTTCTTCTTGTTGTTCCATAATTTATTTTTTTAGTGATGCCCTCCACCTCCGTGATCGTCGTGTCCTCCCCCATGATCGTCATGCCCAGCTCCGTGATCGTCGTGTCCCCCAGACGGAGCCGGCGCTGAACCTGGCTTATAAGAATCTTCAAATTTTCCTGGTTTTGGATTGTGGGCTTCTCCAATCTTTCTATTGGTTGTTCCACTGTAATTAACTACATTTCGAACTGCCATAAATAATCCACCAGCACCAGCACCTGC
The DNA here is from genome assembly GCA_041675045.1 of Minisyncoccota bacterium. Taxonomy (GTDB): domain Bacteria; phylum Patescibacteriota; class Minisyncoccia; order Phycocordibacterales; family UBA9973; genus UBA8515. Next base: position 65,004 of record JBAYUP010000001.1, on the reverse strand, counting down.
TACTGCACCTGCGGGTCCAGCCCACATACCCACAGCACCACCTGCAACTGCTCCTTTTCCAAATCCTTCAACAAATTCCTTGGCAAATTGTTTACCTGCTTGTGCTCCACTTGATACTGGGTGGCCAAATGAAGTTATGTTATCTTCACTGTCACGTTTTAATCCATGACTCTCGTTGTAGATTTTTCCAGATTGTCGTCGTTTATAGAGATAAAATTCTCGTTCACGACCAGTTTTGTTAGTTGCCTGTGCTTTTTCAAAATCAGCGAGACTTTCTTTTATGTTTAGCTTAATTCCAGCATCATTTACATACATGCCTCCAGATTTAAGTGCGGTAACATTTGCCAAAGCTGTCGCGTAAGATTTTTTGGATTCAGCATTATTTGGATCTGCAGTAAGTGTTGCTTTTGCCATATCACGAATTTTTTCAGCATCAGTAATTGCTTTTTTACGAGCATCAATTTTTTCTTGTAAGGCATGATCTTTTGCGTGGTCGTATCCCAGACTTTTTGCAAATGTTTCTTCTTTCTCAATCTTTTTTGCCTGTGCATTTGCATATCCGCCAAGCCCACTTTTTGTCCCAAGTCCGACATAGTTTGTGTATTTGCCCATATCGACACCAAGTGCACCAGACATACCACCAGCTAATCCTGTTTGTCGGAAATCAAAACTTCCCTTAGCTCCCGCAGTAGTAGTTTTCTTTCCTAGAATAGCCGCTCTTTGAAGTGCCCATGAGCCTAGCCCTCCGCTCATTGCCTTACCACTCGCTGTTTTTCCAGAGGCCCAATTATTTAGTGTGTCATTTGTGTTTAGCTTATTCATGATTCTACCAACTGACCCTCTCATTGCAAGGGCAGCGCCACCTGTTGCAAGTCCAAGTCCAACACCACCAACAGTGGAGAGCGCCCCTGTAATTCTTTGTCCGAGTTCCCCTGAGAGTTTTTGTGCGATACTTTTTGCTTGTTGCAAAAGAACCATTATGAAAATAAACGGTACAACGATAGCGATAACCCACTTCACCCCTGTTTGGTCTCCTTGGTTTATAAAATTAAGACCCTCAAGGAATTGCAAGATAAGATACAAGAAGAATATAAATATTGGTGCCAAGAATGCCATTTTTAAAAGCTCTTCAATCCAGTGATGGATGCCAAATATTTTGTTATTCGCTAGACTCGGCACGGTATAACTAAAGAATGCAATAGGTGCAAAAATCATCGCAAACCAAAGTCCGATTACGCGAGCAACGAAAATAAGTCCAACAGAGAGGAATGTTATTAGGCCAACGATATTAATAGCGATAGCAAGGATAGTGATTAAGATAAATGACCCAGCTCCAATGCTGTTTGCGCTATCTTCGTTATTATTTTGGGCGACATCATTTCCTGTTGTTCCGAAGTCATTAACCTTTTTTGAATTTAAGATAAGATTTTGGGGGTTGACCTTATCTATGAGGGCAGCAGATAATTGGATTTCCCCATTTGGACCCGCTGTTGTTCCTGCTGCATCAAGTGCTCCACGATTCTGACCCTCTGTAAGTCTAATGGCATCATCGCTATAGAATACTCTCGCTAAAATATTTGAAGCATCAACAATAACTTGTGTTGTAAATAAACTAAAGTTTATTAAAAGACCAATAATGATGACATTTATAATTAAGTCTTTTGTTTTTGCACCATGAACACCGAGTATTGTACGAAATGCAATATAGAGCAAAACAAAGATAAAGAACATGTTAACGAAATCACGGAGGATTCCCCACCCCTGAACAACAAAAGGAATTCGATATGATTCATCGCTAATAGAGTATGCAAATGTCCAGTCGAAAAATTGACCGGCAAGCGCAAAGAGATATGATGTTGGAACAAAGATAACGTAATATATTATTTGAGCTGCGCATCCAACAATTGATCCATTCTCGTCTCCCATTCCGAGTATCGAACACCCTGGCATTGGATCAAGAGAAGCCTGGGAATCAACTACTGTCGATTTACCAGTACCGAGCGTTCCTTCAACTCCTGTCCCGCCACCACTTGTTGGGGTTGCTGTCTTGAAGGGGGTCGGGCTGGTAATTGCAAAGTAGTCTTTGTTTGAAGATAACCCTGGTATTGATTCACCATATCCTTTACCCTCTCCACTTCCTATTCCACCAGCTGCTTGGTAGTAAAGTGTCGCGGTGTAGTCTTTACCAGGAGTAAGCTGGGGGAATTGACTTGTGCTGATACTTACATCCGTTTCGCTTCGGACTGGCCCATTTGGTCTTTTGTCCGCCAAGCTTTTATTTGAACCATCAATCATTAGTCGAGGTGTGACGTCCACAAAACCCACTTGTCCAGTTAGTGCGTCTTTCACAACAAGAACAAAAGCATTTGTGCTGTATAAATTAGTGCCGGTGTCTCCGATTCCAAAATTTCTACCTTGAGCTTCTACGTGATTATATATATCTTCTGTGTTTGCCCCCAACGCTAATCCTGTATCAAGAACAATATGAAAATCAGCAATAATCCCACCAGCTGACGTTACTGCTGATTGATTTAGGGTGACACCACTTTTAATTTTGTTGAATGCATTTTGATATCCAGCAAGGGTTGTATCAAGAGCTGCCTCAGCAACGAGAGGAGTTGATTGGATGGCAGAAAAAGGCGTGAATATGTTCACACATATCGCAATAAAAAATATATACGGTAGAATTTTCTTCATCCCGTTAGAGATAGCCCCATCGTTTTTTTTTCTAAAATTATCCAATTTTTGCATGGGGCGTATACATTTTAAATAAATACAATAATTTTAATAAGTATGCTAATGCACCTCCCGTTACATATATGACATAAAAAATCTCTAACGGGATTCACTCGATTATTATACCAATTTTTAAATAAGAAATCCCCTTTTCATCCTTCTTGCAGAGGAAAACTACCAAATTTGGAGAATTTCTTGAATGCGGATGAACTCATTTCTTCGTCGTGCAAGGTCTGTGAAGTTATTAAGTTTGTTTTGTTCATAATTACGAAGTGCAGTAAAGAGTGCCTTTTTGGAATTTGTCGTCGCATTTATGATTTTCACATCTAGTTTTGCAATAGCATCTAAGTGAAGTTGGATAACCTTGTTTTCCCATTTTTTAAACTTGGAATCTTGGTAGGCCTCAGTAATATATGTTGGTGAATTTATGATTCCTGCTGGCTGGTAGTATGGATTTGTTTTTGTTTCTTGTGGGCCAGTGTAGTTTGGTGTCGCACCAACAGCAACCCTGTTTACATTATTCTCTACAGGATAACGTTGTCCAAAACATTGCTGAGTGAGGTCTCGCGCTTCTTTGTATAAATCAATATATCCTTCCCGAGCCCCATATTCAGCAAGGACATCATCTTGTGTCTTGAGTTTAGGTGCCACTCTGTAGAATTGACGGAGGAGTTTGTCGAGCTCTCTTTTTTCTGCGTCAGTAAACTTCAGAGGGTTTTCATCGAGTGCTTTACAATGGTCGTCTGCTTGAGATACTGGAGATCTTGATTCAGGACTAATTCGAGGGTTGTACGTTGCCTCGTTTGTAGCATCAAAATCAGTATGACAGCTTGAGTCGGCCATATCTGTTGTTTTGTCTCCATCGTTATCAAGTCCGTCATTACATTCTCTAATGTTTGAGTAAAATTCTGTGACAATGACATCAACTTCGGCAATTTCAAATGTTGTGCCGTCAGTACAGTTGATTGAAAATGTTTTTGATTCATTCACCGTGACTGTCGCATCTCCCTCAGAGTCATTTTTTCGATTAGTCCAACTCGGAGTACATGCTTTGACTGAATTATTACTTGTCCATGAGAGTTTTACTTTTCCGGCGCTATCGAGAACATCTGGATTCGCAAAAAGTGCGATACCAAGCGTTGAAGATCCCACTACAGATACCTGAACAGTGGCTCCTGTTGTTGTGATTCCGTTTGTACATGCAATTGAAAATAGTCTCGTTTTCTTAACAGTGAGTTCGTTTGATGTTCCGCTTGTTTGAGCAATTCGCTTACCTGTCCAACTCGGGATACATGAGGACACATTCTCTCCTTTCCATGTTAGTTTTACATTTCCGCCTTTTGCATCAAGGATTTTTGGTGTTGCAGAGAGAGTTACACGTGGTTCTTTTCCGTTTGGGCCAGGGACTGGATTAAAAAGTGGCACTGCGCCGTCGACTGTTGTCTCTGTGTTGATTGGTGTTCCATCTGGTGCAGTTGGAGTTTCAACTTTCTCTGCTTTTTTCTTTGATGAACCAAGGAGGGGAAAGAAGCTCTTTTGTTCACTTGAAGTTCCCTTTGTGCTAAACACACCACCATCTTTGAAGAGAAGGAAGTACCCAACAATTAAAAGAATAATAACCGCGATGAACGTTATAATAAATGCCCTACTTCTTTTGTGTGAATTTGTTTCCATTTTATTGTCCTCCTACTCCAGCCCCAGCTCCTGTTACCCCTCCTGTTCCATTAGTATAAATTACCCCACCTCCCACACCTGTGACTCCTCCTCCTGTTCCACCACCACTTAAGTCGCCATTTATTGTGTTTAGGTCGCCTGTTGTTATCCCTCCATTAATATAACTAATTTGTTCATACATCAAACAATCGTCTGGGATTGTGTTAGCAGGAAGTTCTTTTGAGCGACGTGCTTGAGCTGCTTTTACAATCTTATCAACTTTCGTTTTAATAAGATTAAGTTTGTAAATATTTGCAACACTCTCATCAATGAGGTCTTTGTAGTCTTGTGTTGCCTCATCAATATTTACATCATAGAGACGAATATCTCTCGTAAGTGCCATGCCTGCTTGCGCCATTGGGAGATAGTTTGGATTTTCTGTTGCTTCTTCTGTGTCGGGGTTGATGAGAAGCTCTGTTGTCATAACACCACCCTGTCCATAGATTGCGTCTGATGCTCCTTTGTATGATTGTAATTGATTTCCAATAATTGTAATTGCTGCTTCTTTTTCTGCTTCAAGGATTTCTTGTGCTTCTGCGTATGCCTGTTGAAATGCAATTTCTGATGGACTTGGCCCGCTACTATTATTAGTTCCTAAAAGTCCCCCTACAATGTCGCCCACAATGTTACCACTGAATCCAGTATTACCACTAGCTGTGGTGCTCATAATTGAGTTCATGAATGTTGAGGCAAATTGATTAGGGTCAACACCGAAATAGTTTTGAAAGAGTGTTTCAAATTTCTTTGGATTTAATTGTTTCCATGGCTTCGAGCCAAAATATTGTGTTTTGTATTGTGCAGGTGGTGGGCCAATAATCTGAAGAGTGTTCGGGTCAATTTGTATCTTGCTAATGTATCCACTAAGTGCTTCCCCCGCCAGTTCCGCACTCTCGTACCAGCTTGGGTTTGGTCCTGGAATGCAATAATCAAGTTCACCAAGAGCTGGCATGATATTAGGTAATTCTCGCATTGATGCTTTAATCGCCTTTAGATAATCGTACTGTGTCTGAATGACACCTTTTTTGTCGATTATTTTAAGTCGTGGGCTTTTGAGTAAATCAACAAGAGTACTTTCTGCTTCTCCGTTTTCGCCTGGGATTACCTTGAATCCACTACCATCGTTTCTCCCGTTAAAATAATGAGCTTTGAGCCATCTTTCCCCATCAAAAATAAGGATATTCCCTCGCTTCCAGCATTGTGATGTTGATCCGTCTGCGTACAAAACAGGAAAACAAGTTTCGGGGATGTTTATTTCAGTATTACCTCCAGTTGAGACAACATAATATGTGTTTTTTATTCCAATCCCTGGCGCAAGAGATGTAGCTTCTTCTCCTGATTCTGCTGTTGGGGTTGTCTTGTTTGTTGAGGCGTTCCATGTGCCAAGGTATTTTGGTTTTTCACGAAGGTAGGTGTTGCCGAGGTCTTTTGTGAGGTCAAACGGTTCATCTCCTTCGTACCATCCATTACCTCTGTTGACTGAGATAATTGCATCACCGTCACCTGTACTGCTACCGAAACTTGATCCAAAACCAAATCCAGTTGATGAGCCGAATGATGAACTAATACTATCTCCCCCTACGGTGTAGCTACCCTGTCGTGTTGCAAATGAGGAAACACCGAATAACCCCTGAAGCCCGAGTTTATTAACAAGTTTATTGAATACTCCACTTAATGTTTCGTTGACACCATCAGCAAGTTCGAGTTGGCGAATAGGAGAAGTCACTACAGCAAATAGTTGTTGTGCAATAATACTTCCTGGTGTGAGCACTTGCCATCTTTTACATGCACCTTGTCCTGTATTGTATGTCCCACCTCCAGGGGCAATAGTGCCACTTGATGTCGAAGGATAATACTCAACACATTTTTTTTGTGAGAGAAAACCACTGTTTTGATTTAATTCATCACGTTGGACTTGAGTTTTTTGATTTATTGAATCTGTAAGATGCTGACTGACAGCAACAGTGTGTCCGAGATAATTATTCTGAACATTCTGAGTAATATTCATCCACTTATCCCAATTAAAATTTTTAGAAGCTCCCTGTATTCCACCATATTGAGAAAGATCTGATTTCATTGATTCCTCAAAATTATTTTGGGCTCGTGTAGAAGTGATGAGTCCACGTGAATATTCTTTTCCAAATGGATAGGCATTCGTGTCTGTAGATGTGCCGAATGTTTTTGCTACGCGTGAAATTTCTTTATTTTGAATACTCTCTAGGAGTGATGATTCATCTTTAAACATTGAATCACCATTATTTCCAACTACTGCCCCGCTGATAATTTTGTTTGTAATACTCGCAAGTTGTTTTTTTGCGAGTTGGTATCCAATGCCGTCCATACATTCACTACGGAATTGGTCTTCTTTTGTAGAATTAAGAATATCCTTAAGTGCAGAATTCGCTGCCATATCTTGTGTGGTAACATTATCTCCTGTAAGGTCTCCAATAGAATCAGCAAGAGTCACGAAACTCGTCGGGTCGTTGTTTAAGATACCACCAATAGATTTCTGTACTTTATTTCCAATATTGTTACACCCAGGGACTGTCGTAAATAATCCTGAGTCAGCAATATTTTTTGAATTTGCTCTGTACAAAGATGAATCATCAACATAAATTCCCTTTCGAGGATCCACTGCTTCTGTTGCTCCTTCCACGATTGAGATATTGAGAAATAAAACAACTAGAGTGCATAGTGTGAACGATGCTTTGATGTTGTGGGCAAAGTGTTTTCTCATGCTAATGTTATTTTAGTATACCATTTCTGATGAAAAAAGTTCTCATTGTTTCTAGGTTTTTAACAAGTGCTATTGAATATTGGTTGTAGTTTACGAGGCCTCTCATTCCAGCGAGTTCATCGTCGGCAAGTTTCGTCATTTCTTCTATTGAAGCACCTGTTTTGTAGTAATTATTCGCTAATTCAACAACAAGATTTGCAAGAGATGTTGGTACTGCTGGGATTCTTACTAGTTCTTCGGCGAATGATTTGTATGATTGTGCGATTGTTTTTGCTGCATAGAGAGCTTGAGTGTCATTGTTATCGGCACCTTGAGCGATAAAAATAAGCTCTTCTCCAATATCCCTGTCATTGTATGCTGTCCCCAGTTTTTTAAATGCAGTATAGAAGGTCTTTATTGATGTTAAATTTGTAGCCGTTGTTTTGATTGAATCACTTGTGTAGATATTAGGGATTGGTATTGCCACAGCTTTTTCACTAATAGCATCTGCAATAAGGCCAATGGATTCCTCATTTAAATTACCACTTTCTTGAAGAGACGTTACAAGGGCAAAGAACTCTCGTGCCATTTTATCGCTTTCTGTAAGTGGCTTCCCTGCACCATCAATACCTTCCGCGAGGGCTTTCTTTTTTTCTGTGATGATTTCTTTATTTTTCGCCCCATTTTTTGTGGGATCGAGTCCCCACAATGATTCTTCCCAATCAGGGATATCATTTCTATTAGAGTCTTTTGTCACAAGTTCAGCGATGTTTACTTTTGACTGTCTCGTTTTTATTTTCTTAATAACAAAACCACCAAGATAATAGAGTCCAACGAGAATTCCAATAACAACCGCGAGAATAATAATTCTCGCTATGAATTCGTCACTCGGTAGATATTCTCGTTTAATTTTTAAACGCATACAGATTAACGCGAAACTTGGTAATTTGAATTAGTGAGTGGAGCTGTCTTTAGTATAGGGATATACACAGGGCCTGCCGGAGTTGGTATGTAGCATGTTTGCATGTCAGGGATAATACTTTTTCTTCCTAGAATTTGTCCGCCTGGCGTTGGCGATTTTTGTGGGTTACTCGCATATATTGGTAGTGCCCCATGAAGATTTTTAACAAATCCCTTTGCTTCAGATGAGCTCATCGATCCTTGTGACCCAACGGTACTTAAAATCGAGTTCGCATTACTACTGAGAAGCATGAGTCTTCCCGCTCCATTGCATGTAATCCCTGGGATAGGTGCGAGATACACTCTCCCCCCAAAGCTTTTAGATAGCGAAGGTGTTGCCGCTTGAGTATTGGCTGGGGTAATTATTAATATAAAAAAAGAAAACAAAAGTGAAAAAAGAGGGAAAATATGCTTCATACCATATAGTATACAATTTCCATTTCGATTATCCTATATGTTTTTGTTGAGAAGTTTGGCTAGTTCGAGCCATGTAGGAAAATTGATGTCCTCGGCACGTGTCCGCTCATCAATTTCAAGGTTTGCAAAGGCCTTATCAATATCAGAAAGCAGAGCAACTTCTTCAAGATTTTTGCGGAGAACTTTCCGTTTATGGGCAAAACCAGCTTTTATTATGGTAAAAAACCACTCCTCGTCGTGTGTGTTTTTAAAATTGTCTTTATTTATCGATGTTATTGCAATAATAGCTGAATCCACCTTTGGTGCTGGTGAGAAAAATCGCTTCCCTACTTTCATTTTATATGTCGGTGTACCATATGCCTTAACTGAAAGCGACAGGATACTTTCTTTGCCGTCACGGGCGACGATTCGTTCCGCTACCTCTTTCTGAACCAAAAGCACCATTCGCTCCGGCTGAATTGTTTCAGAAAGAAATCGTTTGATAATCGCACCCGTTATGTTGTAAGGAATGTTTGCAATAATTTTATATCCACGAGCTTTTAATCCGTGGCTTTTAGGATTGAATGTAAGGATATCCTCTTCTACAAGTAACAATTTTTCCTCTATGAGTTCAGCATCAAATCGTTCCGACAGAATCGGAATAAGGTCACGGTCTTTTTCAACAGCAATCACCTTGTCCGCTCGTTCAAGTACCTTTTCTGTTAGTGCTCCTTTACCGGGACCAATTTCAACAATCGTGTCGTTCTCCCCTACATCTCCAGCACTACACATCATCAAAAGAGCTTCTTTTGATTTAAGAAAATTTTGCCCTAAAGCTTTCTTTTTTCTAAAAGAAAGTTCGGGCGAACCATTTCTTTTTTGAAATGGTTTTAGCTCAAAAGATTTTTTTGCTCGATGGTTCATAATTAAATGTAGACGATTCGTTCTCCGTTACGTGCGCGACCTTGTTCGAATTCTGTGAGATGGTCAGGAATATCTGCCAGAAATTCACTCGGCGTTGTTACTTGTTTCATTCCAAAGATAGTCCGAAGTTGTGCGTATGAGATATACAATTTATGTTCTGCTCTCGTAAGAGCTACATAGAAAAGTCGACGCTCTTCTTCTTGGTCTTCTTTTTTTGACCCACCACGTGAGTGCGGGAATAAATCCTGCTCAAGTCCTGTGATGAATACATATTTAAATTCAAGTCCTTTTGATGCGTGTACGGTCATTAATCGAACACCATTTCTCTTTTCGTGAATAAGTGAATCTTGATCGCTTGCAAGAGATGCATCTTCGAGTAATTTTTCGAGACCGTCGCCTTGTGGCATCGTGTCGTATTTTGTCGCAAGTGTTACTAACTCTTTTATGTTTTCTAGGCGCTCCTGTTCGTCTGTTGTGCCGTGTGTAAGTTCTTGTTCTAGTCCACTTTTATCGATGACGTATTTAATTATCTCTGACGGAAGATGAGTAATCGAATATTCATTAATATCATCTAAAAGCTTATAGAATAATGATATTTTGTTTTGCATGCCTGCTGGTAAATCAGAGAATTGATTTGCAAAAAGCTTTACAAGGGTTACTTTGCCAATACCACGCGCTGGGATATTGATAATACGTTTAATATCAGACAAACTCTCACGATTGAGCGATGCACGGATATAGGAAAGCACATCTTTGATTTCTTTTCGTTCAAAGAATTTTACACCAAGCACTTGATACGGAATTTGTTTTGCGAGTAATGCTTCTTCGAGGGCACGTGATTGGAAGTTCGCACGATAGAGAATCGCAATATCCTCAACATCATTTTCACGAAGGAGTTCTGTGATTGTATCAGCAACAAATTCGGCCTCATGAGATTCGTCGTACGCTTCATATATTGTGATATGTTCCCCAATGGCATTTTCTGTGAAAAGATTTTTTGGCACACGGTACTGATTTTTCTCAATGATACTATTTGCTGCTTCGATAATATTTTTTGTTGAGCGGTAGTTTTGCTCAAGTAGAATTATTTTTGCATTAGGGTAATCTTTTTCAAAGTGGAGCATGTTCTTGATATTTGCACCACGCCAACTATAAATATTTTGATCAGTGTCACCAACAACACAGAGATTCTCATTCTTGTTTACGAGTAATTTCACGAGCTCATATTGGACTTCATTGGTATCTTGATACTCATCGATGTGGATATATTTCCACCGTTCTTGGTATGCATGTTTTATCTCTGGATATTTTTTTAGAAGAATAACTGTTTCAAGAAGAAGGTCATCAAAATCGAGTGCTTTTTCAGCTTTGAGTGCGCGCTCGTATTCACGCCAGATTGTCGCAACAACTGATTGTAGTGCGCTTGAGACGCTCGCACTGAATGCATCAACAGTAACAAAGTCTCCTTTTGCTTTTGAAATAATACTTTTTATTTTTCGCGGTTCATATTGTTTCGGGTCGATGTCGCGTGCCTTCATCGCATCTTTGATGATAACGAGCGCATCGTGTTCATCTGCAATTGCGAAGTGTTTGGTTAGGCCTAAGAGGTGCGCGTGTTCTTTAATGATATTCACACCGAGCGAGTGAAAAGTTGAAACAAATGGAATCCCCTTACCCATTCCATAGACTGGCCCGCCGTGGATTGGCTTGTCGAGAAGAGCGAGCACCCGTTCTCGCATTTCTTTTGACGCTTTATTTGTAAAGGTTACTGCGAGTATTGATTCTGGGGCGACTCCTTGGTGGATAAGATGGATAATTCGGTGAGTAATTGTCTTGGTTTTTCCTGCCCCTGCCCCCGCAACTATGAGAAGTGGACCATCGGTGTATAAAACTGCCTCTTTTTGCTTGTTATTTAAAGATTCTAAATAGTCCATATCACCCTATAATAGCACGGTTTTACAAGGTCTTTTGACCTTGACAAAAAGACAAAAAAGGTATATAATATTACAAAATTCGAAAAAATTATAAGTAAATGAAAAATATCATCATTTTGGCAGTGATATGCACGTTTTGCATATCTTGCCGATCGTATCGCACTGGTCACAGCAAAAGTGTTTCCAGAGACTTTATCGTAGAGGACTTTATTAAGGACTATCGCGATAAATTTACAGACGCAGAATTGAAAGCCCTTGGTGCTGGATTCCGTGTGTCAAAGCAGGTTGAGCTTATCGCTCCACCAGCAAAGACAAACATTGTTTCCTTTAAGGAAAATCGTTTACAGGAAGGTAATTTTGCTCACTTCACCATTGGATCTGATGTGTATGGACAAATTATTGGGTTGGATGGTGACAACGTGTGGGTTAAGTTTGATGCTGGCGACAGTATTCCCGTTCTTTGTTTTACTCTTGATGTAGAAACAAAAACGTATGAATTAACCGGTTACCAAATTAACACTCAGCCTTTTACTCCCGGTATTATCGCAGATTTTCCTTTAGCTCTAACTCCAGATGGAACCTTTTTGTATCTTAATTGCAAGAATGGGACCAAAGCTTATTTTATTGACGGGAAAGCAAATGCTACCCTTCAAATGGTGAAAGAAAAAATTCCTCCGAGCTTCAAAAACGCTCGCGGAGTAAAGTAATTCATCGCTCGCTCTTTTTATTCAACAAAAAACCGCATGGCTTGTCCTGCGGTTTTTTATGTGTCTATGCGACAGCTAAGATATTTTTATGTTCTTCCCGTGCTCGAGCTGCCTCTTCTTTTGCAATATCATCTATTTCTGGGCAGGCTTCTGTGAGAAAGGTAAACATAATTTCAGGGCTCGGATTTTTGGACATCATTTCTGTAAATGTATTCTTGTCCTCTTCTTCCATTTCGAGAAGCGTACGCGTCATAATTGCCTGATAGAGCATCGGGCCTATTTTTTCAAGAACCTTTTTTTGTTCCGCTTCTGTGTGTGAGGCGATTCCAAGTGCAGAGAGAACAATTTTGTGTATTCTATCAAACATATTTTTATAAAGATAAATAATTATTGCCAATTTGAACCACCGCCATAGTATCCCCCTCCATTTCCAAATATTTGTCGCATGATTCCATTTACTCCAATCTGGACTCCTGTTTGCACTGCTGAGTTGAGGATACGTTTTCCTCCGCCGGTCTGAGTATTTCCATTTATTGCGTTCACTCCTTCATTGAGTGCTACTTGCGCTACACCTACTCCTCCAACAATCACATCACCTCGTGTCGATCCCGTATTGAATCCCTGAGGACCATACTGAGGATTATAATTACCCTGTGGGCCGTAGTAGGATGGGCCATAATTACTTGGTCCGTATGAAGGTGAAGATCCTCCCGTATTATAAATTCCGCGTGTTGGCGAAATTATTCCAGGGTTGTCTGGAGTATAGACTGGCATTTGTTGTGTTGGGGCTTGCTGTTGCATGCTCTGTCCTGCTTCATCAAAATTAATATCGTGCTTGCGTGCAAAGAATGAGCCATCCTGTGTTTGGTGAACTTTCTTCATAAGGCGACCTACGTAGTCTTCGATTGTTTCATTTGGATATGGCTGTGCTTCGTCTGGGTTGATATGTCTGTATGCTTGTGCAAGACGAGCGAGTTCTGCGTGGTGAGTAAATTGTTTTAATTGTGTCACTGTGCCTGTTGTTGGATCTGCAAAATTAACTTCTCTAATGAGTCCCGCATCCTTGAGTATTTTGAGTTGTGCATCAGAAATTTCTCTTGGGTAATGGCTCAAATATTCCATACCAAAGATTTCATTATAAAAGTATCGGGCTGGAATTTTGCTAACTGTTTTCCATTCGGGTTGATGGCGGAAATATGTCATGTGTACTTCATTGCCTACTTTTTCACCTTTACCGAAAAGAAGCTGGAGTTCTCGCTCTGTTTCGTATTGGTTGTATGAACCAAATTTTACATTGTCAGCTTCTGGATCAACGATTTGGTTATCGAACGTACGATTCCAATCACGATAGGTGACCCCTCTGTCGTTTGTGTTTGGCGAAATACCAATGACTTCATTTCGTCCTTTTACATCATCAGCGGTTATTATTTTATGGTCGCGATACTTTTCCCATTTGATTGGATTTTTAGGCTCCTCTTGTGTCTCTATGTATACTTTTCCATTACCAGGACCCTTCTCTGCTCTTCCTAGTCCACCATCTTCACCTGCCGGATTTGCTTCTGAAGAAGTAGATGCTGACACTTCTGTTTGATTTACAGATGTCTCGCCCATGTATTCTTCTTGGGATTGGTCTGCCATATAGTCACCCGGTAGGATTTTCCCTGGTCTACCCATGCGATTTATTTCCTCTTCTAATGCTGGGGCCTCAGGTTGTTCTTGGGATGCAGATTCAAGTGCGGTGAAAACTCTATGAATGTAACTCGAAGTAGATTCATTTTTATCGATTACCATGTCGTACCCTAATTGCGCACGGGCAATCTTTTGGAGATCAGCGATTCCTGAAGCAACAGTTGCATTTGTCTTGATTGCCTCAGCGACTGGTACTGATTTTAAGTCGATGCCGAGATTTTGAGATGGTTCAATGAAGTCTCCAATAGTAGGCGTTCCATCTGCTTTTTGCCCAACATTAACTTTTCCAAATTTTTCCCCCATCCAAACTTCAGCATTTTTATCTGCCTGAGGTAGGTTCTTCCATGCTTCACCTTGGATGTTTTCATAATGCGAATTAACAAGTGAACGGAAGTGGTCTCTGGCAATACCATCTCGCACCTCTTGATCAGATGGGAATATCTCATCAATGTTCTGGTGAAGTCCCTGTGTGGGTGCCCCTGTTTCTGCTGTTTGTGATGGGATATTAGCTGTATTTGTTTGAGGTGTTTCTGGTGTCGAAGTACCCACGTTCTGTGCTGTTTCAACCTTGAGAGTTTTTGCTTTGTCGTAATCAAACATCTTGCCTTTATATTCACCAGTTCCTTTTGCAGATGTTCCCTCTTCAAGGATGGTTGCATCTTTTGCACCCAACTCTTGGTATGAGAAGTTTCCTTTTTCATCAATGATGAATTTTGAACCTGCCGGTGCCATCATACTCTCATCAACATCAGTCGGGTTGTACATGTTGAATTCCTCGGCGAGTTTTGTCGCGTTCGTATTCATGATGTGTTGAACACTCGCTGGTGCATGAGCGAGGTCTTTGCCGTATTCGAGGCGAAGTTTTTCTTTAAGGTCGAGGAATGTTTGAATAGAACCTTTGCTTGAGAGTTGTACTTCGATTGGCTTGTGGATTTCTCCAACTGTTTTGATTGGCTCGAATGCTGGAGCAGGATTTTCTGTTTTATTGCTACCCCATTGTGGTGGCGTTTTTTCTGAAGTAACAGGAGTTGTGGCGGGTGTTGTTGTGTTTGGAGTATCACTAGGTGTAGTTACTTCATTTGTATTCTCTATTTCTTGAGTTACAGTTGGTGCTTCGCTGAACCAGTCATGTATTTTTAATCCTATTAATGAGTAGGTTGCACCAATCGTTGCTCCGCGGAGCATTTCACTTGTTGCAAAGTCTGTTCGTTTTTCCGCAAAACGTTCTTCGTGTTCTTTAACAATTTTCCCTAGTAAATTATTATGGTTTTCTATTCTCTTGTTTAACGTTAGACGTGCTACTTTTTCAATCTCTGTTTCTCCATCAGGGGCAATTGTTAGATCTGGGGCAGTGTATAACTCAAGTTCACCCATCAATTTTAAGAGTTCATAGTTTTCACCCGCAGGGTCTTTTGTACCATAGTTAATAAGACCCGCTTTGTGTTTTTGATCAATATAATCAATACGATTACGAATCTGAAAAAGGAGGTCTTCTTTTATTGCTAAATCTCCATCATCTCCTTCGTATCTTTTTGTTCTCTTTGCCTTTTCTAGATATTCTTGGCTTTCAAGTTTATTTTTTAGATTTGTTAGTCGGTTAATTTGACTATCTGCATCAATAAATGAAGCTACTTCTCTAGTGTTCACATCTTTTCCATCCAGTGCTTTTGAGAGAAATCCTTTCTTCTCGTTCTTGTTATCAAGAAGTCCTTTCCCTTCTGATCCTAGAACAACAAATCCTTTTTCATCTTTTTTAATATCTCCATTTTCGTCATAAGTAAGACCTCCACGTAGTTTGATTCTTTCTTCGGAAGTCATTTCTACAAATGACTTCATTTGGCGTCCCTCTAGAAACGCGGTATTTATTTTTTGGTTTGCTTTTCTTAATGCCCGTGCTCCTCCAATAATTGAGGCAACAAGTGGTCCTGTCATTGCACCAAGAGTTGTTGTGGCTACGCTACGTGCAGTAATTCCACTAATTACATATATGCTTCTCCATGAGGTTTCTTTATTCCACAAAAGACGCCCCCAACTGCTTTCATTTTTAATTCTATCAAGTTCAGCAATAGCATCAGGGTTTGTGTTTTCAAATTGAAGCATGCTTACCTTCAGCCCTGCTCGATTCATTTCAATCGATGCTTTTTTTGCAGCTTCTTTTTCATCGAGGCCTTGTTTTTTGTACTCTTCTGTTTTTGCGTTTACGACACTCTTTGTTGCCTCGGCATATCTATCTTTAAGAATATTATATTTTTTATGGTTTTCTGTTTTGAAGGCTCTGTCTGTACTTTTTGCTGCTTTTTCATTCCTCCATGCATCAGGCATGCGAGAAAATTCATTAGCAATTGCATTATATGAATCGAATATTTTTTTATTTTTTTCAGAGCTATTTGTGGCTTCTATAAATTCGATAACAGACTTACCTTCTTTCTTGATAACTTTTAAATCATTGTCTGTTATTTTTTTTACAAGTCTTTTTATGACTTCAGTATCGGGTTTAATTTGTCCATGTTGGACGTCTCTTAGTACCGCTTTCTCTGACTTACTTATGGAAATAGATTTCCAAGCTTTATTCCATGTCTTTGTAATAACTGAGGGGCTCCACTTTTTTGGATTTAAAGAAAAATCTATTTTATTTTCTTTTTCAAATCGTTCTTGGCCAAGTTTCTTTACGTTTGCAAGAATATCTTGTGATGCAAGCTCTGCTACAAGTACCGCCTGTTCTTCGTTAAGATTGTTTAATTCAGGAACTTTCTCAACATCTTTTTCATCAAGATGAATTCTCTCAAACACTCTTTTAAGTGTATTCTCATCAACAAGGGTACCCTTTTTGAAAGATTTATCGAGTTCTTCTTTGGTTGTTTTAAATTTTATCTCATCTTTCTTTTTTAGTTCATCTGAAATATCTAATTGCCTTACTTTTGCTAAAGTATCTTCGTGATATGAATCACTTTCAATTGATTGCTTAAGTTCCTGTTCTTTTGCAGAACGGTGTTCAGGATTACTTTTCAGTTCTTCTAGTGGAGATGGCATATATTGTAATTAGTGTTTTTTGTTGAATAAATCAGCTTCATTTTTTTTGAGCTCATATTTCCTGACGGCTCGCGTGAGTTTCGTATACAAATTTACCATTTCCTTTCTTTGTTTTTTTATTCGCATAATTTCGCCAATACGCCATATTGGTGTTCTTTTTTGTTTTTCCTCAAGAAGTGGGAATTCTTCTCTAATCTTTTCAATTCTCTTTAAGTCCTGAATATAGTGATATTGTGCAATTTCCTCTTTTGTGTGGTGTGTTTTTTTGTCGTACTCTTCATGAAGTGCACTTCGCACTTCCTCCATTTGTCTATTGTGGGTATATTTTTCTGATAGATCAGTCTTTACTTTTTCAATAGTACCATCTGAAACACCCTCTGTTTTTAATTTTTCAGTTAATTTTTTTTGCATTTCCGCATCAAGTGCGTCGAAAGCATCTTTGATTGATGTATTTTGGAGTGTTTCTTGAGTCATAAATCTTTTTAAAATATATAGATTATCTGTTTTAGTATTATACTAATATACCTATACATTGTCTATAAACGAAAATCAGCTGGAACAGAATAAATCTTGTTCCAGCTGATAAACATAAATTTTAGTAGCACTTATCCTTTCTGTGGTAAATGCGCACCAACTCTTCTCCATACACCTAAGCCAAGCAGTACTATCGCAATCATTCCTAATGTCAGTCCGAGTCCCCAAGAGTTCATTCGTTCTCCCTGATTGGTGATTGACTCTTGAATACCATTTTGCATTTTTGTAATGGCGTTGATTGCATTAAATGCTGAATCCGTTTTGTTGCTTTGTTTTGCAAGTGCAACACGAGTAAGTGAATCTTTTTTGGCAAAGTCCTTTTTTGTTGTATTTAAGGACTTATCAAGTGTTGTAATACTTTTTTGAGTATTCTGTACATCTTTGGCAACATTTTTGATTTTACCCGACATCCGGTATTCAATTCCAGATACTTCATCGGCTGTCTGAATTCTTAGTTTTCCGATGTCTTCCATCACTGCCATGTTTGCTTTGTTTGCTTTAGCCATGGAGTCTTTAAGAGATTGCAGCACCCGCTTGTTGGACTCCATCAGGGATTTTTTAGTTTCCCAGATGGCAGTTTTTATAGCTTCATCTGTGTACTTGTTTGCTTCGCCTACATAATCTCTTTTGGGAGCAGCAGGTTGAAGTGTGTCAGGAGTTACAGAGGGAACAGGGTATTGCCCTCTCTGGCCGAAAATACTTGTGGTTACGATAGAAACCATCAAGAAAATAAGGATTTTTTTCATGTGTATGGTATTTAAAATTTGTTTAACTAAAGACTAGCATACTTATTGCCTTTTGTCAATACCATTTACTACAGTGAAGATGCACGCTTCCTTATATTATTTTTTGAGAAATGATTCAATTATTTCCTTCTTTTTTCGAGTGTACTCTTCGTCTATCTCACGTACTACTCTCGCGATTTTTTCTTCTTCCGTTTCTTTATTTTCTTCAGGTTTTTTGTCTTCAGTGGTTGAATCGGTTTGTATATTTTCTTGGTTTTCAGGAGAAGATTCAAACTCTCGTCTCATTTTTTGTAAATATTTCTTTGTCGCTTCTTTATAAATGCGCGTTGCCTCATCGTATCCTTTAATATTAATTTCATGCGTTCCATCAGGTCCAGTAATCATGTACCTTGTGTTATTGCTGTGTATGTCGAATCCATCCTTTGTTCGAATCACATCTATGTCTTCAAGGGTTTTTCTAAAACCAGCTATGTTATATTCAAAATACTCAGCATAATATTCATTGTTTTCTCCTGAATCACGTATTGGGAATTGCGAGATACACTCAAAGTTTTCTTCTGAGTCATCTTTCAAAAAACGTAAATCGAGTGATGTTGCTCCTTTGTGAGTCAGATGTTCTAACATAAATTTATCTACCTGATTGGCAACAAAATAGGCGAAAGGTTTTTGTTTTTTATCCTCAGCAATCCATTCTTCTGTTATTTCTTCTTCTTCCTGCACTAATTGATTCAATCGTTTCCATAAATTATCTCGAATTATTGATTTTTCTGGGGAAGATTCTTGTTTGCCTGTTTCGCGTAGTTGATTAGAAATTTCTATTTGTTGCCTGTCATTTTCTTCTAGTCGGCGTTCATATTCTGCCGATCTTTGCTCATAATTGTTCTGCATTATGGCTTCATCGCGTGTTGCATCTTTTGATTCAGTGTTTTCATTTGGTCCAATGCTGGCATTTTCTGAAACTTTACTCATGTTAGCTTCCCCCTCCTTTTCTTTTTTGGCATCAGAAGACTGCCGAGTTCTTTCATTTATAAATGAAACTGCTGGGTCAAGGAGAAAATTCTCCATTGCCTTGGGCGAGAGAAAGCTTATCAATGTTTGACCTTCTTTCTGGAAACGCACTTTTTCAGTGTCTATCGAGATAATTTTATATTCAACAGTATTACCATTTTCAGTAATCAAAAGTACGTCACCACCTTTTATTTCTTTTAAGGCATCTTTTTTTAATACATATTCAATAGGAGGAATTTTTTCTTCTAATGAAATAATTCTGTTTTGTAGTACCTGTCGTTCTGTGCCTGTCTTTGCTTTTTTAATTGATTTTTCAAGGCGAAAGATTCTGTTTGCAATTTCTGCACGTATCCATAAATCAGGATTCTCATCAAAGGCCTTAACGACAGGATCGTTGTGGTTATTTTTAAATTCACGCTTGAGTTCATTTGTATACTGTAATTTTATTTTTTCAGCTTCTTTTTCTAGTGCTGAAAATTTATTCGATTCTGGAGAGTTGTTAGGAATATTTTTTTCCATAGATGGTTTTATTATATCACTAACTTCTTTTTCAGGTGGGTTTTCTGAGATATTTGAATTGTCTTCAGGATTTATTTTTAAAAGAGATCTTTTGATATATCCCTCATCTTTTCTAATCTTTTCAGCAAATGCATCGCTTTCCATTACATCACTTAGTTTATAGTCTCCTTTGGGGGTTGTGGTATGAAAATAAATAAAATTCTTACCTCCTTCTTTAGTGATATGGTCAATAATAATATTCTCATTTTTCTCTGGAAGAATAATGACTGAGCCACCCTTAATTTCTTTATTTTTAATACTTTTTACAGCTTCATTTGTATGTAATTTAATTCCACCGTTTTTATCTGTAACAACACTAATTACCCCTTCGGAGGTTTTTCCTGTTGGTATCTCGGATTTGGGCAGATTTTCCCCTATTTCTTGAGGGACAATTTGATCTAAGAAATCAATTCGCCCTGTCTCCTTTAAATTGCCTGATTTCCGGACTTCTTTTACTTCTCTAGGGGATACCTGAACACTATTTTGTATGTCAGGAGCCTTTGTTGTTGAGTCGATATTTTTGAGCTTCTCAGCTAAGGGTTGTTTCTTTTCAGGGGCTGAAAGGTCTTGTTTGATTTTTTCATTATTTTCCTCAAAGTAGTCTTTGATTGTTGGGATAATTTCAGATACTACTTTTTCGGGTAGTTTATTTTTACCCCCATTTGCTTCTTCAACCTTCAGTTTTTGTTCGAGGATTTTTTGAGCTTTATCCAAATTACCCTTTATCCCCTCTTCTATAATGGCATTTACAATTCTTTTATTGAAATCATCTAATTGTATGTGACCTTTTTTCTCTTTTGGAGGGACGTCATCTATATCAAGAAGACTTTTTATGAACACTGCGTGTTCTTCAAGGGGTTTAATTATTTCCGATGTATCCCAATTTCTTCTTTCGAGTTTCATTATGATTAAATAATACAATAAATATAGCCCCCTGGCAAAAATGCCCCATTTTTGCCAGGGGGTGGGGCCTGTGTATATCGTGTGCATTACTCTATTGACTAATATTCCCCCATGGGCTACGCTTTATAGATGGGACCCTCGTAACCACGATTCCCTACCCCGAAACTCAAAAATCCCCTTATTTTACAGCAATTCCGCTCATCCCACCTCATTATGCATTTAAAAAACTCTAAAGATTCGAACGGCTCTTCTCGTTTGGGAAAAAGTCCTTTGATGAAAATATCGTTATTTCTTAAGTCCTTCCCTATGAAGGTCTCTTTGTTCGTTTTTGCCCTTTCCGTCATATCATTTACTCCAAATCAAGCCCATGCTGGATTTTTCTCTGGGCTACTCAATCTTTTTGGGCAAGAAACTCAGGCCTCTGAAGAAAACCTTACAACAAAGAATTCTCAAACAATGGCCCTCCTTGAATCATCTTCATCGGTGAATCCTGATACAAAGAATCTCAAAGATGAGCCAATTGTCGGTATTATTGAAGACGAAGAAGGACTACTTTCAGTTAATAGTGCTCTCGGAGTTAATTTTGATATCCAAAAGTACGCATCATCTGCTCCGATTACGGCATATACAGTTAAAAAGGGCGATACTTTGGATGGTATTGCCAAGAAATTCAATGTTTCAAAGAATACTATTATTTCTTCAAATGCTGATTTAACAGGTAAAGATCTTTTGAAAGTGGGTCAAACATTGGCCATTTTGCCTATTAAAGGCGTTGCTCACACTGTCAAAAAAGGTGACACTCTTGAAAGTATTGCCAAGAAGTACAGTGCAGACAAAGCCGATATCGCTGAATACAACAGTATTACTAAAGCATCTGATTTGCAGATTGGTGATGTGATTGTTGTGCCAGGTGGCGAAATTGCCAAAAAAGAAGCTCCTGCCCCTAAGAAAGAAGAGATTATTGCTCCGAAAGTTGAAGAACCAAAGAAGGAGGAAGTAGTTGTGCAAGTTCAAAAGACAGAACCTATTGTTGAAACTGCGCCTGTACAGACAAATACTTCACCGACAGTTGATACCACAAAAGATGACGAAGAAAATATAACGCCAGACGCTGCAAATCTAGAAGGGTATATTTGGATTTTACCTAATGGCGTTGGTCGCATCTCTCAAAAAATCCATGGCGCAAACGGTAGTGACCTCGCTGCTCCAATCGGGACACCGATTTATGCTCCACGCGACGGTGTAATCCTTATTGCTCGCGATGCCGGATACAACGGTGGATATGGAAAGTATGTTGTACAAAATTTTGATAATGGCGCGCAGGGGCTCTTTGGTCACATGACAAAAGTTGCTGTTAAGAATGGTCAAGAAGTGAAACAAGGAGAAATCATTGGATATGTTGGATCAACTGGTAAATCTACTGGCCCTCACGTTCACTTTGAGGTCCGTGGAGCAAAGCACCCATATCGTAATTTAAAAGTTAACACTCGAGGATTAGGCAATGACTAAAAAAAATATTACATTCTTTATAGTTTTTTCTTTAATTATAGGAATTCCGTTCGGCGTTTCAGCAGAGAGATTAATTACAAATCCACCATTAATTACTCTGAACACTGCCCCCCATTCTCCAAAACCAAAAACAACAAAAAAGAAAGCAACTGTTCGTAATTTAAAAATGGGAATGACGGGGAACGATGTTCTTGCGTTACAGAAATTTCTCATAAAGAAAAATACCGGACCCGCTGCCAAAGCACTCGCAAACAGTAAGGCAACAGGACGATTCGGTGCGGTAACTCTCGATGCACTTAAAGAATTCCAGAAAGCTCAAGGATTAGTCGCTGATGGAATCGCAGGTAGCAAAATCCGCGCACTCTATAATAAATAAAATATACAAAAAAAACCCTCCATCATGGAGGGTTTTTTTATTTAAGAAATTTCCTGTTGATAACATTGTTCACAATACACAACTTCTTTTCTTTCTGGACTATAACTTGTCTCAAAATTTCCCTTGCATGATTTATTTTCATGATTGATGTGGTTTTCATGTTTGCACATGCACGAACGACTCCAAAGTTTTCGTGGATTTCTCTTACCCATCCGATTTTGATGTCGGCATTCAAAATCTTTATGCGGTATTGGGAGACCCATGCGTGTATAAAATTCAATTTCCATCTGAGTAAGTCGGAAATTTTTACCACACTCATTGCAGGCGAAAATTTCCGAAAGAATCGTGTCAGATATTTTCCCTGAAGTATTTGGCACATTTTTTTCTGCTATTGTTTCTTTGCCGAAGGTTCCACTTGTTTGTTCTTGCCAGCGAAATCCTTTTTTAATTGCCTCATCACGAGTAATTGGGAAATATTCTTTACCCAATGTCTCATTAAATCCGAATGGAGACATTTCCGGGGGGAAAAATTGACCATAGGTTCCGTCTTGTTTCATTGATTCAATAATTTCAGTTTTCAATTTTTCGTATTCGTCTTTTGTATACTGTTTATTGAGAATTGAATAACTAGCTTTGTTTAATCTAATACATCCAAATAAACTCGTGGAGTGATAACAACTGTCACAGTATTCACATTCATTTGAATACATAACATAAAATCCGTGTTTATTTTTTGATCCCCCAAGTACACCCATCATGTCGTATTGGAATTCGGGCTTAAAGTAGAAGTTATTACAATCCATCGAATCAATTGGATCTTCTGAATCAGCTAGATAAGAGCAATTTTTTGAATTAGATACATCAAAAAGTCGTATACCATCATAGCAGTTATACATATAATCACCTGTTACGTTATGACACTTCGTTTGGAATGCATATTTGACGATTGATTGTGATTTTAATTCTTCAAATTGTTTCTTTGCCTGCTCAATATTCTCGTAGCTTGAAAATATTTCTGCTTTTTTCTTTTCAAATTCTTCCTTTGAATATTTAGTATTCAAAATGGAATTTGAAATATGGCGACCATTGGTACAGAGAATACAATTTTGCGAGTCACGCATGTTATAACAGAAATAAAGATCACTCGATGACTGGCATTGTTCGCTATACATACACTTGAAACAATTTCTACAATCAATACATTCATAACAAAGTTCAGAATCGTACACAAAGGCACAATCAAACACACTCTTACATTTCATAATAAGTCGGGAATATGCAGAGTCCTCATTATTTTCGGCAGCGAAGATTAGATAGCAATCTTTATTTTCTCCCGCATTGTTTGTGTAATCACACCGGAGAGAATCAATTACCAAAAGTGCAATACGAGGAACCTTGTTTTGAAGTTCCTTGAATTGATCAAAAAACGGACGAGATGGATCGTAGTCCATTGCAAAATCTTTTGGATCCCATTTATCACTCCACCAGCACTTATGACAATATACTGGAAACGGGGTTCCATCTGGATACAATGAGACGCCATTTGTTTTACAAATATCACACGCTCTTTTATAAAGTGTGCGTTCGTTACGAAATGCCAATCGTCGCATCATGCGACAATCCGGGCAATATAATGGCGATGGGCTTTTTACTTGTTCATAAAACACAAGGTCCTCGTCTCGTATTTCAAACTCTTTGGTACATGTTCTACAATTTTCTTTTGTCATAATTTGTTATTTAATAGTGCTAAAAAAGAAGTGGTGCTCTTGATATAAGAATAGTCATAAATTAATAACCTATATTTATCCCGTGAGATTCATTATAGTAAATCTTATAACTTTGTCAATAAATATCGTCATAAATATATAAAAATTACTATTAAAATATAGTATGTAAATACTACTAATAATAATTGTGGAAAGTAATTGACACAAATACCGACCATAATATATACTTATTAGGTGAAAAATAACAAGAACCAAGAGCATATAAAGCTTGAACAGGCACTTATAGAGATAGGTCTTTCAGAGAAAGAGGCAGGAGTGTATCTTGCCCTTCTTTCCATTGGTCGAGGAACCGTTTCTCAGATATCCCGAAGCGCTAATATAAATCGTACAACTGGCTATGATATCCTTGATTCCCTCTCTGCAAAAGGGCTCGTCTCTATTTCAGGGAAAGAGCCAAAACAAGAATATAGCGCAGAATCTCCCGAAAATATTGAAAAATTTATTGCTGAAGATATCAGGCATAAACATGAAGCATTAAAAAAAGCAGAATCACTTATTCCTGAACTTAAATCCATGCACAATCTTGCTGGTCGTCCCCGCGTGCGATTCTATGAGGGAACAGAAGGATTAGTAGAAGTATATGAAGATACACTTACTTCACATGAACCTATTCGGGCATATGCGACAGTAGATGACATGCATGCCGCGCTTCCTAACTATTTCCCTAAATACTATAAACGTCGGGCAAGTGCTGGCATAGAAATTCGAGCAATTATTCCTAAAACGGAAATAGGAATAGAGCGCAGTATCCATGATAAGGATGAAGCTCGGCAAAGTGCATTCGTTCCGGCGGATAAATTCTACTTTTCTCCTGAAATAAATATCTATGATAATAAAGTTATGATTGCCTCATGGCGTGAGAAACTAGGTATCATCATTGAGTCTAGTGAAATTGCCGATGCAATGAAAAAAATCTACGAACTTGCCTGGGCTGAAGCAAAACGTTTAGAAAAGATAATCTAATTAGTTCGAGGTCTGTATTGTAATGCTTCGAGGATATGAGGTGCGGTGATGTGTTCACTTCCCTCAAGGTCAGCGATAGTACGAGCGAGTTTAATTGTTCGATGGTATGCACGTGCCGATAGTTGTAATCGTTCAGCGCTTTGATTGAGTAGCTGTTTTAATTCGGGCGTTAGTGGAGCAAACGTGTTTAACTCTTTTACATTCATTTCACTATTGCTTGTGATTTTTCGTGTGGCTTGTTTGAAGCGTTTTGTTTGAATTACCCGAGCACTTTTCACTTTTTCTTTTAGCATTTCTGTCTTCTCACCCTCTTGTTTATCTTCAGAAAGTTTTTCATAATCAACTGCGCCGACAGTAACCCAAATATCAATACGATCCATAATCGGACCAGAGAGTTTACGAGCATATCTATCTAAATCAATTGGTTTGCAAATGCATTCTTTCATCTTATTTCCCTTGTTACCGCAGGGACACGGATTCATGGCAGCAACGAGAATAAAATTCGAAGGGAAAATTGCAGAACCTTTCGCGCGCGAAACAGAAACTATATTATCTTCAAGTGGTTGGCGCAGTGATTCAAGGACACGCTTTTCAAATTCTGGGAATTCATCGAGGAAGAGAACTCCTTTGTGTGCGAGGGTGACTTCTCCCGGCTTGATGTTTGCTCCTCCGCCGATGAGTGATACATAACTTGCAGTGTGATGCGGTGCACGAAATGGTGGTTCAGTGACAAGTCCCTCATCGAGTAATCCAACTACAGAATGAATACCAGTAACTTCTAAAATATCTTCATCAGAGAGTGGAGGAAGAATGTGTGAGAATACTCGAGCAAGCATCGTCTTGCCAGTGCCAGGTGGTCCTGACATTGCGATATTGTGTCCTCCGGAAGCAGCAATCAAGAGTCCACGTTTGGCACCCTCTTGTCCGCGAATATCTGAAAAATCAATCGCATGAATTTTTTCTCCGCGCGCAATGTGCGTGCGAGGTGTTGGTGTAAGTTTCGGTTTCTCTGGTTCGATGACTTCACCTTTTTTATTTTTCTTTGGAAGACAAATATGATTCACAACTTCGGTGAGTGTTCTTGCTCCGTAAATTGTGATGCCCTCAATGAGGCCTGCTTCGTCTTTGTTTTCGTATGGTAAAAATATTTCTTTGAATCCGGCACGCTTCGCTTCTTGGACAAGTGGAAGTGCACCTTTAATTGGACGGAGTTCACCATTGAGAGAAAGTTCACCAAGAAAAACTTTTCCTTCGGGATCAAATTCGATGTCACCTGATGAGAGTAAATATGCAAGTGCAATTGCTAAATCAAAATACGGACCTTCCTTTTTTAAATCCGCCGGTGAGAGGGAGATAACAATTTTTTGATTTTGATTTTTAGGAGATGGAAAGCCGGAATTCTTGAGAGCTGAACTCATGCGATCTTTCGATTCATCGACAGCCTTGTCGGGTAATCCGACAAGTGTGAATGCGTGAAGTGTGTTTGGAGTGATGTCGACTTCAACAGTAACAATCTTCCCTTTTAAGAGATGTGTTTGCGCCGAATATATTCGTGCGAATGACATACGGAAAGTATATCAAAAATAAAAAATCTCCCATAGGGAGATTTTTTATTAGCGCTCTCTTTTATTCCATACATGCTTTGCATGTGCGTGCCGCTCCATTTGCTTCGAGACGGTCGGCTTCAATCTGATTTCCACATTTCTCACATGTTCCGTATGTTCCCGCGTCAATTTTTCCGAGGGCAGTTTTGACGTCGTTTAATCGTATTTCAAGTGTATTCAATACCGCTGTCCGTTCTTCAAAATCTTCAGCGCGGTCTGAACGATCATTTTCATCTGCTTCTGGGAATATTTGTTCACTTGGGGTCGCTTCCCAGTCTTCAGATTTCTTGTCGAAATGTCCAAGGCGAGTTAGCTCTGATTCAAGTAAATTCTTCTCTTCTTGTAATTTGTTTTTGTATGTATCTGTATTCATAGCTGTATTGTATCATTCACGACCTCTTTTGCAATTAGAGAGGTTTCGTATTTTTAGTGATTAATCGTAATCCTATTTCTCTTAATGCTTCCTTTGTATCGGTTATGATAAACGTCTCTTTATCAAGGAACATGTAGTAGAGGACCGGAGTACCGTTTGGTTTTTCAAGAACACGAGCATCTTTGTTTGCTATGAGTGTGTCCTTAAATTGTGTTTCGAATATTTTTCTATCAGAAATATCAATTTTGAAAAGAAGGAACATATCATCGAGCATTGTCTTCTCCCATTCAAGTAATGATGCGTATGTTTGATTGTAGTTAGTTGTTTGGAACAAAAGAAAGAGATGTTGTTTGCCGTAGAGCTTGCCTGTTTCATCGGTTTCAGGAAGTGCGTATGTTCCTATCATGTATGTTTGCGCCAATGAGGAAAGGAGTGATTCAGGAATTCGCATTTCGAGTAATCCAATCAATTCCTGTATGGTGATTACTTTCGGTGTGCCACTTACAAGTTTTGTGAGGAAGAGTGACCGTATAGACCCTATCTTTGTTTGATCCGAGATTTCTTTATTAATACCATCGGCTACTGTTGCTCTTCCTGTGATAGGAGTAACATCTGCAAATAGTGTTTCATCGTATGAAACAATCGCCGGAAGATTTCTTATGATTTCCTGGGGGAGTGATTTTTTTGTTTTTTGTTGCACAACAAATGAAACACCAAGAATCGCAGCTACAATAAACATGAGGCCACCGAGTGTGAGAAACACTCGTGATGTTTTTGTTCCTTGGGCTACTTGGGTGAGTGCTTCCCTCTCTCTTTTCTTTTGTTCGGCAAGTGCGATTTTAATTACCGACGCTTCATTTGTACGAATCGCATCAGCCATATCACTTCCGTATGTTCGTATTCCTGGGGTGCCATGCTCGGTACTTTGTTGTGGTGTTTTTTCGTCCATCCCGTTAGAGGCAGGTCGCGATCACATTCATGTGAAATACCTGCGCATTGTAGTTATTGTGTTAATGTCTTATTTGTACCCGTGGTATTAAGACCGTGACCGCGGTCTCTAACGGGATACATTGTTATTTATCAGTTTTTGGTTTAAAGAAGTTTTGATCAGCTTCTTTGATAGAAAGGTTAAGTCGTCCACGTTCGTCAACTTTAATTATTTTGACGGGAACACGATCTCCTTCTTTAAGGATATCAGAAACTTTTTCAACACGGAATGGGGCAATCTCTGACACATGCACGAGTCCCTCTGTATTGTTGCCTATCCGTACGAATGCGCCGAAGTCCATCAGTTTCACAACCTCACCTGTCGCAGTGTCTCCGATTGAATATTCGTGAGTCATTTCTTCGATAATTGAGACAGCTTTTTCAGCACCACCGTTTGTGCCAGTAACAAAAATTGTTCCATCTTCTTCGATAGTAATTTCTGTTCCCGTTGCTTCGCGAATAGCATTGATATTTTTACCACCAGGGCCGATGACCATACCGATTTGATCCTTCTTAATTTTAGTTACAAGAATCTTTGGAGCACGTGGCGATATGTCAGCTCGTGGAACAGCTATTTCTTTTGTGATTGTTTCAAGGATTTTCATTCGTGCTTTTTCAGCGCGGACGAGAGCCTCCTTTAGTATCTGTGTTGGGATACCATCAACTTTTACATCGAGTTGAATAGCAGTGATTCCGTTTTTTGTTCCAGCGATTTTGAAATCCATATCACCAAAATGATCTTCTGGTCCTTGAATGTCAGTGAGGAGTTTGTAGTTATTTTTATTTTCACTATCAATCATTGCACCGATAGAGATACCAGCTACAGGATTTGTAATCGGCACACCACCATCCATGAGTGCGATAGTTGAGGCACAGATAGATGCCTGAGATGTCGAGCCGTTCGATGCAACTGATTCAGACACAACACGGATTGTGTATGGGAACAATGATTTCTCTGGAATAACTGGTGTGAGTGCTTTCTCAACGAGAAAGCCATGCCCCATTTCGCGACGATTGATTCCACCGACACGACCTGTTTCACCACTTGAGTATGGAGGGAAATTGTAGTGATGCATGAATCGTTTCTTTGCTGCGAATTCAATTCCATCAATGGTGTGCATCGCATCAGGTCCTGCAAGTGCGAGCACAGAGAGCACGTGAGTTTCTCCTCGATAGAAGATTCCAGAACCGTGTAACACATCAGAGATATCTCCAGCTTGTGCGTATAACATCCGAACTTCATCGAGGGCTCGTCCATCAGCGCGCATTTCTTTTTCAAGAGCAGCTTTGTGGAATGAATGGTCGAGGTAGTGGTGCATGTGGTCTTGTCCGACATAGAGTGCTTCTTTATCGTCACCATATTTTTCTTCAAGGATTGCATTCCACAGTGTTTCTGCATCCCTAGTTGCTTTCTTACTTTCAGGTGAGATTAATTTTGCATCGAGAAGTGGTGCGATTTTTTCTGCGAAGAGACTTTTGATTTCTTCTGGTGCAGTTGGGCGAGGGAATGAAAGTTTTGCTTTTCCGATTTCTCCTGCGATCATTTTTTCAAATGTTTCCCACTTTGTAATTTCAACGACTGCCTTCTCGAAACATTCCCCCATTACTTCATTCCCGTACTCAAAGGCCATCGCCTCAATCATATTGATTGTGTGTTCTTTTCCGCACACAAGAAGATCGAGTGTGTAGACTGGTTCGTCATCACTTGGCACATAGCGATTGATCGTGACAACCGAGTCTTCTTTCGTTGTACTAACATGAACCGCACCAATTGGTCCGTTCCATGGAATGTCTGACACGTGGAGTGCGAGTGAGGTAGCATTGATGCCGAGTGTTTTTGGGTCAGCATCGCCGATTGCGATGACGGTGACGATTACCTGCACGGCGTTTTTGATGTGATGGTCAAAGAGTGGACGAATCGTGCGGTCAATCATTCGGGCAGCGAGAATTGCTTGGTCAGATGGCCTGCCCTCGCGACGATTAAATTGACTACCGAGAATTTTACCCGCAGCGTAAAATTTTTCTAAATATTCTACTGTGAGATTAAAAAATCCTGGATTTGATTTCCCGTCTTTTGAGATTACTGCGGTTGCCATAACTACGGTTCCCTCTGACTTCAAAATAACCGACCCATTTGCTTGGTCTGCTAAATCACTGAAAAGCGCGGTAATTTTCTTACCACCGATTTCTACTTCGTATTCTTTCTTGTGCATACTTCCATGTGAGCTAATCTCCAGACCCTAGTTTTGAAACTTTTGTTTCAACGCTAACCGTCCAGAGAATAACCCGATTACGTGTAATATCTAGAGCATAGCAAACCGCACCCATTTGTAAATGGGTGCGGTTTAGTTGGATGTTTATCTCATTAAATATTTCTGTGGACTTGCTGAGAGGTCGAGGAAATCATCGGCGGCTTCTTTTAATTTCATTGATGATGATTTACCGAATGAAACAACTTCGACTTGGATGCCTGATGTGTTTTGTAGGTATTCTACGAGTGGGATAAAATCACCATCTCCTGCGACAAGAATAATTGCATCGAGTTTTGGAGCCATCTTCATAGCATCAACCGCAATGCCGACATCCCAGTCCCCCTTCTTTGCTCCACCAGAGAATATTTGTAATTCTTTTGTTTTTGTTTCGATGCCGAGTTTCGTAAGGGCATCAAAAAAATTCTTCTCTTCCCCACCCTCTGATGTAATCACGTAGGCGATTGCACGGACGAGTTTGCGTCCAGCGACAGCATCTTTTAAAACTTGTCCGAAGTTTACTTTTCTTTTGTATAAATTTTTCGCACTGTGGTAGAGATTCGATGTATCGATAAAAACCCCCACGCGTTGTTCTTTATGTTTTATAATCATATTATTATTGTGTCTATCCGCTCAAATAAAAAAGTGGCGGAACTATTTTATAAAATGTCTTTCCTTTGCAAGTATACTGTATCTTATAGTATTCCAATAGGGCAAAGATCGAGAAGTATAAATCAAAACGTTCTGACCAGAATAAGGTCAGAACGTTTTGATTACTTATCTTTAATATTTTTTGTTGCTACTGCGTGACGCTTCGTGTCTGTCTTTTCGAGATGCTTGAGATGGCCTCGGCGATCGGCAACCATTTTGATGAGACCGCGACGAGAGTGATTATCTTTCTTGTGTGTCTTCAAGTGAGTTGCAAGTTCATCGATTCGTTTGCTCAAAATAGCAATCTGAACATCAGGACTTCCTGTGTCTTTATCGTGCAACTGGTGCTTTTTTATAATATTGTTCTTTTTCTTTGTTGTTAACATTGCCTATATATACTAGCACATATTGCTAAAAAATGCAAGCCCCCTATCCTATGGCGTGAAAGTGAAGCAAAATTGGCAAAGATACGGATTGTATTAATATCTTTGCCAATCTTCTTGGTTTGCTGTCATTCGCCAGTCAGGGGTACCTTGCGGATTGAGGTAAATATATTGTACGAACCCTATCCAATTATAGTGGTAGTGGATCGTCAGTATCTTCCCTTCTACATCTAAGTCCCCAATGCGTATTGGTTCCTCTGTGCACCCAGAGGTATCACATACCGTAAGAGTAATATGTTCCCAGCATGAATTTTCAGAATCAAAATAAAACAATTTATCACCGCACTGTGTTTGCATAACACGATAGAGTGATTGATTTATTTTGTATTCATGAAAATTGGTATAACTCCGAGGAATAAGATACGTTTTCTGGGCAGACACAGCCTGTGTGTAAAAAAATGACAGTAACAAAAACATGAATTTCATAATGAGCAGTCTCCTTTCATCTACAAGTATACGCTTATGTAAATGGGTATACAATAATGGTATAATTATTGTGCGACACAAGAATCTATGGCATCAAAAATAGAACAATTAAAACGAGAATTTCTTGAGCATGTAGAAATCGAGAAAGGTAATAGTTTAAAAACCGTAGTTAATTACGATTATTATCTTTCGCGTTTTTTCAGCTTTTCCAAAGTAATTGACCCAAAGGAAATTACCGATGATGTGATTCGAGAATTTCGTTTGCATTTGAATCGCCAACCGGGAGTGAAAGTTCGCGGACAACAATCAGCCACGCTCAAGAAAAATACCCAAAACTACCATCTCATTGCACTTCGTTCATTCCTCAAATATCTTATGAAGAGAGAGATCAAGTCCCTCCCCGCTGATCGTATCGATTTAGCCAAAGTCAAAGAGCGTTCGCTTGATTTAATTTCAAGTGATGAGCTTGGTCGACTTCTCTCTGCTCCTAATACAAATGACGTGAAGCCAGAACAGGGACTCAAAACACTTCGTGACAAGGCGATACTCGAATTATTTTTCTCGACAGGCCTTCGTTTGTCGGAATTATGCTCACTTAATCGTGATCTTGATTTATCAAAAGATGAGTTTTCTATTCGTGGTAAAGGAGAAAAAGTGCGTGTGGTATTTCTCTCGCCTTCAGCAAAAGATGCTATTCGTACATATTTAAAAGCGCGCAAAGATTTAGCAGAGCCACTCTTTATTCAGTATTCACGTAATGGTGCAGGTGGGACAGGTCGTCTCACTCCCCGCTCGATTGAACGAATCGTTAAATATTATGCGACAAAAGCTGGTATTTCAAAAAAGGTTACACCTCACGTTATTCGCCACTCGTTTGCCACTGATTTGCTTTCAAATGGTGCTGATATTCGTTCGGTACAGATGATGCTCGGACATGCGAATATCACAACAACGCAAATATATACGCACGTAACCGACAGTCAGTTACGAGATGTACATAAGAAATTTCACGGTCGTGAAAAGTAAATTAAGAGATGCTTGCCCCGTAGGAAATCACGAGGGCTCGCAGTGAGTATTTATTTCCTGTGGGGTACATAAGAAATTTCACAACAAAAATTAAATTAAAAGGCGCTTTCTGAAAAGAAAGCGCCTTCTGAGTATTTAGATACAGTTAATTGTTTGATTCTACCAGCTTACCGCCGATATTTTTTGCTGACCATGTGAGCGACATCATAAATAGATCCAGTTCCCTATTAGTCATACTATGTATGTCATATTCAGAATCGAGGATAAACGGATGAATTTTTGATGCACTCAACCAGGAAATTTTCCTACTTTTCTTTGCCTTGTTCATGCCAAAGGGTTTTTAGTTTGAGATTATTCTATAATATATTATTTGTTTCGTCAACATTGCCGATGGTATGATATTCTATATATATGAAAATTATTTCTTGGAACCCCAGTAGGAAAGTGTAATGTCGAATGCACATTTCACTTCCTACGGGGCGAGCATCAAGTAATATAAATTTATTCTATTTATTTTTTTAACTTTTACTAAATTTTATGCGTATTATTTCTTGGAATACAAACGGCCTCCGTGCGACTGCAAAACAAGGATTCTTCACTCCCCTTTTTACAAAATATAAACCAGATATTCTTTGCTTACAGGAAACGAAAGTTGAACCCGAACAATTACCAGAGGATGTTCGGAACGTAAAAGGATATCATTCATATTTTTCTCATTCAAAAATAAAAAAGGGATACAGTGGTGTTGGGATATATTCAAAAATTGAGCCCAAAAAAGTTGAATATGGTATCGGCATCAAGAAGTTTGATGACGAAGGGCGGACACTTGTCGTCTACTATGCTGACTTTGTACTCATCAACTGTTATTTTCCGAATGGTGGAGGTGGCCCAGAGCGACTAAAATACAAATTAGAGTTTTATGATTCATTCCTTGCCTTCATCCAAAAATTACGAAAACAAAAATACAAAGTTATTTTTTGTGGTGATGTGAATACTGCTCATGAAGCGATAGACCTCGCTCGACCAAAAGAGAATGAAGAAAATACTGGGTTCCTTCCTGTTGAACGTGCGTGGATGGACGAAGTTGTTGGTGCAGGGTATGTTGATGTTTTTCGTCACTTCTACCCTAGCAAGAAAGATGCGTATACCTATTGGGATCAGAAAACTCGTGCGCGCGACCGCAATGTTGGATGGCGTATCGACTACTTCTTCGTATCGCCTGATGTAACTAAAAAGATACAAGGTACTAAAATTCTCTCGGATTATTTTGGGTCGGATCACTGCCCTATTGTTCTTGAGATGTAAGGATATTTTTTAACTTGCGTGTATAGATTTATTATGGTATAATGTATTTAACAAATCCCATTATGAATGAAAAAGTACATTACACTTGCACTGATGATACTTGGTGTCATCGTGTCCACTGTGATTAGCAGTGTCTCAGCTATTTATTCAGCGATGCTTTCTCCTAAGAGTTTTATTTTTGGAAGCATTTCTTCTGACCCAAACCAGCCCATGGCATCAAAAGTTTGGTTCGGTGTTGCTGTATTGTTCCTGATTGTATCCTTGTTGGTGCATGATGAAACAAAGAAAAGATTTAAACAGCTTAAATGTTGAGATTACCAAAACAGAAATAAAAAAACCGGACTGCAGAGCAGGGCCGGTCTTTTTATTTCTGTACACCATGTTTTTTATGAACTTTGGCAATTTCTTCTTCCTCTAATTCTTCTTTTGCAATTTTTGCTTTTTCTCCAAGTAGTTTCAGTGCATCATCTGATAAATCATTGAGTTCTTGTGTACGAATATCGAGATATGTTCGTACATTTTTTGTTGGGTCATCGAGAACTTCTTCGAGAAGCGCATGAAGTATCCATCCCATGCGTGGACTTGGTTTAATTCCCAATTCTTTAATCATCACTTCCCCGTCGAGGGCGAGTTGCCCGACAGAGATTGGGTCACGCAGAACTTCATCAATCATGGCATGGTATTTTCGGAGACGATATGGTGCTTCGGCTTTTTTCATTCCTACGCGGTCGCATTCTCGAATATCCATCAATTCCCATATATGCTCCTTCCCTACTTTTTGAATAATACGACGAACAGCTGAAAGAGTAATTTGTTCCGTATCAGAGAAAAACATATGATTTCGTACCATAGAGACGACGAGGTCGGTTGTTTTGCGTGGGAATTTCAAACGATCCATTATTTTCTGAACCATACGTGCGCCAATAACCTCGTGGCCATAGAATGTATATGCTTTCTTCTCCCCTTTTCTACGTGTACGTGGCTTACCAATGTCATGGAAGAGCGCAGAAAGACGTATCTCGGTCGCGAAATTTTTACGAGTTGCATGATCAAGTGCGTGCAAACAGTGTTCGAATACATCATAAATATGTGCACCGCCTTGTTCGCACCCAATTCCCTCTTCGAGTTCAGGAATAATATATTTTAGTAATCCCAATTTTGAGAGCATTCCAACTCCCATAGAAGCATTTTCTGATTCAATAATTTTTACAAATTCATCACGGATTCTTTCTGCTGAAATATTTTTCAATAAATCAGAGTTATCCACAATTGCTTGTAAGGTGTCATATTCAATCGCAAAATTAAGTTGCGAAGCAAATCGAACTGCCCGAAGCATACGAAGTGCATCTTCTTGAAATCGTTCTACTGGATTCCCCACCGCTCTAATAACTTTGTCTTTTATATCCTCTTGTCCTTTATAAAGGTCAAGAATTTGTCCTTTATTGCTAAAAGCCAAAGCATTTATAGTAAAGTCACGTCTTTTTAGGTCATCTTCTATGTTTTTGCTGAATTTTACTTCATCTGGGTGCCTGAAATCACTATATTTTGCTTCAATTCTATATGGAGTAACCTCAATAATGTGATATGTTTCCCGTGTAACACTTTCTTTTGTTTCATACCTGCCCGCCAAAACTTTAGCGTCGGCGGGTGTAACATCACCCATTGTTTCACCTGAAACAATGGGAACACAAACACCTACTGTTCCAAAGGTGTTTTCATAGACGGTTTTTTCAAAAAGTGTAATTATCTGTTCTGGGAGAGCGTTTGTGGTAAGATCCCAATCTTTAGGCTCTCTATTCATAATTAGATCTCGCACACATCCCCCAACAAGAAAGACCTCGAAACCTGCCTTTTCGAGGATTTCTGTTACATGTGTAACATAATGAGGAATTTTTGAGTTATCTATAGAGATATTCTTACTCATTTGGTTTTTTTGTGCACCCAGAGGGATTCGAACCCCCAATAACGGTTCCGAAGACCGTCGTGATATCCATTTCACCATGGGTGCATGGTTAATTTATAACTTATTGATTCTAGCACTATTTTACTCATTTGTAAAAAATATTCCCTATTTTGCTTGATGTTTTGCCTCATTGCAATTTCACAAAAAAATGCTTATAATAATTCTTATGTTTATTAAAATTTTATAAACAAATGCGGGATTGGTTTAGTGGTAGAACACGTCCTTGCCAAGGATGAGACAGGAGTTCGATTCTCCTATCCCGCACCAATAAAAAAGAGCAATCCGTCTGATTGCTCTTTTTTATTGGTAGAGATGCGCGTAAGCGGAGAATCGTTGACCGATTCTCTTATCCCCCTCGTAATTGTGGCCGATTCTTAATGTTTAATCTCTGCCCTTTATCAGTCTTTTATGCACAGGCAAAACCCTTTAAAATCAACAATCTGTGGATAAAGATGTGTCTATTGTTAATAAAAGACAGATATTTTTGTCCGCATATAGAATAAACCAAGAGTCCTGTATTTGTAATCTACCCTTATAGAATAAGCATATTTTTAGAAAGACATCATAATAAAACATATTTTATGTCTGATAAATAGCCAATCGTTTCACGTGAAACGATTGGCTATTTATTTTACAGGTTACATGTGTAACAATTAGGATATTATGAAAGTTTTTACCTCAAACTCTCAAAAAATAGGGAAGTTGGGTGAGGATGTTGCTTCTATTTTTCTTACAAAGAAAGGTTTTAATATTCTTGAACGAAATTATACAAGAAAATGGGGAGAAATAGATATTATTGCTGAAAAGAATAAAAAACTTTATTTTATCGAAGTAAAATCTGTTTCCCATACTTTTGGGGTGAATAATACTGTTACACGGGAAACATTTAGACCGGAAGAAAATATGCACCCCTCAAAACTTGGACGACTAAAGAGAATAGTTGAAACATACCTCATTCATAATCGAACAGGGAACAGGGAATGGCAATTTGATGTCCTTTTGGTTTACATTGATCTATTTCAGAGAAAATCAAAGGTTGTTGTGATTCCACACATTATTCTCTAAAAGTGTTATTATTTATACATATGACAATTAAACGATTTTGTATTTCTATTTTTATCCTTTGTTTGGTTGTTTTTGCAGTCTTTTTGTATGTTAAACAAGGTGAAGCACCGACGCAAATACAAAATACCCAAGAAAATAAGGATATTGTTATAAATAATCCCCAAGCAGATCAAATAATAACAAGTCCATTAAAACTTTCTGGTAAGGCTCGTGGAAATTGGTTTTTTGAGGCAAGTGCGCCTGTAGAGTTAGTAGATGAGAAGGGGAATCGTATTGTAGAGAAATACATAACTGCGCAAGGGGAGTGGATGACAACTGATTTTGTGTCATTTGAAGGGGAGCTAGTATTTACCATTCCGACAGGTGTTAAAAAGGGAACTTTAATCTTTAAAAAGGATAATCCGTCAGGAGAAGCAAAATTTGATAAATCAGTTAGTGTTCCTGTGAGGTTTGAGTAGAGAAGTAATCTTTTTTCTTATGAGAAATACCGAAAAGGCATTTTTGTGGATTATTAATATTCTTGAAAAAAACAAAATAAATTACAAAATTTCGGGTGGTTTTGCCGCGCGAATTTATGGAGTTAATCGTGAATTAGCAGACATAGATATTGTTGTTATGGCAAAAGATATTCCCTGTATTGCTGAAGAGACAAGAGAATATATTATTTTCGGCCCAAAGAGATATAAAGATGAAAATTGGGATCTTGAGTTATTAACTTTAAATTATGAGGGGCAAGAAATTGATATTGCTGAAGCAGACGTAAAAATCTTTAATCAACTCACAAGAAAATGGGTATTGTGCTCAGCTCAATTTAATAACACTGTACAGATTGATGTATATGGTAAAAAAGTGGTCGTGGAGGATATTGATTCATTAATATCTTATAAAAGTAAACTTGCTCGCCAAGTTGATTTGGAAGATGTGAGACAATTAAAAGAAAGGGGATAGGAGAATCGGTCATGAATCAGTAAGTATTTTATTTCGTTTTACTCATAAAATACAAAGTGTTTGCGACCCAAGCTCACATCCCAAGCTTTCAGTTTGGGTCCCTGTTGCGCTTTTCGATTCTCCTCCTCCGCGACAAGCAAAATCACCCAATACTCTCGTATTAGGTTCATTTGCTTGTAGTGCGGGATAGGAGACCGCGAGTACGCTTATCGGTCCTTACAGGACCAGTACACCTTTTCGACTTGTTCGGGATAATATCCCTCACAATTAACGAAAAGCTTTTCGATTCTCCTACACGAGTGAAGCAATTCACTCGTTATCCCGCGAATAGAAATGAAAAAAACGACACGAATGTCGCCTTTTTCATTTTGTGCGGGATAGGAGAATCGAACTCCTGACACTAGTTTGGAAAACTAGAGTTATACCATTTAACTAATCCCGCAAGGGTGATGAGGAAGAATCCTCATCGTAATTCAATTACCCCATGTTGTCATGAACATCTTGTTGCTCCATTAAGCTTCTCATCTCAGATGGAGATGTTGAGTTCAGTAAAAGAGAATTTAATGTCCCAAAATGTTGGGTCGTTGGATTGGCTCTCATTAGGGCTGCATCTCTTGCTGTGACAAAGGCGTCTTCTGTTAAGTCTTGTTTGAGCTCTTTTGCACGCTCAAACAAACTTCTTTCGATGGGGGTTAACGTTCTCATATAAATAACTGTTTGATGGTTATAGATGATTCTATAGAAAAAAGCTTTTAAAATCAAGTTTCTAGACTTTTATTTGTATTCTAAGAATCTCTTGATTGTTTTTGGCCAGGTTTCTAGTGGTTTATCTGTCAGGAGGGCTGTTGCTTCTTGGATTGAATATTTACCTTGATTTACTAATTCTGCGTAGGCATTTACAGCTTTTTCAATTATTTCTCTATATTCCTGTACAAGCATTTTCTCGACAGTTTCTTGGTACAATGCATTATCTTTAAATTCTTCTTTGTTTCGCAAGTAAGCCAGGTAATCATAGGAGTCATTTCTTTTATCAAGAAATAGCCACGATAGATTTTGTTGAAGCTTTGGTAATCCCATATCAACCAACGAAGCAGTAATTTCATCTTTCGCTCTTTCAAGTGCCACTACTCTACTGTCGGACAGAAACTCCTTCAGAATTATTTCTTTATTTTCTAAATCTTCTTCTGATTTATAAACATTAAGCCACAAAGTTGGACGATGTAATTTTATTCTAAATATATCTTGAAAAAGTTTATTTTTTTCATGCTCTTGTTCATGTTTCACTATTTTTTCACCATTGGAACCACCATACCATTTCGGCTCTCTATTAAATGCATTTCGATTAAGAACGGTAAAGTAAATACCATTTACTGATTCAGAAGCAAATCCACCATACCGAAGCGCGATTGGACTATTTGTTCTTTTATATAATTGTCCAGAATTGAATTCCCCTGTATCGATGTCTATCGACATTGGACCAACAGAGATGTTTAACTTCTCCTCTTTTCCAAGATTTACTCCAGAGAGTTTGCGTATTAGTTCATAGTCATCAGGAAACTGCTTGCGGATTGCCAAGACCTCTTTGCGTTTTTCGTAGTATCCATCGATAAGTTTTTCTGAAATTTTTCTTTGGTTATCATCAAAACCGTAGTATGAACTAAACTTTTCAATCAATCCCAT
The DNA here is from genome assembly GCA_041675045.1 of Minisyncoccota bacterium. Lineage (GTDB taxonomy): Bacteria > Patescibacteriota > Minisyncoccia > Phycocordibacterales > UBA9973 > UBA8515. The sequence goes on along the minus strand of JBAYUP010000001.1, from coordinate 25,098 downwards.
AAGTTTTTCCCTTGGAACATCATGATTAAATTCTATGCTTCGCTCAATAAAAACACGTAAAGTACCCAACGCTTCACGCTGGCGTGCTAATTTTTCTTTAAAAGTTTGAAGAGACCTTCTTTTAAGCTCTCTCGGTAAGATTTTTATTATTTCTAATTCTTCTTCTGGAGAAAACACTCCTTTAATAGGAAGATTTTCACGTAGTTGCTCTTCGAAATCAATATCTAGGAGTTCATTGAAATCAGCTTGATTAAGTTGGCCAAAGTATTCTTTGAGTTTTAGACTTTTATATTTAAGAAAATCAAAAATCTTCTCTTTTCCGCTCTTTGGAGTTTCTTTTGTATTCGTTGGGGTCTGAATATTCTTGATTTCCATTAGATCAAAATCTTCAAGGTGTTCTCGAATTGATTTCTGGTTGAATTTTTGTGGAAAATCAGGGCTTTTCATGGTTTATGTGTATTTCAATAATACCAGATAACAAGAGGTATTTCCATTTTATTGGTTAGCGAAATTGTCGGGATGCAGGGATTCGAACCCTGAGTCACCTCTTCCCAAAAGAGGCATGTTAGCCGTTACACCACATCCCGATATTTTATTGTTTAACTGGCACGTTACCGTGGAATTTATCTGCCGTAGGCAGACCACATCCCGATGTACTATTTCTACAGTAGTATGAAATAACCTCCTTATACTAGCATATTTATTATATTATTCAATTCGAAAAAGGAGCCGATTCTGTTGTATCAGAAACGGCTCCTTTTTATTGTTTGCCCATTACTTTTAAGTAATGTATGTGCGATTTGATTGCAGAAATAAGTGTCGGGTATTCGTTTTGTGGCAGGTGAAGCTCGTCACAAACTTTTTTCATCTCTTCATTTATTTCTGGATAATGAACATGTGAAATCTTGTAGTACAGATGGTGTTCTCTTTGAAAGTTGAGGCCACCAACATACCACGAAAGAAATTTGTTGCTCGTTGCAAAATTCGCAGTCGTTATCAGTTGATGTATTTCATCATAGGTAACTTTTTCTGTTGCCGTAACCATCTTGGTTATTTCAACAACATGAGCTAGTTGGAATACAAAACTAGTAACTGTTCCTGTGACAGCCAAGACTATGGCATATCCGATTGCTACTTCTGATAAGGAACGAAAGAAAAGCGGGAATACAACGAATAATGAAATGTGTACGCATTTACTAAAAATCAATGTCAGATAATCAATACGTTTCCACCTCATTCTTTGTGCTTTTTGAAAATCAAGGAAATAAATCCATGCAAAGTACGAAATGGGGTAAAGAAATAATGGCAAATAGATGTATTGATATTTATGAATCCAACGCTTTTTTTGATTTGGATGAATTCGTGCAACCTTACCAAGGTCGATATCACCATCATGACCAGCAATGTTTGTGTGCATGTGATGATCTGCGTTGTGTTGTTGTTTCCATATTCGCCAATCGCCACCAAGCATGTTTAGTGTATATCCGAGGATATAGTTTAGAGTGTCGTTTTTGCTGAAGCTTCGATGTACTGCATCGTGCATAATATTGAAGCCAATTCCAGCAACAACAAGGCCGAGAAGTATACATCCGATGATTTCAACAGAGACGGGGAGGGAAGAGTTCGTTGGTAGATATACAAGGAGTAAGAAAAATAACCCTAATAATATAATTGCTTTCCTGTGTAGTGCTACCGTGCCTGTTTTTGATTTATTTTCAAAAATCTTTTCAAGGCAAGGTTTCATCATTTGCTTAAATTCAAATGATAATGGGTCTCGTTTAAATTTCACTGTTTCCATTATTCTTTTTCCTTTAGTATACCATGTCAGTAAAATGCAAAATAAAAAACCACTCATAGATAGAATAGAGTGGTTTTTTATGTAGTAATTCTTTTATGAATTATTTTACTGCGTCCTTAAGAGCTTTTGCTGCGCGGAACTTTGGAACTTTTGTTGCAGCAACTTTGACTTGCTCGCCAGTTTTTGGGTTACGAGCCATGCGCGCTGCGCGTGGCTTAACTGAAAAGATTCCAAGACCTGCGATTGATACTTCGCCACCTTTCTTCAAAGTTGCAACGATTGCATCAAACATTCCGTTCACTACTTCTTCAGCTTGCACTTTTGTACCGCCAATTTTTTCGTGAACCAATTCTACTAATGCTTGTTTATTCATCGAATTTCTTTTCTCATATCTTTCTTTCAAAAAATCTGAGAATGTTTCTGAATAATATTCGACCGTTTGCAAACGATCCCTGATAAACAGGAGTAATAGTATTATATACCAAGGGGATTTCAAGAACAAGCGTTTTATTCTATTGACACTATTTGTTTTTGTTGTTTTTTACTAATCAAAAAATCACCTTATCAGGTGATTTTTTGATTAAAACTCTTACTATCGAGCGTACTCTACAATTCTATTTTCTCGTATGAGCGTTACTTTTATTTCTCCTGGGTACTTCAATTCTTGTTCAATCTTTTTGGCGATTTCGCGAGCCATATTCTTTGATTCTACGTCACCAACTTTATCTGGAGTGACAAAAACCCTTATTTCACGGCCTGCTGAGAGGGCGTAGGACTTCTCTACACCTTCGAATCCTTTTGCGAGAGCCTCGAGGTCCTGGAGGCGTTTAATGTAGTTCTCAACACTATCACGGCGCGCACCAGGGCGACCACCAGAAATCATGTCGGCTGTTTGGACGATAATTGCTTCAATTGTCTCATGAGGGCAGTCGTCATGGTGACTCTTCATTGCAGTGATAATTCGAGGGTCAGCGCCGAATTTCTGAAGAATACGGATACCGATGTCGATATGTGTTCCTTGGACTTCATGGTCGAGGGCTTTACCGATGTCATGTACGAGAGCACCTGCTTTGGCAATCTGTACATCAGCACCGAGTTCTTCTGCAAGCATTCCGGCGATGTGTGCCATCTCAATAGAGTGTTGGAGTACATTTTGTCCGTATGAAGTACGGAAGTAGAGGCGACCAACAATCGCAACGATACGAGGATCGAGGTTGAAGATTCCGCATTCATAAACTGCTTGGTCTCCTTTTTCCTTTATAATTTTATTAATATCTTCCTGTGCTTTTGCGACAACTTCTTCAATCTTTGCTGGTTGGATACGTCCATCGAGAATGAGGTTTTCGAGGGCGAGACGGGCAACTTGTCGGCGAACAGGATCAAATGATGAAATAACGATTGCGCCTGGAGTTTCGTCGATAACGAGTTCAACACCAGATGCGCGTTCAAATGCACGAATGTTGCGACCTTCTTTACCAATAATCTTTCCTTTGATTTCATCGTTCGGAATATTTACCGATGTCATCATCATCTCACTTGCTGTTGAAGATGCGAGGCGATTGATACTAGTCGAGAGAATATCTTTCGCGCGACGATCAAGTTTCTCGGCATTGGCGATTTCCATTTTTTGCATACGAACAAGTAAGTCTTCTTCGTATTTTTCTTCAATACCCTTAAAGAGTGTTTCGCGAGCTTCTTCAACAGAGAGATGAGCTACTTTTTCAAGTTCTTTCTCTTTCTCGGCTTGCATACCGTCAACGCGTTCTTTTATTTTCTTTACATCTTCGACTTTAATCTTGATGTTTTCGATTTCTTTATCGATTTCGACTTGGCGTGCATCGAGAAGCTCGTCTTTCTTAATAAGACGATGCTCTGTTTGTTTTAATTCTTCTTCTTTTGCCGTTGCTTGTTTTTGTGCATCACTGATGACTTCCTCTGCCTTTTTCTTGGCATCATCGACGACACGTTGTGCCTCTTCTTTTGCGCCCAACATCATCTGTTTGATTTCAAGCTCCATAGAGCCTTTCTTACCAAGTGAGATGATGAGACGCAAATAATATCCGACACCAACACCAACGAGCAGTGCGGCGGCAGAGATAAATATTGCTGTTAAACTCATATATCGGGCAGTGAGCCCTTTCAAAAACTATATCGTTCGGCGATATGTGTGGGGAAATATTCGGGGAATGATTTGATTCTTCAAAGACATATTGATTCCAAAATTATAGTCGGGGAAAGGGAACACTGAAATAAACTTTTAAATTTCGATAAACTCATAATACCAGAGAGCTGGTAAGTTGTCCACAATATTGACAAATAGAGGATTTAGGCGTAAAAATAGGAAAAATTTAAACTTAATACGTTATGAAAAAAACAATGCAAGGGGAAACGACTATTAATCCCATTCATCATTTAGGTATGACTAGATACCGATATTCTTGGATTGATCAAGGGAGATGGTTGGTTTTGATGACCATCCTGTGGGGTATGTTACTATTTTTTAATAAACGATGGGACCACGATAATCCTACTCACTATATTTTGGGATTCTTATCTACGGTGCTTTTTTTCTTTGTTGTTACAAAGTCTCGTATAAGAGAAGCATTTAAGAAAACATCACTTAAAGACATTCTTTATATTGCTCAAATTATTGGGTTAGTGTCGTCAAGGGAGACAAAGCTAGAATTAAGGAAGCATGTTTCGAGGATTGTTCATAGAAATGTAGTGGATGCTTCACCATGCAAATCTGATAAAGAAAATTGGGAACAACTTTTTGATATCATGTATGGGCATGAGATACTTGCCTTGCTTAATGCCCATCTTGCAGGTGAAACTATTACCAAAGAAGAGCTTATGCATAAAAGGATTCTTTCTTTCAAGGTCCCAATTAAAGAAAATCTAGATATTACTCTAAAGAATGGAAAAATGTCACCATGGAAGATGGATGAAGTGTACAGGGGTTTAATTTCCAAAACCTTTTTAGAGATTGATGCTGTGCTTAAAATCAGTGGACAACCTGAAACGATGAAGTTGATCGAAAAGATATATATTGAGAGTTATTTAGTATCGGCAATCGAGATTACACTCAGTAACTATCCCTTAAAACACATCAAAGGAAAAGAAATCAAACAACTCATTGCTGATTTTAAATCAATACAAAACTGTCGGTATATAGCTGATTCTTATGAATTAGTAGAGCCAAGTAGTTTTGCTCACAAGAAAGGTGTTGCTATTGTTAAGGAAGTTCTCCTAAACTGTAGTAAAGAAGCCCAAAATGAATTTCTTGCAGAAACTGATGCCTTGAACATTTAAAAAATAAAAACTTCACAAAAAATCCTCGCTGTATGCGGGGATTTTTTAGTACCTATCTCTATTTTTTGGGTTTCGCGACGATTTCATCTACAACACCATACTTTTTGGCTTCATCGGCGGTCATCCAGTAATCGCGGTCGGAGTCCTTTTCAATCTGAGGGACAGTTTGACCAGTATTTTTTGCGAGGATTTTGTTTAATGTTTCCTTTGTGCGGAGAATATGTTTCGCATTGATAGCAATATCTGATGCCTGACCTTCAGTACCACCCATGACTTGGTGAATCATAACTTCAGAATTTGGAAGAGTGAAGCGCTTACCCTTTGCTCCAGCTGAGAGAAGTACTGCCCCCATAGATGCCGCGATACCGACACAGATAGTAGAAACATCTGACTTTACGAAATTCATCGTGTCGAGGATTGCGAGTCCTGCGGTAACTGAACCGCCAGGTGAATTGATATAGAGGTGAATATCTTTCTTTGAATCAGTGTGATCGAGATAGAGGAGCTGGGCGATGACGAGATTTGCTACATGATCATCAATCGGTCCACCGAGGAAAATAATACGTTCGTTTAAAAGGCGAGAGTAGATGTCGTACGCTCGTTCTCCGAATTGAGATTTTTCTATTACAGTTGGGATTAACATAGTTTTGTTTAATGATTAATTAGTTATATACATTGAGAATCTTAATCCTAGCACATCTCGCCCCGTAGCAAGTTTGATGCGCATTAGGCAGAAAACTTTGCTTCTGGGTTACGGTTGGGATTAACATAGTGGCAGTATATCAAATAGGTACTAAAAATCAAAAATCTCCCATCGGGAGATTTTTGATTTTTAGTTAAGCTTGTTTTTCGAGGAACGTAAACACTTTTTCGTTCTCAAGCATATTTTCTATGTATGCCTGTGCACGAGCGGGGTCTGCGTCTTTGTATGCGGTCATAATCTTTTCAACTTCACCTGCAATTTCCTCATTTGTTGGTTTGAGATTTTCTTTTTCAGAAATCGTGTGAATAATCATTTGAAGTTTTGCACGTTTCTCTGCATCAGCGCGCCATTCAGCGCGGAGAGCTTCTTCTGTTTTGCCGATTTGTTTGATGTAGTCCTCAAACTTGAATCCAATGTTCGCAATATCTGCTTGGAGGCGATACATAATCTTGTCTGTTTCACCTTGGATGAGAACTTCTGGGATTTCACCGTCAGTTTTTGCAATTAATTCTTCAACGATTTTCAAACGAAGTTTGTCTTTCTCGGCGGTTTCCTTTTCGATTTTCATGTTTCCGCGAATTTTTTCTTTGAATGCTTCGACAGTTGCGAAGTCACCAAATGTTTTTACGAATGCTTCATCGAGTGGAGGAAGTTGTTCTTCAGTGAGTTCAGGGTGGTCGTGTGCTTCGTTATCCTCGTGTTCATGCTTTGGCATTGCTTGATGCGCGCGCATTTTTCGAAATTCAAGAATTGTTTTATCTACCTCCGCCTCATCAATAGCAATTTCTGTAATTGGATTGTCAGAAATTATTTTTGATGCGAGTTTTTTATATTCAGGTAACTTCATTTCAGGAAGAACGGCGGTAATAATTTTGAATTCAAGGTCAGCGCCTTTGGCGATTTTTGTAATGCCGATTTGTGGGCGACCAATAGCATCGATTTTGTGTTCTTCGATTATTGTTGGATAGGCGTCATAGAGGGCGAGTTCTGCCATCTCTTCGAGAATCATCATCTCTGTGGCATGTTCGCGGATAACATTCGCAGGCGCTTTGCCCTTGCGGAATCCTGGAAGTTCAAGACGGTCACCGATACGAGTGAGCGCTTTCTCTTCATATTTCTCAAATTCTGCCACTGGGAGCGTTCCCGTGATTTCAACTTCACTTTTTTCTAGTTTTTTTATTTCAGTTTTCATGGTTTATTTTATGCTTCCAATTTCGGAGCGTATTCTTTCTGATATTTTTCAGAACATTCTTTTAAGACTTTGATAGCTTCTTCCGGTCCATAAAATGTTTCTACAACACCAGTCCCAGGCTTTTTAAGAGCTTTAATATTTTCCCAGAAATATTTTGTTTCTTTTGTAAAATATTCTCCTAAGTCTGTGTATGACTTAATGTGGTCTGAACGCTTATCATCATTTAATACTGCGATGATTTTGTCATCAACTTCACCGCCATCAACGAATTTCATTACACCGATAACTCGTGCTTCAACGAGTGAACCCGGTACGAGTGGTTCAGTGATGTTTACGATTTCAACATCAAGTGGATCACCATCGTAATCCCATGTCATGGGAATCGCACCGTATGTGAAAGGGTATGCGAGTGATGAATATCCGACACGGTCGAGTTTGAGCTGACCACTTTCAGTAATCATTTCATATTTGTTGATACTTCCTGCTGATACTTCAATGATTACATTGATCACACCTTTTTCTTCATCAGCAAATGGAGGGAGTACATGAAGAAGGTTGTACATGAACTTTGATGGTTTTACGTTAATATTCGCCATAAATGTTTTTTGACGTATGTCAGTTATTTAATAAATTGAAAGCTAACATATTGCTTCTCGCCCCGTAGCAAGTTTGATGCGCATTCGGCATACAACTTTGCTTCTGGGGTGTTTATGTTTGCCATATAAATTTAATTACTAATTAATAATTATAGATTACGAATTATGAATGCTTAATTACTTATTAATCCGTAATTAGTTTCCAGTTCCATCATCAACAAGTCCTTCATCAAGACCTGCTTCTGTATCTTCAGATATTGTATCACTAACTTCGCTTTCAACTTCTGCGACTTCTCCGCCTTTGATATCGATTCTCCATCCAGTGAGTTTCGCAGCGAGACGAACATTTTGTCCACCTTTACCGATTGCGAGTGAGAGTTGATCAGGAGAAACTTCAACAACTGCTTTGTGTTCTTCTTCCATCACTTCAATGTCGAGAACTTTTGCTGGGGAGAGAGCACTTGTGATGAATTCACTTGGATCAGCTGACCATGGAATGATGTCGATTTTCTCGCCATTCAATTCACTCATGACTGTTGTTACGCGAACACCTTTCTGTCCGACACAAGAGCCGACAGGGTCAACGTGATCATCATTTGAATACACAGCGATTTTTGAACGCGCGCCTGCTTCACGAGCAACTGATTTGATTTCCACAACACCTGATGCGATTTCTGGTGCTTCCATCTTGAATAATCCTTCGATAAGTTGAGGATGAGTTCGAGAGAGTTTGAGGTTGACACCGCGAGGAGTTTCTTCGACAGAGTAGAGATATGCGCGGATGCGGTCGCCACGACGATAGAATTCACCAGGGATTTGTTCTTCAGGAAGCATGATGCCAGTCGCGCGATTAAAATCGATGTAAACGATTCCACGTTCTGCCTTCTGAACGAAGCCGTTGATGATTTCACCTTCTTTACTACCGTATTCATCAATAATAGCGCCACGTTCTGCTTCGCGGATTTTCTGAATGATAACTTGTTTTGCTGTTTGTGCGGCGATACGACCGTAATCTTCTTTTGATTCGAGTGGGAAAATAATTTCTTCTTCGAGTTTTGCATCACTTTTGATTTTCTTCGCATCTTCGATAAGAATATGATGTTCTTCGTTGAAGCGAACACGTGTATCGTTCTCATCAATTTCAACATCTTCATCTTCTTCCTCTGTGGTCATACGGACGAGTGATTCGTCAACAACGATTTTAACTTGGAAGAATTCCATTTTTCCTGTTTCGATGTCGATTGTGGCACGAACAATTTGCCCTTTCTTGCCGTAATCTTTCTTGTACGCGGCGGCGAGGGCTTGTTCAATAGCGTCGATAATCTTCTCGCGAGGAATTTTTCGTTCCTGTTCGAGCTGTTCGAGCGCTGATTTCATTGTTTTGAGGTCTAACATATTTAATTTTGAGGAGTGCAACGACGTAAAAATTAATTACCCTGTTAAATACGATTTGAGCCGATTTCTTAGAAATAGTTTACCTAAATGTGTTTTCAGATATTTTTCTCTATGAAACGCATCTTTTTTCGAAAGACACGACTCGTAGTACACAAGTTTGAGTGGTCGTCTGTCTTTCGTTGACGGAACGTATCCTCGTGTGTGTTGCTCAAATCGTGATTTTAAATCATCAGTACACCCAGTATAGAACCTGTTGTCCTTACTTGAATGAAGCACATAGGTGTAATAAAATTTCACCATAGATTTAAAATCATTTAACAGGGTTTTAAAAAATATAGTCGCCCTGCTCCTTATTTTTTATAAAAAAAGCCCGGTTCGAAGCCAGACTTGTTACGAGGGAATCATACTATATATAGAGACGGAGGTCAATTTTGTCTTTCGAACTCGGAGGGAGGTTTGAAAAATAAGAAAGGGCTGACAAATTTGTCAGCCCTTAAAATTCCTTGATTAAGTTTTTAATTTAGATATATCATTTGATATATAAAATACGTAGAAATAGAAAGTAACCCTGCTACACCTCCACCCGCAATCGTTGGCTCAATAATCATACCAGGTCCATTATCTATTTCAGAACTTATCTCTGCTTGATTGAATGACATGGCTAAGGTAATAATTATACCCACTATTCCACTGCTTAATTTAATCCATGGGGGCATGTTATTGATTAGAAGAACTTGATTGCTTATTGGAGCAACAATAAGGGCAATTATTGTTGTAAAAAGTATGAGCAATAATCCATATTTCTCAAACCTTTCTAATAGATTTTTTAGCATAAAATTATTATATTTAATTGGTTACCACAAACCCCCAAAAGGGTCTCTGAAAACCAATCAAATACTATGGGAAAGAGCGATATTGTTTATACATTATAATAATATATAAATTTGTCAATAAGATTTCAGCTTAACATTTCCACTTATACACCCCCAATTCCACACAAGTACATATATATGTGTTAGAATAATGACATATATGCGTATTCGAAATATTTTCATTACAGCATTTCTTTCTTTAGCCTTATTTTTCATAGGCGGACAGCATTTTGTTCAGGCGAAAACTGGTGATAATCTCTTCGGATACGCCTGGTCTAGCAATATCGGCTGGATTTCATTCAATAATTGTACGACAACATCTGCTTCGTCTTGTACAGGAAACCCTTATGGCGTAACGATGAATGAGAATAATGGCAATCTCTCTGGTGAGGCATGGTCAAGTAACATCGGCTGGATTTCATTCAACGAAACGAGCGGATGTCCTGTGTCTGGCTGTACAACACAACCAAAGGTAAATCCTGGAAATGGTACATTTTCTGGCTGGGCACGGGCTCTTTCTCATGGCGGAGGCTGGGATGGCTGGATTAATCTTTCAGGAGCGACAATGGGTGCAAATAATGGTGGGATTCGCCCTGTTTCTGGTTTTGTATGGGGTGCAGATGTTGTCGGATGGGTTGATATGTCAGGAGTTTCCTACGGTGGAGCCCCAACGACAGTGACTTTGACTGCTTCATCATGGAATAACGGTAGTTCAACCCTTACATGGACAAGTACTGGCGCCGACCGTTGTTCTGCGGTGACACCATCTGGCTGGACAGCCAAAACAACAACGAGTGATACACAAGTGATAAATAACATCACTTCTCAAACAACCTATACAATTAAATGCCAAATGGGCGAAAATGGTACACCTGTTGAGAAATCAGCGACCGTAACACCATCAGGAGCGACAGTTACCCTCTCGGCAAGTAATTGGAATGCTGGGAATTCAACTCTTACATGGACAAGTACTGGCGCTGACCGTTGTTCTGCAGTGACACCAACGGATTGGACAACAAAGACAACAGTAAATGACTCACAGGCAGTTTCTGGTATTGATTCTACAACAACCTATACTATTAGTTGTAAATACGGAGCAAACGGCACACCAGCTCAGGCTTCGGTGACTGTTTCACCTGCGACACAGAGTGTGACGTTCAGTTCATACCAACTTGGAGCTACGCAGTATATGCTTGTCTGGACAAGTACAGGTATGGATCGTTGTTCCGCAGTTACGCCTTCTGGATGGACTAGTAAGACAGCTGTCGGTGGACAGGAATTAAAAACAGACATCACTACACAAACAACATTCACTATCTCATGTAAATACGGCGCAAACGGAACGCCAATTGAGAAGTCAGTTACAATCGGAGGTTCAGGTGGAGAAGGAACTGGCCCAAAGAAAATCAAGCCAGTCTATATTCCAAAATAAAATTTTATTCGTGATATAATTACAAAAGATATTTTATGTTTACTCAAAACGATTTCACACAATCAACATTACCAAAACAAAGTAATGCGAAACAATATGTTTTGTATACGTTTATTTTCTTAATTGTACTCGCGCTCGGTGTACTTATTGGTCTTGAGATTCCTGTCATCAGGCATCGTACATATAATGATGGATGGAATGCAGCAAAAGCGCGTTTAGCAGAGTCAGAACAATTTGGTTTTCTTGAAGCTGAGCGCGAAACAAAAGTACTTGATGGAATAGTTGTTGAAATCAATGGCAATCAAATCGCAGTTGAAACAGAACCTCTCTCACCACTTGCTGATCCAGAACTTACGACTAGATTTGTCGGTCTTCTCGAGACAACAAAAGTCACGAAGATTATTTCACGAGATACCGCAACATACCAAAAAGAATTTGAAGCATATATGAAAAACGCACAAGCAGGTAAAAACAATGCCGATGCTGTTATGCCCGCTTCATTTACTGTTCTCGATGCAAAGATTACAGATGTTAAAATTGGCGACCGTGTCGTAGTTACCGCTGGAGAAAATATTGGGAATCTTAAAAAGTTTGGAGCATTAGAAATTCAAATTCAATAATTATATGAAAAAAATACTTACAACAACAAAAATAATTGTGCTCGCATGTGTACTTTCTCTCGGAGTATCGTCTGTATTTGCTGAATGGACTGCTGCACCCGCAAATCCGCCAAGTAATAATGCCCCGACACCACTTAATGTAAGCAGTACAACGCAGTCGAAAGAAGGACTTCTTTTGACGGGTGGCCTTTTTGGTAAAAATGATATTCATGTGGCAAGTGGAAAGGCATATAAATACGGTGCTACATTGTACTCTGGCACAGGAACAGAAACAATCGTTCCTGGTACAGGGGTTAACATGATGAGCGCATTACCAAGTTTGAGTAATTTCTTTTTTGGAGATACAGGTAATTTTTCTATGACGGGATCATCGAATGTGACGCTTGGGCTTGGTTCACTTAAATCAAACACAACTGGTTCATATAACGTTGCCATCGGGTCACTTCCAAACGCAGGACCACTTATTTCAAATACAACTGGATCAAACAACGTCGCCGTTGGCGCAGGAGCTCTTGCTGCAAACACGAGCGGATCATTCAATTCAGCATTTGGTACAACAGCTCTCTCTGGTAATTCAACTGGATCAAACAATGTTGCTCTTGGTTCAGGCTCGCTTTCTACAAATTTAACCGGCTCACATAATATTGGAATCGGTATCAATGCGATTGCAGGATTAAACATGAGTGGTTCAAACAATATCGGTATCGGTCAGAATGCAATCAAGAAAAATACAAGCGGTACATACAACATTGGTCTCGGATATCAATCACTGTTCAACAACAATAGTGGAGCATCAAACATTGCTGTTGGTACAAGTGCGCTTACAGGAAACACAACTGGTGGATCTAATATTGCGATAGGAACTGAAGCGTTGAAGAGTAACACAACTGGTGGATACAATATTGCAATTGGTAATGGTTCACTCTTTTATAATATGTATGGTCAATACAACGTAACTGTTGGCCCAGGATCATTTGCTTCAACAAATAGTTCACAGAATACTGGTCTCGGATATGGTGCTGGTTCAGCGAACACAAGTGGGAACAATAACGTGGCTCTTGGATACAACGCACTCTCATCGGTAACAAATGGCTATGGCAATACCGCAGTTGGTTCAGGTGCAAATGTGAACACTGGTTCGACTTCTAATTCAACTGCAGTTGGATATGGCGCGATAGCGACCGGGAATAATTCTACTGTTATTGGTGCAGGAGCAACTACTCCTACTGTGTATGGTATTCCACTTAGTAATTCTGTCATTCTTGGAAACAGCGCTGTAAACTTCGTGTTTACGTACGGCACGATTACTAGTGCTAAAAACATGGTTGCTACTGCATTTGATTGTACTGTTAATAATTATGCTGGATGTTTTCGTATACCATCTGACTTTCGTTTGAAAAAAGATATTAAAGAGGACAATCTTGGTCTTGATTTTATTATGAAATTGAAACCAGTAACCTTTAAATACAAGAAAGGCGCGGGTAATACCTTGAATGGCTTGATTGCGCAGGAAGTAGAACAGGCACTTAAAGAGTTAAATATAAACTTTAGTGGTCTTGTTCGTCCATCGCCAGTTAATGAATATTACAGTTTGGATTACAGTAACTTTGTGGTTCCACTCATCAATGCAGTTCAAGATCAACAAAAAGAAATTGATGTATTAAAAGCAAAAAATGCTAATTTTGAAGCACGCTTAAAAGCTCTCGAAGAAAAATTGAGATAAAATTGATTTCGTACTCGTACTCAATAACAATCAAAATAAAGGAATTATAGTTCATTTTTAACATCAAAAGTCCCACAGTAGCAATGCTATCTGTGGGACTTTTTGTATGTGTTGACATTATTTCTATATTTGCTAGTATGGAGCAATCGTATCTATCTCCCGTTTTGGGAGATCTTCCGTAAGGGAGACGAACTATTATTATAATTTTATGTTGGTGTGTGTAATAGAGTAAGGTTTCTCGTATATTCTGTTATTCATATCAACCAATAATTCATATATGGCAGAAGAATTTAATCGAGATAAGCCACACGTAAATGTGGGTACTATTGGTCACGTTGACCACGGTAAAACAACGCTTACAGCGGCTATTCTCCAGGTCCTCTCACGTCAAGGTGGTGGATATGGTGCTAAAATTAAAGGTGTTGATCAAATCGACTCTGCGCCTGAAGAAAAAGCTCGTGGTATCACGATCGCTCTTTCTCACAACGAGTACTGGACTCCAGCTCGTCACTACGCTCACATTGATGCTCCAGGTCACGCGGACTACATCAAAAACATGATTACAGGTGCTGCCCAAATGGACGGTGCGGTTATTGTTGTTGCTGCTACTGATGGTGTTATGCCACAGACACGTGAACACGTTCTCCTTGCAAAGCAGGTTGGTGTTCCAAAAATCATCGTGTTCCTCAACAAGTGCGACATGGTTGATGACAAGGATATGCTTGATCTCGTTGAAGAAGAAGTTCGTGAACTCCTTACAAAACAAGGTTTTGATGGTGCTGCAACTCCAGTTATTCGTGGTTCAGGTCTTAAGGCTCTCGAATCAGCAAATAACGATGACGAATGGGCAAAGAAAGTTCTTGAACTTACAAACGCTCTTGATACATATATCCCAACACCAGAACGCGATGTTACAAAGCCATTCCTTATGCCTATCGAAGACATCTTCTCTATTGAAGGTCGCGGTACAGTGGTAACTGGTAAAATCGAACGTGGTATCGTAAAGGTTGGTGAAGACGTTGAAATTGTTGGTATTAAAGATACAGCAAAGACAACAGTTACTGGTATTGAAATGTTCAACAAAAACTTGAAAGAAGGAATGGCCGGTGACAACGCTGGTATTCTTATCCGCGGTATCAAAAAAGAAGATATCACTCGCGGTCAGGTTCTTTGTAAGCCAGGAACAGTTACTCCTCACTCAGAATTCGAATGTGAAGTGTACATCTTGAAGAAGGAAGAAGGTGGTCGCCACACTCCATTCTTTACTGGTTACAAGCCACAGTTCTATATCCGTACAACAGACGTAACTGGTGAATCAACACTTCCAACAGGAATTGAAATGGTTATGCCAGGAGACACAGTGAAGCTTTCAGTTAAACTCGTTACTCCAGTTGCCCTCGAAGAACAACAGCGCTTTGCTATCCGTGAAGGAGGTAAGACTGTAGGTGCAGGTGTGGTAACAAAAATCATTAAGTAATAGCTACGAGCATTTAGCGGTTAGCCCTTAGCAGTAGTGCTATCGGCTAAAAGCTATCGGCTAAAAGCTACCCTATATGGCAACAGAATTAAAAACAAAAAAAACAACGACGAAAAAAGTGAAGGAAGACACAGCAACTGTCCAGCTTCGCATTCGCGTACGAGCATACGAGAACAAGATCTTAGACGCATCCGTCAAACAGATCATTGATACAGCTCTTCGCTATGATGCAAAGATTATTGGACCAATTCCACTTCCGACTGAAATTAAGAAATACACAGTCAACCGTGCGTCGTTCGTATTTAAAAATGCTCGTGAACAGTTCGAGATTCGTATCCACAAACGTGTGATTGATATCTTGAACCCTAATCAGAAAACAATCGAAGCACTCACAAGCTTGTCGCTACCATCTGGTGTCGATATTGATGTGAAGATGATGTAAGTGAACATAACGAGCGGTAGGGGGATACGGATTTTCCAAAATTTCACCTCGTTCAATTAAGAAAATAAATATGAAATTCATTCTTGGAAAAAAACAGAATATGATGCAGTGTTTCAATGATGACGGTACAGTAGTTCCGGCGACGGTTATTGCTGCGGGTCCTCTTGTTGTTACACAGGTCAAGACTCCTGATACTGACGGATATACTGCCGTACAGGTTGCCTTTGAAGACCAGAAGACATCTCGTGCAACAAAAGCGCATCTCGGGCATGTCCTACCAGCACAAACAGGCAAAGAAGATTCACCGAGTACAGCAGGTGCCTTTAAGCATCTACGTGAATTTCGTGATATCGAAGAAATTGCTGTCGGAGACCATATTACTGTTGATGTGTTTTCAGTTGGTGACGTAGTCACTGTATCTGGACTTTCAAAAGGTAAAGGATTCCAAGGTGTTGTGAAGCGTCATGGCTTCGCGGGAGGTCCTCGTACTCACGGTCAGAAACACTCAGAACGTGAACCAGGTTCTATTGGTGGAGGTCTTCGAAATAAAGTTCCGAAAGGCATGCGCATGGCAGGTCGCATGGGTGGTGATCGTATTACTGTCAAAAATTTGGAAGTCATCGGTGTCGACCGTGAGAATAATCAGATTCTTATCAAGGGTGCTATTCCAGGAAGACGCGGAACACTCGTAGAAATCGTTGGCTAAATCGTATGGAAACACAAATCTACAATCAAAAAGCAAAATCAGTTGGAACACTTACACTTCCAGAATCAATATTTGGCCTCAAGCCAAATGCTGACCTTGTTCACCAAGTAGTAACTGCGATGCAGGCAAATGCCCGTACTCCTGTTGCTCACACAAAAACACGCGGAGAAGTTCGCGGTGGAGGTAAGAAGCCATGGAAACAGAAAGGTACTGGTCGTGCACGTCACGGATCATCACGCTCACCTATCTGGGTTGGTGGAGGTATTACTCATGGTCCTCGCAATGATAAGAGTTACGAACAGAAAATCAATAAAAAGATGCGCGCAAAGGCACTCTTTACTGTGTTGTCTGAAAAATATCGTCGAGGCCAGATTCTTTTTGTGGAAGAACTTTCACTCAAAGCAATTAAGACAAAAGACGCAAGTGAAGTTCTAAAGACATTTGCAACAATCAAAGGATTCGAAAAGATGTATGGTGGTAAAAAGCCAAATACGTTCATCACTGTACCTGCAAAAGGTGAAACAGTGAAGAAAAGTTTTGCAAATATCCCAACTGTTGAAGTGGATGAAGTTCGTAACCTTAACCCTGTCGACGTACTTGCTCACAAGTATCTCATTATTACTCAACCAACAGAAAGTATTGCCTTTCTTGGTGGTAAAATCGAGAAGAAATAACTTATATGAAAAAAGCTACAGTTACAAAAACAAAGAAGGCTGAAAAAGTGAAGGATACAAAAACTCATCCACTTATTAAAGGTTTGCGTATGACAGAAAAGTCAGCACTTGGTGCTGACAAGGGTGTGTACACATTCAATGTAATGCCAAACTCAACAAAGAATGAGATTAAGAAAGCAATCAAAGTGCTTTACGGTGTAACACCAGTGAAAGTTGGTATTACTCAGGTTGCAAAAAAGGTAATCTTTCGTCGCGGTGTTCTTGGTACAAAATCAGGCGGAAAGAAAGCGGTCGTTTATTTGAAGAAAGGTGACACAATAACATTCGCATAATTTTATGAAAAGCTATAGACCAACAACTCCATCAAAGCGACATCAGACAACGGTAACCTACCGAGGGGTACTTACTACGAATAAGCCAGAAAAGTCTCTCACACACGGTTTCAAGCGTTCTGTAGGACGTAATAGTCAGGGTCGTATCACAACTCGTCATAAAGGTGGCGGACACAAGCGACTGTATCGTGAGATTGATTTTAAATACAACAAGATTGATATTCCAGCAAAAATTGCTTCTATCGAATATGATCCAAACCGCAATGCATTCATCAGTCTCGTCGTGTATCGTGATGGTGAGAAGCGTTATGTCGTCGTTCCAAAATCAATGAAAGTTGGTGATACATTTATGGTTGGCGAAAAAGCTCCACTTACTACTGGAAATCGTCTCCCTCTTAAACTTATTCCCGTCGGTACATTCGTATACAATATTGAAATGAAGCCAGGAAATGGCGCAAAGCTCGTTCGTTCAGCTGGGACATTTGGTCAAGTTGTTGCGAACGACTTGGGCTACACAAACATCAAGATGCCATCAACAGAAGTCCGCAAAGTTCCTGAAAACTGTTATGCATCTATCGGTGAAGTTTCAAACTCTGAATATCATCTTCAAAACTTCGGTAAAGCAGGACGCTCACGTTGGAAGGGTATCCGCCCAACAGTTCGTGGTTCTGCGATGAACCCAGTTGATCACCCATACGGTGGAGGTGAAGGTGCACAAGGCCGAGGTCTCCGTCGTGCAAAGACTATGTGGGGTAAGCCATCAGGAAAGGGTCAGAAGACACGTACTCCAAAGAAATACTCAAATCAACTCATTGTTTCCCGCCGACGTGTCGGAAAAGCAAAGAATTCAAAATAATCTATCAATCAAAAAATGCCCCGTAGGGCATTTTTTGATTTTGTTGACAAACCAAAGAATTAGTATATTATTTGTGAAAATAAATCGCTCACTAAAAATTATACTATGGACAGAGAACAAGTAATTAATGCAATTTCCAACAAGAATGTTGGATTTCGCCAGTACTTATGGAACTTGGAACTTCAATTTCCTGAAACAGAAGATTATTGGTTTGATTTCCTTCTCCAGATAATAAATCCTGGTGGGAATCGGTATCCTGTATTACCAAAACATTTATATACAAATGAAGTTTTGGAATCTATCCGAATGACAGAAAGAAAATTGGGTGATTTCTACAATTCTTTTATGTCTACAGTCAATGGAAATCCTTTTGGGGTTTATTTTGGACTTAAGTCAACAAAAGAAAAAGGCCTTGTTTTCTATTGGTTTAATACCATTATGGTAAATCACAAGATTTACGCTGTTGATTTTACTGACCTAGATTGCACGGCTTCCTATTTTGGTTGTTCCATTCCAAAGAATTTTCTTGTAGATGTATTTTTTGAATATGATAATTATTGGGATATTCTTCAAAAGTTTGCAACTACCAAAGGTTATAATTGGATGGTTGTAACTGCTCAAATGAGGAAAGATTCTAAAGAGAGGATATCACGGGAAAATGAGGAATGGAAAAAAGAAATTCTCAATGGTCCTCATGAGATGTTGGAAAATCTATCAGGAGAAAACAAGGAACGGGTCATCAAATGGCTTTTAAAAAGTTAAACAATGGAAACAAACAGAAAGTTAAAGGCAATTTATTTTGTCTGGGGTGATGAGTATTATGCACCCTTTCCTCGTTCTTGGGATGATACCTTTGAACATTATTTATTCTTCACACGCTATGATGACGAAGATTGGCTTAGTAAAATTCTAGCGGAGTGTAATATTTCTACCAAGCAAGAATATGATGACCAGTTGGTGGTTATCGAAAAAGAGTATGAAATATATTGTGAGCAGCAATTTAAAAAAAGGCAAAGGAAAGAGCAAAAAAGAATGAACATCTATTACGAAAACTGCAGAAAAGAAGGGGTATTACCTTTTTGAGCTCTACTATCCGTTTAATTATTAAAAAACCGTCCAAGTGGCGGTTTTTTGTTGTATACTATCTAAATGGAAAAAATGTCTGAAAAAAAGAGGTTTTCAGTTGTGGCGCGAATTCGAAGTGCGAATCATGCGTTTCGAGGACTCAGAATATTTATCAAAACATGTCATAACGCGTGGGGCTATTTATTTTTTACTGCGCTAGCGATATATCTTGGAATTATTCTTTCTATTTCTAGTGTTGAATGGATTTTGCTCATTCTAACTATTGGTTTTGTATTTTTTGCTGAAATTATAAATACTGCGATTGAAATAGATATGGACCTAACGAGTCCAAACTATCATCCCTATGCTCGTGACACAAAAGATGTAGGAGCTGGCGCAACAGTATTTGTTGTGATTATAAGTTGGATTGTTGGTCTAATAATCTTTTTACCCAAAATACTTTTATTACTGAAATAAAAAAAGGGAACGCGGAGCGTTCCCTTTTTTGTGATACTTGTTACGTGTACTAAATTACTTTTCGTTTCCAGCCATTTTTATCCCCCCAATTTTCTCTATCACTCATCCATACTTTTAATTTGTTTACATCTGCTTTTTTTATAAACGAATTTTCGTATGCAATTTGCACGAGTTCTTTGTAGGTTAATAACGAATGGGTATGGCATTTTTTGGAAAGAATTTCCTTTTCAGTTTTGCCGTAAGGTTTTTTGCCAGCAAAAATGGCATGAGCCTCAGGCAATTCATAATTAAAAATCGATAAGCAGTGTGTCACATACCCCTTTGCTTTTCTGATAGCATCTACTGCCCGGGCACTACTTCCCCCGGTTGATATGAGGTCTTCAATGAGTAAAACTTCCTGCTTTCCCAAACTTTCATCAGCACCAATTCCTTCAATTTGATTTTTCATACCATGATTTTTAGGTTTATCACGGATATATATCAATCCCAATCCAAGGGTATCTGCGAGGAGCGTTGCTGGAGGAATACCTGCTGTTGCGGTGCCGGCAATAAATTTTATCTTTGAGGTTTTTTGGTTCAAAACCAAGAGATGTAAGTTTTACAAGAAATCCCTCAATAATCAATTTACGATGCTCGGGATCCTTGAGGAACATTCTGTTGTCATTGTAGAAAGGGTTGTACGTTCCAGATGCCCATAAAAAGGGCTCTTCGAAATTAATTTTAATTGCTCCAATTTGTAATCCAGCCAAAGCGATTTCATTGGCAATTTGTTTCGGGTCTTTAATAATTGTACTCATATTCTTCTATGATTTAAAGGGTTTTCTGTATCGTATTCTTGTATGGCATGTTTGTCAAATAAAGATCGTTTTTCTTCTTTGTACCGATTTGACTTTATTTTTAGATTTGCTAGTATAGAACCCACGAGCTCTTGGTGAGCTTATTTATATTGATATGACACGATCACTCAAAAAAGGTCCATATGTTGACGAGCGAGTCCTTAAAAAGATTCTCGGCAAAAACCCTCTAGAAACAGGGGTTATTAAGACATGGTCTCGTGCGTGTGTTATCTCTCCTGAAATGGTTGGCTTCGTGTTTGGAGTCCACAACGGCAAGATTCATATCGAAGTCCTTGTGAATGAAGACATGGTGGGTCACCGATTAGGAGAATTCTCACCAACCCGCAAGTTTACTCGACACGGAGGTAAGATGCAGAAAGAACTTGAGACAAAAGCAAAAGAAGCTGAAATCTCTGCTGCCAAGGCCGCAAAAGCCGCTCCCTCTGATACTAAGAAGAAATAAACCTTAATTATGAAAGCTTTTCTCAAAAACTACAGACAGTCTCCTCGCAAGGTTCGCCTTGTAGCAGACTTACTCAAAGGCAAAAGGGTTGCCGATGCTTTTGTTGAGCTCGGCTCACTCCCAAAGCGTGCAACAGGACCTATTACCAAGCTTCTTGCTTCTGCGGTAGCAAACGCAACAAGTGCTGGTATTTCACTCGAAAACCTTCATATCGCCAATATTACAGTTAATAAAGGTATTGTTATGAAGCGTTTTATGCCTCGTGCACGCGGAAGTGCTTCACGAATCAATAAGCGCACAAGTCATGTCATGCTCACTCTTGTTGAAAAAGAATCAAAGAAGAAGGTGAAAGCAACCAAAGCAGAAAAAGCCGAAAAGAAAACCGCAACACCAAAGATTAAAAAGTCGTCTACTAAAAAGCCCGCTAAAAGCTAAACATTATGTCAAAAGTTGTCCATCCATACGCACATAGATTAGTTGTCCTCCGTGATTGGAAATCACGCTGGTTCGCTGATAAAAAATACAAGACTCTCCTAAAGGGTGACGTTGTTATTCGTGAATTTCTCGCAAAGAAACTCCGTGGATTCTATATTTCTCGTATTGAAATCGAACGTAACGTGAAGTCTACAAAGGTTATGATACACACTGCTCGACCAGGTATGATTATCGGTCGTTCAGGAGAAGGTGCAACAAAACTCAAAGCTGACCTCTTGAAAGAGATGAACAAGCGTGGAGTTGCGACACCTGAAGATTTCAAGCTTGATATCGTTGAAGTTCCTAACGCTGAAGCAGATGCTGCTATTGTTGGATGTATGATTGCTGAAGGTCTCGAAAAGCGCCTCCCATACCGACGTGTTCTCAAGCAAACAATCGAAAAGGTTATGTCTGCTCGTGGAGTAAAAGGTGCACGTATTTACCTCGGTGGCCGTCTCGGTGGTGCAGAAATCGCTCGCAGTGAACAAATCAAGCGTGGTTCTATTCCTCTTCAGACATTCCGCGCTGACGTTGATTTCGCTCGCGAAAAAGCACACATGACATACGGAGATATCGGTATCAAAGTGTGGATTTATCGTGGTGAAGTTTTTAATGATACTAAAAAATAATTTATGTTAATTCCAAAGAAAGTAAAACATAGAAAGTGGCAGACGAATCGTACGGACATGTCGAAAGTGACACCGGATACGCGTGGTGTTACTGTTGCCTTCGGATCATTTGGTCTCAAAGCTACCGCTGGTGGCCGTGTTCGCTCAAACCAAATCGAATCAGCTCGTAAAGCAGCATCTCGTGCAATCGGCAAAACAGGACGCATGTGGATTCGTGTATTCCCTGATAGACCATTTACTCAGAAGCCAGCCGAAGTGGGAATGGGTAAGGGTAAAGGTAATCCAGAAGGATACTGTCTCGATGTTCGCCCAGGTCGTGTATTATTCGAAGTCGATGGTGTGCCAGAAGCAACTGCAAAAGAAGCTCTCCGCAAAGCAGGCACAAAATTGCCAGTAACAACTCGTGTTGTTGCACGATAAACGATATGAAAAAAGAAACCACAAAAACAAATAAGACTTTGAAAGGTGTTGTTGTAAGCGACAAAATGGACAAGACAATTGTTGTCAAAGTTACTCGTTTTGTTGAGCATTCAAAATACGGAAAACGTGTTAAGAAGACAAAGAAGTACAAGGCACATGACGAAGAAAATGCAAAAAAGATTGGTGATGTAGTTGAAATCGAAGAAACTCGTCCAATCTCAAAAGATAAGAAGTTTAAAGTAATTAAATAAATTTTATGATTCAAGTTGGAACAGTAGTAAAGATCGCAGACAACGCCGGAGGTAAGATCGGTAAAGTTTTCAAAGTACTCGGCTCTTCAAAGCGTCGATATGCTTCACTTGGCGATAAAGTCATTATCTCGGTCAAGATTGCTGAACCACGCAAGGGTGTAAAGAAGAAAGATGTTCTTCAAGCCGTTGTTGTTCGTACAGTTAAAGCATTTCGCCGAAAGGATGGATCATATATCCGATTTGATGATAACGCTGTTGTAGTTCTTGAAAAAGATAAGATGGATCCAAAAGGAGGTCGTGTCTTCGGTCCAATCCCTCGTGAGCTTGCAGAACGCGGATTCCAGAAAATTATTTCATTGGCGCAGGAGGTCATTTAAGTAATTACGAATTACTAATGACGAATTAAGAATTAAAATACTATGAAAATCAAGAAAGGAGACAATGTAATAGTGATTGCCGGAGCAAGTAAAGGGAAGAAAGGCAAAGTTGTTAAAGCTATTCCAACAATGAATCAGGTTGTTGTTGATGGTGTTAATATGAAAAAGAAGTCAGTAAAAGCACGCGGTAAATCACAGGGAGGAATTATTTCAATCGCGATGCCTATTGATGCGTCTAATGTTAAGAAAGAATAATGAAGTGAAACGAAATATATTTTTCTTAACCCTGTTAAATCTTTTGCGAAGCAAAAGAAAACCCATCAAAGATTTCACAGGATTGAGAGAAATACGAAGGGTTTTATTTAACAGGGTAGTGATTTTATAAATCGCTTCGCTCATAAAAATCAACTATATGGAAACAGTAAAGCAAAAAGAAAATAAAGCATTCAAAACACTTGGCGCAAAATATGGCTACAAGAATGTTATGGCCGCACCTCATCTCGTAAAGATTGTGGTGTCTGTTGGTACAGGGTCAGCAATCAAGCGTGACAAGAATCGTAATACATTCATCATGGACCGCTTGGCAAAGATTACTGGACAGAAGCCAGCTACTCGTAAGGCAAAGAAATCAATCGCGAGTTTCAAGGTTCGCCAAGGAGATCAGATTGGTGTTATGGTTACGCTCCGCGGTGCGCGCATGTATGGATTCCTTGAAAAGTTGATTAACGTTGCAATGCCTCGTACAAAAGACTTTCGTGGTATTGAACGAAAAATTGTTGATGATATCGGCAATATGACGCTCTCAATCAAAGAACACACAATTTTCCCTGAAACAGGTGACGAAGAATTGAAAGATGTGTTTGGTCTCGGTGTAACAGTAGTTACAACAGCAAAGACTAAAGCAGAAGCTCTCGATTTCTTTGAACTCATCGGTGTACCGTTTAAGAAATAAATAACAATACAGCAAAACCCCCCGACCTAGGTCGGGGGGTTTTGCTGTTGTAGTCCATCTCTAGGATAAGAGAACATCTAAAGCTAAAGATGGGGTCTAAATTTATTGTGGTATAATTTACTTATTATTAATAGATATTTATAGGTATAGATTAATTCACATGCAAAATCACGAAATAAAGAGAATAGCGACTAGGGTGCTTATCTTTTCAGTTACTGTTTTGACTTTTGTGGCAATATTATCAATTTGGGATGTTTTTTCTGAAGAAGTACTCTGGAAATCTATTTCTACAATAGGAGTAGTAGCATTTGGCGCTCTTATTGTCATTGTAGCAACACAGGGGTTTGAGAATAAGAATTCTCAAAATTCATCTAATCAACAATAAAAATATGGAAAACATTCTTACAAAACCAATAGGACGAAAAACATATTTACTGTCTTATGCACTTTTTACAATTCTAAGTATGGGCATAATAATGGTAATCCTTAAAAGTAAGGGGCTTACACCGATGGCTCTTGTTTTTGGATCAAGTTACGGTGGGCCTATTGCAATAATAGGATTATTGGGAGGCCTAATCGGTCTTATTATTTCTTACAAGCGTTTACTCGACTTAACTACTCAAAGCTCTGCACTTCGATGGCTTCTTGTTCCAGCAATTGGGGTATTGTTAACAATGATTAACTTCATTCCCTTTGGAGAGCGTGGTCCTGTATCCTTTCTTATGTTACTTAAACCTTTTGTGTCTCTCTATGCAACTATTTTATTTTTTGCATTGGTATTTAAAAAGGGTAATCTATAACTAATATATATTCCCACGTTTGTTATAAAAATCCCTGAAAGGGGATTTTTATATTCAAATTCATAGTATATAATTACAATATGAACGAGCACCCAGATTTTAAACCTTTTGATCGTGCTAAAGACTGTCTCCAAGATTATGCAAATGATTTTGTAGCACTTCTTCGAGTGATTAAAAGCCCAGAGGGGATAGAGGGAGTACGAAATTTTTTTATTGAAGGATTT